>NZ_JBITFQ010000001.1:721676-1074658 GCF_044456225.1 Streptomyces sp. NPDC050988 | reverse complement strand
GGGGCTCCGCCCCCGAACCCCCAAAAGACTGCGCAGTTCCCCGCGCCCCTAAGGTCTTTAGGGGCGCGGGGAACTGCGCGACAAGCCCCCACCGGCCCGCACCCAACAACAAACCCCACGGGGTCTGGGGCGGAGCCCCAGAGGGACGGGAATGGGTAGGGGCGGCGGGGGCGAGGAAAGCTACGCAGGCGGAAGCGTGTTCCACTCGCTGATGACCGGCCGGTCGTGCTCCGTCGAGAGCCGACTCAGCGTGCCGGTTCCGAGTCGGAACAGGCGCCCGTCCGCAGCGGAGAGACCAAGCCGCCGCGCGGTCAGGACACGCAGGAAGTGGGCGTGCGCGACAAGAACCACGTCACCCTCACCGAGCGCCTTCTCCGCCCGCGCCAGAACCCGATCGGCCCGCTCACCCACCTCGTCGGGGGACTCGCCCGGATGCCCGTCCGGCCCCGCCGGCACCCCGTCGTTCCACAAGTACCAGTCGGGCCGAGTCAGATGGATGTCCACGGTGGCAATACCCTCGTACGCCCCGTAGTCCCACTCGTGCATGTCCGGATCGGACACCGCCCCGGTCAGCCCCGCCAGCTCCGCGGTCCGTATCGCCCGCCCGAGTGGACTGGTGAGTACGAGCGCGAAGTGCCGTCCGGCGAACAGCGGGACGAGGGACTTGGCCTGTTCCTCACCGCGCTGGGTGAGGGGCAGATCGGTCCAGCTGGTGTGCCGGCCCGACCTGCTCCACTCGGTCTCGCCGTGCCGGACGAGAAGGAGGTCGCCCATGACTGGTGACCCCTACTTCGCGGACTCGACGGCGTGGCCGCCGAACTGGTTGCGCAGCGCCGCGACCATCTTCATCTGCGGCGAGTCGTCCTGCCGGGACGAGAACCGCGCGAAGAGGGAGGCCGTGATGGCGGGCAGCGGCACGGAGTTGTCGATGGCCGCCTCGACGGTCCAGCGGCCCTCGCCGGAGTCCTCCGCGTAACCGCGGAGCTGCTGCAGGTGCTCGTCCTCGTCCAGTGCGTTGACCGCCAGGTCGAGCAGCCAGGAACGGATGACCGTGCCCTCCTGCCAGGAGCGGAACACCTCGCGCACATCCGTGACGGAGTGCACCGCTTCGAGGAGCTCCCAGCCCTCGGCGTAGGCCTGCATCATGGCGTACTCGATGCCGTTGTGGACCATCTTCGAGAAGTGGCCGGCGCCCACCTTGCCCGCGTGGACGAACCCGGCGTCGCCCTCCGGCTTGAGCGCGTCGAAGATCGGCTGGACCTTGGCGATGTGCTCGGCGTCGCCGCCGACCATCAGGGCATAGCCGTTCTGCAGGCCCCAGACGCCGCCCGAGACACCGGCGTCCACGAAGCCGATGCCCTTGGCCGCCAGTTCCTCGGCGTGCTTCTCGTCGTCCGTCCAGCGGGAGTTGCCGCCGTCGACGACGGTGTCGCCCGGCTCCAGCAGGTCGCCGAGTTCGTCGATGACGCCCTGCGTGGGAGCCCCGGCCGGGACCATCACCCAGACCACGCGCGGGCCTTCGAGCTTGCCGACCAGTTCGGTCAGGCTGCTGACGTCGGAGAGGTCCGGGTTGCGGTCGTAGCCGATCACGGTGTGGCCCGCGCGGCGGATCCGCTCGCGCATGTTGCCGCCCATCTTGCCGAGGCCGATGAGACCGAGCTGCATCGCAGTCATGTCAGTTCACTTCTTTCGCAGAGTGCGGTACGTGGCCACGAGGGCGGCGGTGGAGGGATCGAGACCGGGGACGTCGGCGCCCTCGGTGAGGGCGGGTTCGACGCGCTTGGCGAGGACCTTGCCGAGCTCGACGCCCCACTGGTCGAAGGAGTCGATGTTCCAGATCGCGCCCTGGACGAACACCTTGTGCTCGTAGAGGGCGATCAGCTGACCGAGGACGGAGGGGGTCAACTCGGCGGCCAGGACGGTCGTCGTGGGGTGGTTGCCGCGGAACGTGCGGTGCGGCACCTCCTCCTCGGGCACCCCCTCGGCGCGTACCTCGTCGGCGGACTTGCCGAACGCGAGGGCCTGGCCCTGGGCGAAGAGGTTCGCCATCAACAGGTCGTGCTGGGCGGCGAGTTCGGCCCCCAGCTCGTCGACCGGGTTGACGAAGCCGATCAGGTCGGCCGGGATCGTCTTCGTGCCCTGGTGGAGCAACTGGTAGTACGCGTGCTGGCCGTTGGTGCCGGGCGTGCCCCAGACGACCGGGCCCGTCTGCCACTCGACCGGGTTTCCCTCGCGGTCCACGGACTTGCCGTTGGACTCCATGTCGAGCTGCTGCAAGTACGCGGTGAACTTGGACAGGTAGTGCGAGTACGGCAGCACCGCGTGCGACTGGGCGCCGAAGAAGTCGCCGTACCAGACGCCCAACAGGCCGAGCAGCAAAGGCGCGTTGGCCTCGGCGGGGGCCGTGCGGAAGTGTTCGTCGACGATCCTGAACCCGTCGAGCATCTCCCGGAAGCGGTCCGGGCCGATCGCGATCATCAGCGACAGGCCGATCGCCGAGTCGAACGAGTAGCGGCCGCCGACCCAGTCCCAGAACTCGAACATGTTGGCCGTGTCGATACCGAAGTCCGCGACCTTGTCGACGTTCGTGGACAGCGCCACGAAGTGCTTGGCGACGGCCTCGGACTCACGGCCGAGGCCGGCGAGGAGCCAGGACCGTGCCGAGGTCGCGTTGGTGATCGTCTCGATGGTGGTGAACGTCTTCGAGGCGACGACGAACAGCGTCTCCGCCGGATCCAGGTCCCGCACCGCCTCGTGCAGGTCGGCCCCGTCCACGTTCGACACGAAGCGGACCGTCAGGTCGCGGTCGGTGAAGGCGCGCAAGGCCTCGTACGCCATCGCCGGACCGAGGTCGGAGCCGCCGATGCCGATGTTGACGACGTTGCGGATGCGCCTGCCCGTGTGGCCGGTCCACTTGCCGGAGCGGACCTGCTCGGCGAAGTCGGACATCTTGTCGAGCACGGCGTGCACCTTGGGCACGACGTTCTCGCCGGCGACCTCGACGACCGCGTCGAGCGGGGCGCGCAGCGCGGTGTGCAGCACGGCCCGCCCCTCGGTGACGTTGATCCGCTCGCCGCGGAACATCGCGTCCCGCAGCCCGAACACGTCGGTGGCGGTGGCGAGTTCCTGGAGCAGCGCGAGCGTCTCGTCGGTGATCAGGTGCTTGGAGTAGTCGATGCGCAGGTCACCGACGCGCACGGTGTAGCGCTCGGCGCGCTCGGGGTCCGTGGCGAACAGTTCGCGCAGCTGCGGATGGAGGAGCGGACCGGCGCGGTGGTCCTCCAGGGCCGTCCACTCGGGGCGACGGGTGAGCCTGGGCGTCCGGGGCTCGGACGGAGGTGTGTCAGGCACGGCTCTCCTCCTCTCCGGTGTCGTCACCGCGCAGGGCGACGGCGTACATCTCGTCCGCGTCCAGGCGCCGCAGCTCCTCGGCGATCAGCTCGGAGGTGCTGCGGACCTTCAGCGCGAGGGTGCGCGAGGGCTGGCCCGGCAGCGACAGTGTCGCGAGCGGGCCCTCGGGACGGTCGATGATGATCTCGCCGCCCTTGGTGCCGAGCCGGACGGCGGTGACGACCGGGCCCGCGGTCACGACACGCTCGACCGGGACCTGGAGGCGGGCCTCCAGCCAGCGGGCCAGCAGTTCGGCGCTCGGGTTCTCGGCCTCGCTCTCCACGGCGGCCGAGGTGACCTTCGTACGGGCCTGGTCCAGGGCGGCCGCGAGCATGGAACGCCACGGAGTCAGCCGGGTCCAGGCCAGGTCGGTGTCGCCCGGCGCGTACGAGGCGGCACGGGCCTCCAGGGCCGCGAGCGGTGCCTCGACCGCGTACATGTCGGTGATCCGGCGCTGTGCGAGGGCGCCCAGCGGGTCCTTGGCCGGGACCTCGGGCGCGTCCACCGGCCACCAGACGACGACCGGCGCGTCCGGCAGCAGCAGCGGCAGGACCACCGAGTCGGCGTGCTCGGACACCTCGCCGTACAGCCGCAGCACGACCGTCTCGCCGGTGCCCGCGTCGGCGCCCACGCGGACGTCGGCGTCGAGGTGCGAGTTCGTGCGGTCGCGCGGGGTGCGGACATGCCGCTTGATGACGACCAGGGTGCGCGAGGGGTGCTCGTGCGAGGCCTCCTCGGCCGCCTTGATCGAGTCGTAGGCGTTCTCCTCGTCCGTGACGATGACCATCGTCAGGACCATGCCCACGGCAGGCGTGCCGATGGCGCGGCGGCCCTCCACTAGGGCCTTGTTGATCTTGCTTGCCGTGGTGTCGGTCAGGTCGATCTTCATGGCCTGCGCCAGCTCCGTCCGTCTCGTGCGAGCATCTCGTCGGCTTCCCCGGGACCCCAGCTGCCCGAGGCGTACTGCGCCGGCCTGCCGTTCTTGTCCCAGTACTCCTCGATCGGATCGAGGATCTTCCAGGACTCTTCCACCTCCTGGTGACGGGGGAAGAGATTGGCGTCGCCGAGCAGGACATCCAGGATCAGCCGTTCGTACGCCTCCGGGCTGGACTCCGTGAACGACTCGCCGTAGGCGAAGTCCATGGACACGTCCCGGATCTCCATCGACGTACCCGGCACCTTCGATCCGAAGCGCACCGTCATGCCCTCGTCGGGCTGGACACGGAAGACGATGGCGTTGGCGCCGAGCTCCTCCGTGGCGGTCGAGTCGAACGGGGAGTGCGGGGCGCGCTGGAAGACGACCGCGATCTCGGTGACCCGCCGGCCGAGCCGCTTGCCGGTCCGCAGGTAGAAGGGGACGCCCGCCCAGCGGCGGTTGTCGACCTCCAGCTTGACGGCCGCGTACGTGTCGGTCTTCGACGCGGGGTCGATGCCGTCCTCTTCGAGGTAGCCGGGCACCTTCGCGCCGCCCTGCCAGCCCTCCGCGTACTGCCCGCGCACGGTGTGCTCGCCCAGGTCCTCCGGCAGCCGCACCGACTTGAGGACCTTGAGCTTCTCGGTGAGCAGCGAGTCCGCGTCGAAGGCGATGGGCTCCTCCATCGCGGTCAGGGCCATCAGCTGGAGCAGGTGGTTCTGGATGACGTCACGGGCCGAGCCGATGCCGTCGTAGTAGCCCGCGCGGCCGCCGATGCCGATGTCCTCGGCCATCGTGATCTGTACGTGGTCCACGTACGACCGGTTCCAGATCGGCTCGTACATCTGGTTGGCGAAGCGGAGCGCCAGGATGTTCTGGACGGTCTCCTTGCCGAGGTAGTGGTCGATCCGGAAGACCTGCTCCGGGTCGAACACGTCGTGCAGCACCTTGTTCAGCTCACGGGCGCTCTTGAGGTTGTGGCCGAAGGGCTTCTCGATCACCGCGCGCCGCCAGGAACCCGCCGGGGCGTCGGCCAGCCCGTGCTTCTTGAGCTGCTTGACGACCTTCGGGAAGAACTTCGGCGGTACGGAGAGGTAGAAGGCGTAGTTGCCGCTGGTGCCCCGGGAGGCGTCCAACTCCTCGACGGCGGCGCGTAGTTGCTTGAACGCCTGGTCGTCGCCGAAGTCGCCCGGGATGAACCGCATGCCCTCGGCGAGCTGCTGCCAGACCTCCTCACGGAACTCCGTACGGGCGTGTTCGCGCACCGAGTCGTGGACGATCTGGGCGAAGTCCTCGTCCTCCCAGTCGCGCCGGGCGAAGCCGACGAGGGAGAAGCCGGGCGGGAGCAGTCCGCGGTTGGCCAGGTCGTAGACGGCCGGCATCAGCTTCTTGCGGGCCAGGTCGCCGGTGACCCCGAAGATGACCAGACCGGACGGCCCGGCGATCTTCGGCAGACGGCGGTCGCCGGGGTGGCGCAGGGGGTTGTCCCAGCCGGACGCGAGATCCAGCGCCTGGGCGAGGGACTCGGACGTGAGGTCGGCGGGGGCGGGGGCGGGGGCGGGGGCGGGGGCGTCCTGCGTCGTACCGTCCGTCTCGGCTGCGGCGGCCTCGGTCTCTGCTGCCGCTTCGGATGCCTTCGCCGAGGTTCCCTCGGGAAGCTTGTCGCTCATTCCCCGTCAACTCCCTTGCGGCTCAGTGAGACGGCGACCGCGTCGAGCAGTTCGCCCCAGGCGGCCTCGAACTTGGCGACGCCCTCGTCCTCCAACTGTCGTACGACCTCGTCGTACGAGATGCCCTGCTTCTCGACGGCCGCCAGGTCGGCGCGGGCCTGGGCGTAGCCGCCGGTCACCGTGTCGCCGCGGATCTCACCGTGGTCGGCGGTGGCGTCGAGCGTGGCCTCCGGCATGGTGTTGACCGTGCCGGGCGCGACCAGTTCGTCGACGTACAGCGTGTCCTTGTAGGCCGGGTCCTTGACGCCGGTCGAGGCCCACAGCGGACGCTGCCTGTTGGCGCTCCCGCCGAGGGCGGTCCAGCGGTCCGAGGAGAAGACGTCCTCGTACGCCTCGTACGCGAGCCGCGCGTTGGCGAGCGCCGCCCTGCCCTTGAGGGCGAGGGCCTCGTCCGTGCCCACCTTCGCGAGCCGCTTGTCGATCTCGCTGTCGACGCGGGAGACGAAGAAGGAGGCCACGGAGTGGATGGCGGAGAGGTCGAGGCCCGCGGCCCGCGCCTTCTCCAGACCGGTCAGGTAGGCGTCCATCACCTCGCGGTAGCGCTCCAGCGAGAAGATCAGCGTGACGTTGACGCTGATCCCGCGGCCGACGACCTCGGTGATCGCGGGGAGACCGGCCTTCGTCGCCGGGATCTTGATCATCACGTTCGGGCGGTCGACCAGCCAGGCGAGCTGCTTGGCCTCGGCGACCGTCGCCTTCGTGTCGTGGGCGAGGCGCGGGTCGACCTCGATGGAGACCCGGCCGTCCCGGCCGCCGGTCGCGTCGTACACCGGACGCAGGATGTCGGCGGCGGCGCGGACGTCGGCGGTGGTCATCATCCGTACGGCCTCGTCGACCGTGACGCCGCGCGTGGCGAGGTCCGCCAGCTGCTCCTCGTAACCCTCGCCCGAGCCGATCGCGGCCTGGAAGATCGACGGGTTGGTGGTGACGCCCACCACGTGCCTGGTCTCGATGAGTTCGGCGAGGTTGCCGGATGTGATCCGCTTGCGCGAGAGGTCGTCCAGCCAGATGGAGACGCCTTCGGCGGAGAGGTTCTTGAGGGTTTCCGCGGTCGCGGTCGCTTCGGTGGTCGCGATTGTTTCGGTCACAGTGATCATCTTCCTTCGGGCGATCGGATCAACCGCGGACGGCGGCCAGGGATTCCTTGGCGGTGGCGGCCACGTTCTCGGGTGTGAAGCCGAACTCGGCAAAGAGGGTCTTGGCGTCGGCGGAGGCGCCGAAGTGTTCGAGGGAGACGATGCGTCCATGGTCACCGACGTACCGGTACCAGGTCAGACCGATCCCGGCCTCGACCGCCACGCGGGCCTTCACGGACATCGGCAGGACGCTCTCCCGGTACTCGGCGGACTGCTCCTCGAACCACTCCACGGACGGCATGGACACCACACGGGTGCCCACTCCCTCGGCTTCCAGCTGCTCACGTGCCGCGACGGCGAGCTGCACCTCGGAGCCGGTCGCGATGAGAATCACGTCCGAGGTCCCGGTGGAGGAGTCGCGCAGGACGTAACCACCCTTCGCCGCCTCGGGGTTGGCCTCGTACGTCGGCACGCCCTGACGGGTGAGGGCGAGGCCGTGCGGGGCCGGGTTGGTGGCGTGCCGCTTCAGGATCTCGGCCCAGGCGATCGACGTCTCGTTGGCGTCGGCCGGGCGCACGATGTTCAGGCCCGGGATGGCACGGAGCGAGGCGAGGTGTTCGACCGGCTGGTGGGTCGGGCCGTCCTCGCCGAGGCCGATCGAGTCGTGCGTCCAGACGTACGTCACCGGCAGCTGCATCAGGGCCGAAAGGCGGACGGCGTTGCGCATGTAGTCGGAGAAGACGAGGAACGTGCCGCCGTAGATCCGGGTGTTGCCGTGCAGCGCGATGCCGTTCATCTCGGCGGCCATCGAGTGCTCGCGGATTCCGAAGTGGACGGTTCGGCCGTACGGGTCGGCCTCCGGCAGCGGGTTGCCCTTCGGGAGGAAGGACGAGGACTTGTCGATGGTGGTGTTGTTCGAGCCGGCCAGGTCGGCGGAGCCGCCCCACAGCTCGGGGAGCACATCGCCGAGCGCCTGGAGGACCTTGCCGGACGCGGCACGGGTCGCGACGGACGTGCCCGCCTCGAACACCGGCAGGGCGGACTCCCAGCCCTCGGGGAGCTGACCGGCCACGATCCGGTCGAAGAGCTTGGCGCGCGCGGGCTGCGCGGTGCGCCACTCGGCCAGCTGCTTGTTCCAGGCGGCGTGCGCCTCGGCGCCCCGGTCGAGGGCCCGGCGGGCGTGGGCGAGTACCTCGTCCGCTACCTCGAAGGTCTGCTCCGGGTCGAAGCCCAGGAGGCGCTTGGTGGCCGCGATCTCCTCGGCGCCGAGTGCCGAGCCGTGCGCGGCCTCGGTGTTCTGGGCGTTCGGGGCGGGCCAGGCGATGATCGTGCGCATCGCGATGATCGAGGGGCGCCCGGTCTCGGCCTTGGCCGCGGTGAGGGCCTCGTGGAGCGCGTGCGGGTCGATGTCGCCGCCGAGCGCGGGCTCGATCCGCTGCACGTGCCAGCCGTACGCCTCGTACCGCTTCAGCACGTCCTCGGAGAAGGCGGTGGCGGTGTCGCCCTCGATGGAGATGTGGTTGTCGTCGTAGACGAAGACGAGGTTGCCGAGCTTCTGGTGGCCGGCGAGCGAGGACGCCTCGGCGGAGATGCCCTCCTCCAGGTCGCCGTCCGAGACGATCGCCCAGACGGTGTGGTCGAAGGGGGACTCGCCCTCGGGGGCCTCGGGGTCGAACAGACCGCGCTCGAAGCGGGCGGCCATCGCCATGCCCACCGCGTTGGCGACGCCCTGGCCGAGGGGGCCCGTGGTCGTCTCGACCCCGGCCGTGTGCCCGTACTCCGGGTGGCCGGGCGTCTTCGAGCCGTGCGTGCGGAACGCCTTGAGGTCGTCCAGCTCCAGCTCGTATCCGGAGAGGAAGAGCTGGGTGTAGAGGGTCAGCGAGGTGTGGCCGGGGGAGAGGACGAAGCGGTCGCGGCCGGTCCACTCGGGGTCCGCGGGATCGTGTCGCATCACCTTCTGAAAGAGGGTGTACGCCGCCGGGGCCAGGCTCATCGCGGTTCCGGGGTGGCCGTTGCCGACCTTCTGCACGGCGTCCGCCGCAAGCAGACGGGCCGTGTCGACGGCTCGCCGGTCCAGGTCGGTCCACTCAAAGCTGTCAGGTGTCTGCGTGCTCATCTTCAAGAAGTCCTTGGTAGAAGCCCAGTAACTGCTCGGTTGCGTTCAAACTTAAAAGTCTGACTTTTGCCGGGGAAGGTGGCCCTGTGTCAGCCTTTGGTGAAAGTGGGACAACGACTGCGGGACCGAGCCGACGCGAGAGGGACATGGCGGACAGAAGCACCCAAGGCGGTGGCGGCCGGGAAGGTGGCGGCCGTGACGTCGGCGGCGGTCCAGACGGTGACGGCGGCGACGGGATCAGGACCTTTCCCTTTCCCGTCGACCTGAGCGTCTGCGGAGTCGGCATGCAGGTCGGTCCGATGGAGCCCGGCCGGACCTGGCACGCGAACGAGGCGATCGAGCGCGTCCACCGCATCGACTTCCACGTGGTCATGCTCTTCGGGGAAGGACCGGTCCGGCACATGGTCGACTTCACCGAGTACGAGGTCTCCGCCGGTGAGGTCCTGTGGATACGCCCCGGCCAGGTCCACCGTTTCTCCAGTACGGAGGCCTATCGCGGAACGGTCCTGATCATGCAGCCGGGCTTCCTGCCCCGCGCCACGGTCGAGTCGACCGGCCTCTACCGCTACGACCTGCCGCCCCTGCTCAGGCCCGACCCGGCCCAGCTCGCCGGACTGCGGGCAGGCCTCGCCCAACTGGAACGCGAGTACGTCGACACGACCACACTGCCGCTCAGCCTGCACACATCCGTGCTGCGGCACTCCCTGACGGCGTTCCTGCTCCGCCTCGCCCATCTGGCCGCCAGCTCCGCCGACGCGGCACGCGACCAGGCGGACACCACCTTCACCCGCTTCCGCGAGGCGGTCGAGAAGGGCTTCGCCACCAACCACAGCGTCAGCGCGTACGCCGACACCCTCGGCTACTCCCGCCGCACCCTCGTCCGGGCGGTCCGCGCCGCGACGGGCGAGACCCCGAAGGGCTTCATCGACAAGCGGGTCGTCCTGGAGGCCAAGCGGCTCCTCGCCCACACGGACATGCCGATCGGCCGCGTCGGGGTCTCGGTGGGCTTCCCCGACGCGGCCAACTTCACCAAGTTCTTCCACCAGCACACCGGGGTGGCGCCGGCGGCGTTCCGGTCGGAACTGCACTGAGAGCTGACGAACCCGCACTGGGGAACTGAAGGAGGGGGCGGGCCTGACCGGCCCGCCCCCTCCTCTCCGACTCGGCTCTCAGCGGGCGAAGCTGAACCAGTTCACGTTCACGAAGTCCGCGGGCTGGCCGCTCGTGAAGGTCAGATAGACGTCGTGCGTCCCGGTGACGCTGCTGATGTTCGTCGGGACGGTCCGCCAGCTCTGCCACCCGCCGGTGTTGGCGAGCGCGAAGGTGCCGATCGGGGCGTTCGTACGGCTGTCGAGGCGGACTTCGACCAGGCCACTGGCGCCGCCCCCCACGCCGCTCGCGACCCGGGCGCTGAACTGCCTGGCCGCCGTGGAGCCGAAGTTGACGCCCCGGAAGAGGGCCCAGTCGCCGTTGGCGAGGGCGCCGATGTTCTGGCCGCCGCCCGTGTCGGTCGTGGTCTCGGTGATCGTGCCGCTCTGCCCGTCGAACGACTCGGCCTGGATCGCGCTGTACGCGTCACGGTTGCCGGTCGGCGGAGGCGTGGTGCCGCCAGTGGACTGCAGCACCTGGACGTAGTCGACGACGAGTGGATGGCCGGGCACGGTGGCCCCGTCCGGGCCGCCGCCGAAGGCGTCCACGAAACCGCCGCCCATCGCCACGTTCAGGATGATGAAGAAACCGTGGTTCGTGGCGTTCGACCAGGTCGTCGCGTCGACTTGATTCGCCCGTACGGTGTGGTAGTTGATGCCGTCGACGTAGAAGCGGATCTCCTCCGGGCTCGTCGACCGGTCCCACTCCATGCCGTACGTGTGGAAGCCCGCCTGGCAGGTCGCGCCCGGGCAGGCGGTGGAGCCGCCGAGGCCGGTCGTCTCGTTGCAGGGGCCGCCGGGGTTGGTGCCGCAATGCATCGTGGCCCACACGGTGTTGAGACCCTGGACGTTCTCCAGGATGTCCAACTCGCCGACGCTCGGCCAGTTCTGGTAGTTGCCGCGGTAGGGCGCGCCCAGCATCCAGAACGCCGGCCAGTAGCCGCGGGCGGCGGCGCCCGTCACGTTCGGCATCTGGATCCGGGACTGGACACGCAGCTTGCCACCGGCGGGCGGCTGGAAGTCGGTGCGGTTGGTCTCGATACGGCCCGAGGTCCAGTTGCCCGCCGCGTCCCGGCGGGGGGTGATCCGGAGGTTCCCGGCGCCGTCCAGCGCCACGTTGTTGGTGCTGGACGTCATGTTCTCGATCTCGCCCGTGCCCCAGTTGGCGGGCCCGCCCGGGTAGCCGTGGCCGGTCGCGTACTGCCAGTTCGAGGTGTTGACGCCGGTGCCCGCCGTGCCGTTGAAGTCGTCGACGAAGACCTGGGTCCAGCCGGTGGGCGGCGCGGGCGCGTCCGCCTCTGCCGCCGATGCCCCGGCCGCCGCGAGGCTCAACACGCTGACCAGCGCGATGAGCGTGCGTCGGAGTGGACCGCGTCTGACGGGTGTGCCTGAAGTTTCCCTCATGGGTGCCTCTTCGGGTACGGAGTGGGGGTGCGCGGGTGGTTCGGGGGTGTTCCGGGGTGGTTCGTGGGTACGCGAGAGCATTTGAGAGCGCTCTCAAAACGGCCGCGCGGCCAATGTGCTCTTCGGCACTCCGGTCGTCAAGAGATAAAGCAGAGAAAGCCTTTAGGGGGCAGGGGAGTTCACACCGTGAAGGGGGGCGGATCGAACCTCGAACGGGGAACGGATCGGACGCGGCGTTAGGGAGCGCTCCCGGCCTGCCGGACGCGCGAACGCCGAAAGCCCCCCGGTACCGCGGCTCAGGCCGCGGTACCGGGGGGCGTCGAAGGGTGTTCTACGAAGAGCAGGACGTCACGTTCAGCGCGAGTCGAGTACGGTCCAGGCGTCGCCGCCGGCAAGCAGCGCGGAGAGTTCGCCCTTGCCGTTCTGTTCGATGGCCGCGTCGAGTTGGTCCGACATCTGGACGTCGTAGACGGGCCGGTCGACGGAGCGGAACACACCGATGGGTGTGTGGTGGAGTGTGTCCGGGTCGGCGAGCCGGGAGAGTGCGAACGCGGTGGTGGGGGACGCGGAGTGCGCGTCGTGGACCAGGATCTGCGCCTCGTTCTCCGGAGTGACGGTGACGACCTTGAGGTCGCCGGTCCGCTCATCGCGTACGACACCGCTGTCGAGCGGTGCCCCGAAGCGGATCTGCTGTCCGTGTTCCAGGCGGATCACCGCCTCCTCGGCCTGCTGCCGGTCCTTGAGGGCTTCGAAGGCGCCGTCGTTGAAGATGTTGCAGTTCTGGTAGATCTCGACGAGGGCGGTGCCCCGGTGGGCGGCGGCCTGGCGCAGGACTTCGGTGAGGTGTTTGCGGTCGGAGTCGACGGTCCGTGCCACGAACGAGGCCTCGGCGCCGATGGCCAGTGACACGGGGTTGAAGGGTGCGTCGAGGGAGCCCATCGGTGTGGACTTGGTGATTTTGCCGACCTCTGAGGTGGGGCTGTACTGGCCCTTGGTGAGTCCGTAGATGCGGTTGTTGAAGAGGAGGATCTTCAGGTTGACGTTGCGGCGCAGGGCGTGGATGAGGTGGTTGCCGCCGATGGACAGCGCGTCGCCGTCACCGGTCACCACCCACACGGACAGGTCGCGGCGGGAGGAGGCGAGCCCGGTGGCGATCGCCGGCGCCCGGCCGTGGATGGAGTGCATCCCGTAGGTGTTCATGTAGTACGGGAAGCGGGACGAGCAGCCGATGCCCGAGACGAAGACGATGTTCTCCTTGGCGAGACCCAGTTCGGGCATGAAGCCCTGCACCGCGGCGAGGATCGCGTAGTCGCCGCAGCCGGGGCACCAGCGCACTTCCTGGTCGGACTTGAAGTCCTTCATGGACTGCCTGGCCTCGGCCTTGGGCACCAGAGTGAGCGCCTCGATCGTGCCCGGGCCTTTGGTGGTCGTCTCAGCCATCGATGGCCTCCTTGAGAGCCGTGGCAAGCTGTTCGGCCTTGAACGGCATTCCGTTGACCTGGTTGTAGGAGTGGGCGTCCACCAGGTATTTCGCCCTGACCAGGGTGGCGAGCTGCCCGAGGTTCATCTCGGGGATCACCACCGTGTCGTAACCCTTCAGCACGGTGCCGAGATTCGCGGGGAAGGGGTTGAGGTGCCGCAGGTGTGCCTGGGCGATCGCCTCCCCGGCCCCGCGCAGCCGCCGCACGGCGGCGGTGATGGGTCCATACGTGGAGCCCCAGCCGAGCACGAGGGTGGTGGCCGCGCCGGAGGGGTCGTCTACCTTCATGTCCGGTACGTCGATGCCGTCGATCTTCGCCTGGCGGGTGCGGACCATGAAGTCGTGGTTGGCGGGGTCGTAGGAGATGTTGCCGGTGCCGTCCTGCTTCTCGATGCCGCCGATGCGGTGTTCCAGACCGGGTGTGCCGGGGATGGCCCACGGGCGGGCGAGGGTCTGGGGGTCGCGTTTGTAGGGCCAGAAGACCTCGGTGCCGTCGTTGAGGGTGTGGTTGGGTCCCTGGGCGAACTGCACGCGCAGGTCGGGCAGTTCGTCGGTGTCCGGGATCCGCCACGGCTCGGACCCGTTGGCCAGGTAGCCGTCGGACAGCAGCAGGACCGGGGTGCGGTAGGCCAGCGCGATGCGGGCGGCCTCGATGGCGGCGTCGAAGCAGTCGGCGGGGGTCTGGGGGGCCACGATCGGCACCGGTGCCTCGCCGTTGCGGCCGAACATGGCCTGGAGCAGGTCCGCCTGTTCGGTCTTGGTGGGCAGGCCGGTGGAGGGGCCGCCGCGCTGGATGTCGATGACCAGCAGCGGCAGTTCCAGCGAGACGGCGAGCCCGATCGTCTCGCTCTTGAGGGCGACACCGGGGCCGGAGGTGGTGGTGACGGCGAGCGAGCCGCCGAAGGCCGCTCCCAGTGCGGCGCCGATGCCGGCGATCTCGTCCTCGGCCTGGAAGGTCCGCACGCCGAAGTTCTTGTGCCGGCTCAGTTCGTGCAGGATGTCCGAGGCCGGGGTGATCGGGTAGGAGCCCAGGTAGAGCGGCAGGTCGGCCTGGGCCGAGGCGGCGATCAGGCCGTAGGACAGGGCCAGGTTCCCGGAGATGTTGCGGTAGGTGCCGGTGGGGAACGCGGCGGTGGCCGGCGCGATCTCATAGGAGACCGCGAAGTCCTCGGTGGTCTCGCCGAAGTTCCAGCCCGCCCGGAACGCGGCGATATTGGCCGCCGCGATATCGGGCTTCTTGGCGAACTTGGCGGTGAGGAACTTCTCGGTGCCCTCGGTCGGCCGGTGATACATCCAGGACAGCAGCCCGAGCGCGAACATGTTCTTGCTGCGCTCGGCCTCCTTGCGGGTGAGGTCGAACTCCTTGAGGGCCTCGACGGTCAGCGTGGTGAGGGGGACGGGATGGACGCTGTAGCCGTCCAGCGAACCGTCCTCCAGAGGGCTCGTGGCGTAGCCGACCTTCTGCATCGCCCGTTTGGTGAACTCGTCCGTGTTGACGATGATCTCCGCGCCGCGCGGTACGTCGGCGATGTTGGCCTTCAGGGCGGCCGGGTTCATCGCCACCAGGACGTTGGGCGCGTCGCCGGGGGTGAGGATGTCGTGGTCGGCGAAATGCAGCTGGAAAGACGAAACGCCCGGCAGGGTGCCTGCGGGCGCGCGGATCTCGGCGGGGAAGTTCGGCAGTGTCGAAAGGTCGTTCCCGAACGATGCCGTCTCGGAGGTGAAACGGTCCCCGGTGAGCTGCATACCGTCACCGGAGTCCCCCGCGAACCGGATGATCACCCGGTCCAGCCGGCGTACATCCTTCGATGGCAGGGGGGCGGATTCATCAAGGGCGCCGGAATCATTCGGGAGGTCGGGCCTGGTGAACACGGAGTCTCCCTAGGAATTGATTTCGCAGATGAGGGCGCCGGAGGTGACGGAGGCGCCGACCTCGGCGGTGAGGGCCTTGATGGTGCCGGAGCGGTGGGCGTTGAGGGGTTGTTCCATCTTCATGGCTTCCAGGACGACGACGAGGTCGCCTTCCTTGACCTCCTGGCCCTCCTCGACGGCGACCTTGACGATGGTGCCCTGCATGGGGGAGGCGAGGGTGTCGCCGGAGGCGGCCGGGCCGGACTTCTTGGCCGCGCGGCGTTTGGGCTTGGCGCCGGCGGCGAGGCCGGTGCGGGCCAGGGACATGCCCAGGGAGATGGGCAGGGAGACTTCCAGGCGTTTGCCGCCGACCTCGACGACGACGGTCTCACGGCCCGGCTCGTCCTCCACCTCGGTGTCCGCGGGAGCCGCGAACGGCTTGATCTCGTTGACGAACTCGGTCTCGATCCAGCGGGTGTGGACCGTGAACGGGTCGGCGGAGCCGGTCAGTTCGGGGGCAAACGCCGGATCCTTCACCACGGCGCGGTGGAAGGGGATGGCGGTGGCCATGCCCTCGACGGTGAACTCGGCCAGCGCGCGGGCGGCCCGCTGCAGGGCCTGCTCGCGGGTGGCGCCGGTGACGATCAGTTTGGCGAGCAGGGAGTCCCAGGCCGGGCCGATGACGCTACCGCTCTCCACGCCCGCGTCCAGCCGCACGCCCGGACCCGACGGCGGCGCGAAGGTGGTGACGGTGCCGGGGGCGGGCAGGAAGCCCCGGCCCGGGTCCTCGCCGTTGATGCGGAACTCGAAGGAGTGGCCGCGCAGTTGCGGGTCGCCGTAGCCGAGGTGTTCGCCGTCGGCGATGCGGAACATCTCGCGGACCAGGTCGATACCGGCGACCTCCTCGGTGACCGGGTGCTCCACCTGGAGGCGGGTGTTGACCTCCAGGAAGGAGATCGTGCCGTCGGTGCCGACCAGGAACTCCACGGTGCCCGCGCCGATGTAGCCGGCTTCCTTGAGGATGGCCTTGGAGGCGGCGTACAGCTGGTCGTTCTGCTCGGGGGAGAGGAACGGGGCCGGGGCCTCCTCGACGAGCTTCTGGTGGCGGCGCTGCAGGGAGCAGTCGCGGGTGGAGACGACGACCACGTTGCCGTGGGAGTCGGCCAGGCACTGGGTCTCCACGTGGCGGGGCTGGTCGAGGTAGCGCTCCACGAAGCACTCGCCGCGGCCGAAGGCGGCGATGGCCTCGCGCACCGCGGAGTCGTACAGTTCGGGGACCTCTTCCAGGGTGCGGGCGACCTTCAGGCCGCGGCCGCCGCCGCCGAAGGCCGCCTTGATGGCGATCGGCAGGCCGTGCTGCTCGGCGAAGGCCACGACCTCGTCCGAGCCCGAGACCGGGTCGGGGGTGCCGGCGACCAGTGGGGCGCCGGCGCGCTGGGCGATGTGCCGGGCGGCGACCTTGTCGCCCAGGTCGCGAATGGCCTGCGGGGGCGGGCCGATCCAGATCAGCTGGGCGTCCAGGACGGCCTGGGCGAAGTCGGCGTTCTCGGAAAGGAAGCCGTAGCCGGGGTGGATGGCGTCCGCGCCGGAGTCCTTGGCGGCCTGCAGCACCTTGGTGATGTCGAGGTAGCTGGTCGCGGGGGTGTCACCGCCCAGCGCGAACGCCTCGTCGGCGGCCCGCACATGCAGTGCGTCCCGGTCCGGCTCGGCGTACACCGCCACGCTCGCGATACCGGCGTCTCGGCACGCCCGGGCGACACGAACAGCGATTTCGCCACGGTTGGCGATCAACACCTTGCGTATGCGGGCCTGACGGAGGCGTAGGCGGGCGGCGCTCATGTACGCCAACTCTGTGGCGCGCCGTACCCGGAGGTATGGCCCATGCGCTGCCATCCGGCTCGCAGCGATGCCGCACGGGCGTTGTCGCCGTCCGGAACGGGACGTCGCGCACTGCCGGCGAGGAGGACGGCGGTCAGGGCGGCGAGCTCCTCCGCGCCGGCCTCTCCCTTCAACACCTGGATGGACGGAACGCTGGTGGTCACGAACTCTCCTGTCACTGTGGGGGGTTGCCGTGTTTGCGGGAGGGCAGCTCCGCGTGCTTGGTGCGCAGCATCGCCAGGGAGCGGATGAGTACCGTACGGGTCTCGGCGGGGTCGATGACGTCGTCGACCAGGCCGCGCTCGGCCGCGTAGTACGGATGCATGAGCTCGGCCTTGTACTCCTTGACCAGCCTGGCGCGCATCGCCTCGGGGTCGTCGGCGGCGGCGATCTGCCGGCGGAAGACAACGTTGGCGGCGCCTTCCGCGCCCATCACCGCGATCTCGTTCGACGGCCAGGCGTAGGTCAGGTCGGCGCCGATGGACTGCGAGTCCATGACGATGTACGCACCGCCGTACGCCTTGCGCAGGATCAGGGAGATGCGCGGCACGGTCGCGTTGCAGTAGGCGTAGAGCAGTTTCGCGCCGTGCCGGATGATGCCGCCGTGCTCCTGGTCCACGCCCGGCAGAAAGCCCGGCACGTCGAGCAGCGTCACCAGCGGGATGCTGAACGCGTCGCACAGTTGCACGAAGCGTGCCGCCTTCTCGCTGGCCGCGATGTCGAGGACGCCGGCCATCGACTGCGGCTGGTTGGCGACGATGCCCACCACCTGGCCGTCGAGCCGGGCGAGCGCGCAGATGATGTTGCGGGCCCAGCGCTCGTGGACCTCCAGAAAGTCCCCGTCGTCGACGAGTTCCCCGATCACCTTGGTCATGTCGTACGGCCGGTTGCCGTCCACGGGGACCAGGTCCAACAGGGCGTCGGTGCGCCGGTCCGCCAGGTCGTCGGGGTCCACGCGGGGCGGGACGTCGCGGTTGTTCTGCGGCAGCATCGAGAGCAGATACCGCACCTCGTGGATGCAGGTCTCCTCGTCGTCGTACGCGAAGTGCGCGACGCCGGAGGTCTCGGCGTGCACGTCGGCGCCGCCCAGGCCGTTCTGGGTGATCTCCTCGCCGGTGACCGCCTTGACGACGTCGGGGCCCGTGATGAACATCTGCGAGGTCTCGCGGACCATGAAGACGAAGTCCGTCAGGGCCGGGCTGTAGGCCGCGCCGCCCGCGCACGGGCCGAGCATCACGGAGATCTGCGGGATGACGCCCGAGGCGCGGGTGTTGCGCTGGAAGATGCCGCCGTAGCCGGCGAGCGCGCTGACGCCCTCCTGGATCCGGGCGCCCGCACCGTCGTTCAGCGACACCAGGGGCGCGCCGGCCGCGATGGCCATGTCCATGATCTTGTGGATCTTCGTTGCGTGGGCCTCGCCGAGCGAGCCGCCGAAAATGCGGAAGTCATGCGCGTACACGAAGACCGTGCGCCCGTGGACGGCGCCCCAGCCGGTGATCACACCGTCCGTGTACGGGCGGTTCGCCTCCAGACCGAAACCGGTCGCCCGGTGCCGGCGCAGCGGCTCCACCTCGTTGAACGAGCCTTCGTCCATGAGGAGTTGGATGCGCTCGCGGGCCGTCAGCTTGCCGCGGGCGTGCTGGGCCGAGGTCGCGCGTTCGCCGGGACCCTCGTGCACCTGCCTCTTGATCCTGGCCAGCTCCTCGACGTGCGTGGCCGTCGGCCGCCGCTCCTCCATGATGGTCATACGTGTGCCCTCCCGATCAGTGGCTGGTCAGGGACCGGAGATCCCCGGGCAGTTCACGCACGACGGTGTGCGTGGGCGGTGTGCCGTGGAGCGCGACGGCCGCCGCGTGGCCCGCCGGGCACGGCACGTCCCGTACGGTCCAGCCGTCCGGCCCTCGCGGGGCTTCCGGGCCGCCGGCGCCGACGTACACCTCGGACATCCAGCGGCCGATTCCGGCGCCCGTGCCTTTCAGGTATGCCTCCTTGCGCGCCCAGACGCGGGCGAAGCCGGCCTGCCGGTCCGCTCCCTCCAGGCGTCGCAGTTCCGCCTGTTCGTACGGGTGCAGGGAGGGCAGGCAGACCTCCACCCGCTCGGGTGTCGGCAGCTGCTCCACGTCGGCGCCGACCGGGCGGGCGGCCACGGCGATGAGCGCCGTGCCATGGCTGTGCGAGAGCGAGAAGTGCGGGACGGAGCCAGGCGCGGCGAGTACGGGCCTGCCGTGCGGGCCGCCGCACCGGGGGCAGTCCGCACGGGCGAAGGCGAGCTCGCGTGCGGGGATCCCGACGTACGTGGCGAGCACCCGCCTCAGCGCGATGTGCGCCGCCACATACAGATCCCGGTCGGCCGGGCGCCGGAAGGCGGCTGCCCGCCGCCGCTCGGCGTCGTCGAGCTCGTCGAGCGCGCCGGGTCCGTACGAGGGGAACTCGGCACGGTCCTCCTCAGACCGACGGTTCGGAGACAGCAGAAAGACTTCCAACGTGCTTGTCCACACTGGCTCTTGACGCTCCATCACCCGATGCTCCCGCTCGTCGCACATCACTCAGCAGCACCGCCTGCCGTAGCGTGTCCGCGCTCGGCGAGGTGCCCGCCCGCACCGCCGACGTGAAGGCCCTGACGGTGGCCGCGACCTGGTCGGCGGGTCGCAGCCGGATCTCCTCGATGTCCGCGCCACGCTGCACGGTGATCAGGGGGATGTGGTCGGCGGGCGGGGTGAAGGCGCGGTCGACGGTGATCCGGCCCTCGCTGCCCCACAGCTCGTACCCGGAGCGGTATGCGTGCTCCATGCCGAAGGTGATCTGCGCGGTGACTCCGCCGGGTGCGCGCAGCAGTGCGGCGCCGGACGTCTCGACCAGGCGCCCCGTGCCGTTCGCGAGATGGGCACCGACGACCTCGACGTCCGGCCCGAGGAAGTGCAGGGCTGCCCGCAGCGGATAGAGCCCCACGTCCGCCAGTGCGCCGCCGCCGAGCTCGGGGACGTACCGGATGTCGTCGTCGGGAAGCCGGGGAATGGTGAACGCCGCCTGAAAGGTGCGGAGTTCACCGATCCTGCCGTCCGCGACGAGGCGCCGTACCGCCTCGTGCACGGGATGGTGGACGAACATCACGTTCTCCATCAGCGCGAGCCCCCGGGCGGCGGCGAGGCACAGCAGCCGTTCGGTGGTCGCGGAATCCGTGCTGAGGGGCTTCTCGGCGAGGACGTGCAGGCCCGCGTCGAGCGCCGCCTCCACCCACCTGGCGTGCAGCGCCGCCGGCAGCGGCACGTACACGGCCTGGATGTCGTCGCGTCGCAGGAGTTCGGCGTATCCCTGGACGGGTTGGCAGCCGAAGCGTTCGGCGACCCGTTCGGCCTTGGCGAGGTCACGGCTGGCGACCGCCGCGATCTCCAGACCGGGGGAGGCGGCGAACGCGGGCATCATGCGGCGCACCGCGATGTCCGCGCAGCCCAGCACTCCGATCCGCACCGGGGCCCCGGCCGCCGCACCCGCGCTCAACGTGTCCTCACCGGGAGTGCGTTGAGGCAGGCCAGCAGCGTGCGTGCCTGCACGTTGAGATAGTGGCCGTGGCGGACGAGCCAGGTGAGCTGGCCGGGGGTGACCCAGGCGTAGCCGGGCGGTGGGTCGAGCGGCGTGTCGTGCTCGGCGGCGTCGACGATCAGATAGCGGCTCTCGGCGTTGCGGAACCGGCCGCCCTCCTCCGAGTGCACGGCACCGTAGCGGACACGGTCGGGCGACGCGTCGAGAACCGAGTCGAGGAAGGGCGGGCGGTCCTTCTCCGCGAGGTGGGCGTAGTTGCCCGGCGTGTACTGGACGGTGGGGCCGAGTTCCACGGTGTCCAGGAAGCCGCCCTCGACCCGGGCGTGCACCAGGACGTGCGGTACGCCGTCGAACTCCCGGGTGAGAAAGGCCGTGACGCCGGTGCCGACCGGCTCGAAGAGGGGCTGGGTCCAGCTGGTGACCTCGCGGTTGCCGGCCTGCACGGCCACTCCGACGACGTTGAAGTAACGGCCCTCCTCGTGCTCGACGGTCATCTCGTCCTGCCGCCAGCCGGGCAGCCCGGCCAGCGGGACGCGTTCGGCGTGCACGTCGTGCCGGGCGCGCTCCCCGGTGATCCAGGACAGCAGCTGGATGTCGGTGAGCAGTGCGCCGGACGCCGTCGCCGGCAGGGGCAGGCAGGACAGCACGGTCCGTGAGTCCATGTTGACGACATTGTCCTGGTGCAGCAGCTCGCCGATCTGGCCGAGGGTGAGCCAGCAGAAGTCGTCGAGGAGCGGGACGTCGCCGACCGCCTCCACGATCATGTTGCGGTTGGACTTCCGGAAGAACCAGGAGCCGTGCTCGGACTGCAGGGCGTCCGCGACGACCCGGCCGCGGCCCGGTCCGACGAAGTGCTCGATGTACTTCACGTCCGCGCCCTGGTGGGCCTTGGTGTAGTTGCTGCGGGTGGCCTGGACCGTGGGGGAGAGCTGGAGCAGATTCGGGTTGCCGGGCTCCATCTTGGCCTGCATCAGGAAGTGCGGCACCCCGTCGAACTCCTTGACGAGGATGCCCAGGATGCCGACCTCGGGCTGCTTGATGATGGGCTGGTACCAGTCGGCGTACGGGCCGTCGCCGTAGGGACCGTCCCGTTCGGTGACGTGCAGGCCCTCGACCGTGAAGAACCGGCCGCTGCGGTGCACCAGGTTTCCGGTGGACTCCTCGAACGACCAGCCCTGCAACTCGGCGAACGGGATGCGGTCCACGCGGAACGCGTTGGCCCGGCCGCGCTCGGCGAGCCAGCCGTGGAAGTCGGCGGTCGCCAGCTGGGAACCCTCGGTGGTGGCGGCCGACAGCGCGAGCCGGTCGGCCAGGGCGGCCTCGCCGCGCGATTGAAGGGTGTGGGACAGCATGGGAGGACTCCCTCAGTCGACGTCGACGATCGTGAACAGGCCCTTCTTGACGAGCTTGATGCCGTCGGTGGCGTCCTTGTTCCAGGTGATGAGTGCGTAGGGGCCGGTCCCGGTCGGGACCTTCACCACCGTCGACCGGTCCGTGGACAGCGGGAGGCTGCCCAGGCTGACCGAGGTGAAGGGCGAGCCCGGCGGGAAGCTGCCGTCGTCCGGCATCGAGTCGAAGTACGCCTTCAGGTCGGCCTCGGTCGTACCTTCCGCGATCCGTACGAAGAGGAACTCGTTGACCTGGCCCGGGATCCGGTTCACGAACCGCACGGGCTGTCCGGCCCGCACCTTGCCCTGGACCTCGAAGCGGGGACCGGTGCCCGGCACGTTCTTCGACACGACCGTCGCGGTCGGCGTCAGACCCTGGTCCACGGAGCTGCCGGACACCGTCAGCCAGCGGTAGCGGGGCTGGGCGTCGGCCACCGCGAGGTAGTCGAACAGCAGGTAGGTGCCCGGGTACAGGCGCTGGGTGAAGGCGCCGGGCTGCCCGTCGTGGATGACCAGCCCGCCGAGCAGGGTGGCGTCCCGGTTCAGGTCCTTGGCGCCTTGGGGCACCTCGGCCGGTGTGTTGCCCAGCGCGCGGAACAGGTCGTTCGTGAAGTCGTCCCAGCTCACCCCCGGCGTCAGCCGGACGAGGCCGATCCAGCCCTTGCCCTGCTGCGTGGTGGAGGCGTTGAAGGTGGTGAGCCCGGGCCGGGTGGTCGCCGGCGCCGTGAACCCCTCGGCGGTGGAGCGCAGTTCGACGGTGTGGGAGCCCTCGGCGGCCGAGGCGGCGACCGGGCTGCTCCCGACGGGCGGGGCAGCGACCGCGGGCCCCTGCACACCGGCCAGGAGCAGCACGACGGCACCGCCGAGCCCGAGCGCCACCCGGCCACCGAGCCCGAGCGCGGTGCGCCCACCGGGTCCGCGGGCCCTTCGCCCACGGAGTCCGCGGGCCGGCCTGCCGCCGGGTCCGGGCCTCGTTCGGCCCGCCGTCCTGCCGTTCGCTGTTTTCTCGTTCATCGCGGGTACGTCAACGCCTTTCGCATGCGTTTCGGGTGCGGGTCTGCGCAGAAGCCGTGACTCAGCCGCGCGCGGCCACGAACTCCTTGATCGAGGCGGTCACGTAGTCGAGCATCTCGTCGGTGAGCGCCGGGTAGACCCCGATCCAGAACGTGTGCTCGGTGATGATGTCGCTGTTGGTCAGGTCGCCGACCACCCGGTGGGGCTGGTCGATGTAGGCGGGATGCCGGGTGAGATTGCCGGCGAACAGCCGCCGGGTGCCGATCTTGCGGTCCTCCAGGTGGGACACCAACTCCGCGCGGCCGAAAGGGGCTTCGGGGTCCACGGTGATCACGAATCCGAACCAGCTCGGGTCGGAGCGGGGCGTGGCCTCGGGCAGGATCAGCCCGGGTACGCCGTCCAGGCCCTCGCGCAGCCGCCGCCAGTTGCGCTTGCGGGCGTCGATGAAGTCGTCGAGCTTGGCGAGCTGGGTCAGGCCGAGGGCGGCCTGGATGTCGGTGGCCTTCAGGTTGTAACCGACGTGCGAGAAGATGTACTTGTGGTCGTAGCCGGCCGGCAGGGTGCCCATCTGGTACTTGAACCGCTTGAGGCACTTGTCGTTCTCGCCCGGCTCGCACCAGCAGTCCCGCCCCCAGTCCCGCAGCGACTCCACGATCCGGGCGAGCGCCAGGTTCGAGGTCAGCACACAGCCGCCCTCGCCCATCGTGAGGTGATGCGCCGGATAGAAGCTGACCGTGGTCATGTCGCCGAAGGTGCCGGTGAGCTGTCCGTCGTACAGCGAGCCGACCGCGTCACAGTTGTCCTCGATGAGGAACAGGTCGTGTTCCTCGGCGAGTTGGGCGATCGCGGTGACCTCGAAGGGGTTGCCGAGCGCGTGCGCGATGATGATCGCCCGGGTCTTGGGCCCGATGGCGGCGGCGACCTTGTCCGCGGTCGCGTTGTACGTCGTCAGGTCCACGTCGACGAAGACGGGGACGAGCCCGTTCTGCAGGATCGGGTTGACCGTGGTGGGGAAGCCCGCCGCGACGGTGATGATCTCGTCGCCCGGCTTCAGCCGCCGGTCCTCCAGATGCGACGAGGTGAGCGCCGAGACGGCGAGGAGGTTCGCCGAGGAGCCGGAGTTGGTGAGATGGGCCTTGCGCCGCTTCATCCGCCTGGCGAACGCCGACTCGAACTTGCGCTGGCTGCGCCCGGCGGCGATCCGCATGTCGAGGGCGGCTTCCACCAGCGCCACCCGGTCCTCCACCTCGAGGACCGCGCCCGAGGGCCAGATCTCCGTCGTACCGGGCACGAACTCCCGTGCCGGGGTGCTGACGTCGTGGTACGCGCGGACCGCGTCGAGCACCGTTTCTTTGGGGTCGCTCATCATCCTGTCCTTTCGTCGACGGGCGGCATCACGGCCGCGAGCAGTTCGCGCAATGAGGTGTCCAGCGGGCGGCGCGGCGTCCAGCCGAGCAGTTCGCGCGCCAGGGAGATGTCCAGGGACTGCCACTCGACGTCGTTGCGGTTCGGCGGCGCGCCGCCCTCCTCGGTCACCGGAACCTCGAGGCCGCTGAGCGCGATCATCCGGTCGATCAGGTCCCGGACCGGCACGGCCTCGCCGCGGCCCACGTTGATCACGCGCCCCCTGACTCGCGCGCCGGGCGCCACGGCAGCGGCCACCACGGCGTCCGCCACGTCCCGGACGTCCACCAGGTCGCGGGCGGCCCGCAGCGGCGGCAGTCGAAGTTCGTCCGGCTTCTCGCCGAGGGCGTCGGCGCGGGCGGCCCCGGCGAGATGCCGGGCGACCTGGCCGAAGAGGCTGGCCACGGAGATCCCGGGGCCGATCACGTTGGCGAGCCGGAGCACCACCGCGTCCGCGTCCTGCTCCCGTACGGCCCGCGACACGGCCTCGGTGCCGAGGAGTTTGGTACGCCCGTACGGGGTGACGGGCGCCGGCGGCCAGTCCTCGGCGATGGCTCCTCCCGGAGTGCCCGCGCCGTACTCGTGGACGCTGCCGAGCTGGATCAACCGGGGTTTGCGCGGCTGCCGGGGGAGTGCGGCGAGCGCCTCGGTGACCTTGGTGACCAGAACGGCGTTGCTGGCGGCCATCTGGGGCTCGTCGGCCTGCCAGACCCGCCCCGCGGAGTTGACGACGGTGTCGGCGCCGACCGTGGCCAGCAGGCCCGCGATCTCCCGGGGGGAGGCGGCGAGCACGTCGAGGCGGACGGTGGCCGTGGCGCCCGAGCGGGGCTCGGCGCTCGGGGAGACCAGGTGCACCCGGGCCCCGAGTGCGGAGAAGGCCTCACCGATGTGGCGGCCGATGAACCCGGTGCCGCCGAGCACGACGACAGTGCCGCCGGCGGCCTTGTCGAGGTCAGGCAACGGCCCGGTCCGTTCCGTGCTTGGCGGCCTTCCACCAGTCCGGGTTGTCCCGGTACCAGGCGACCGTGTCGGCGAGACCCTGCTCGAAGCCGATCCGCGGGGCGTAGCCCAGCTCCTCGCGGATCTTGGTCTCCTCGATGGAGTAGCGCAGGTCGTGCGCCTTGCGGTCGGGAACCCGCTGGATCGCCTCGGGACCCGCGCCGGTCAGTTCGAGGAGCTGCTCGGTGATGGCGAGGTTGGTGCGCTCGTTGCCGCCGCCGATGTTGTAGATCTCGCCCGCCCGGCCCTGGTTCAGGACCAGGTGGATGCCCCGGCAGTGGTCGTCCACGTGCAGCCACTCACGGACGTTGGCGCCCGCGCCGTACAACGGGACCCGGCGGCCTTCGAGGAGGTTCGTGACGAACAGCGGGATGAGCTTCTCCGGGTGCTGGTACGGTCCGTAGTTGTTGGAGCAGCGTGTGATGGACAGGTCGACGCCGTGGCTCCGCCAGTAGGCGCGGGCCACCAGGTCGGAGCCTGCCTTCGACGCCGCGTAGGGCGAGTTGGGCGCGAGCGGCCACTCCTCGGTCCAGGAGCCCTCGTCGATGGAGCCGTACACCTCGTCCGTGGACACGTGCACGACCCGCTCCACCCCGCTGTCGAGCACGGCGTCGAGCAGCGTCTGGGTGCCCAGGACGTTCGTACGGAAGAAGTCGCCCGCGCCTTCCAGGGAACGGTCGACGTGCGTCTCGGCGGCGAAGTGCACCACGGCGTCGTGGCCGGGCACCAGCTCGCGCAGCAGCTTGCGGTCGCAGACGTCGCCGCGTACGAACACCAGGCGCTCGTGCGAGGCGGGCAGGTTGTCGCGGTTGCCGGCGTACGTCAGCTTGTCCAGGGCGGTGACCTGCGCGTCCTCCCACCCGCTGTACGAGCCCTCCAGCACGTTGCGCACGAAGTGGGAGCCGATGAAGCCGGCCGCTCCGGTGACGAGGATCCTCATGCCGTGACCTCCACTCGGGTGTGGTCTCCGACGACCAGCCGGTACCGGTCGACGCCCTGCTCACTGGTGCCGACCGAGGCGGAGCGCCCGATCAGCGAACTGCGCAGGCCCTTGACGCCGCTGACCGATGCCTCGTCGAGGGCGATGGAGTTCTCCACGGCGCTGTCGCTGACCAGGCAGCCGCGCCCGATGGACGTGTGCGGACCGATGTGGCTGTCCTCCACCACCGAGCCCGCTCCGATGATCACCGGTCCCTCGATGCGCGACCGTGTCACGCGCGCGCCCGCCTCGACGACGACCGCACCCAGCAGTTCGCTGAGGTCGTCGACGTCACCCTCGACGGACGGCGCCAGCCGGTCCAGGAGGTAGCGGTTGCAGTCCAGGACGTCCTCGACGTTGCCGGCGTCCTTCCAGTAGCCGCCGTACTGGGTGGCGCGGACGTCGGCGCCGGAGGCGAGCAGCCACTGGATGGCGTCCGTGATCTCCAGCTCGCCCCGGGCGCTGGGCTCGATCGAGTCCACCGCCCGGTGGATGGCCGAGGTGAAGAAGTACACGCCGACCATCGCCATGTCGCTGCGCGGTTCGCGCGGCTTCTCCACCAGACGCAGCACCTCGCCGTCCGGACCGAGTTCGGCGACACCGAACTGGCGTGGGTCGGTCACCTTGTGGACCACGATCTGCGCGGCCGGGCGCCGGGCTGTGAACTCCTCGGCGGTGGCGGCGACGCCCTCGGGCAGCACGTTGTCGCCGAGGTACATCACGAAGTCGTCGTCGCCGAGGAAGTCCCGGGCGACGGCCACCGTGTGGGCGAGGCCGCGCGGGGCGTCCTGGGAGATGTAGGTGAGTTTCACGCCGAATCGGGAGCCGTCACCGAGGGCGGCGTCGATCTCCGGGCCCCGGTGGCCGACGATGACGCCGATGTCGGTGACGCCCAGGTCCCGGATGTTCTCCAGAACATGTACCAGGACGGGGGTGTTGGCGATCGGGATGAGCTGTTTCGGCATCGAATAACTGAAGGGTCGCAAGCGGGTTCCGGAACCGCCTGCCAGCACAAGCGCCTTCATGAGGAGTCCTCTCGATTCACGTGTGCATGCCTTTTCTCGTCGTGCTCCGGGCGTTCGTGCCTCGGGCGTCGGGGCCTCGGCGGTTCAGCGGAGCTGTTCCAGTGCCGCCATCACGTGGGAGGGCAGCGGCATCGTGGCGATCTCCGCGGAGAGTTCGCCCGCGCGCTCCCGGTATCCGGGGTGTGCGAGCAGTTCCTCGCAGGAGTCGGCGATGCGCTCGGCCGTGTCCTCGCCGGGCAGCAGGGTGATCGCCGCTCCCCGCTCGGCGATGCGCAGGGCCGGGCGTTCCATGACGGCCCCCTTGGGGATGAGCAGTTGGGGGACGCCCGCGTTGAGTGCGGTCAGGGTGCTGACACCGCCCGCGTGGTGCACGAGCAGGTCGCAGGTGGGTGCGATGACGTCGAGCGGGACCCAGCCGGCGCGCAGGCCCGGCACTTCGGCGGTGAGGGCCTCGGCCACCTCTTCGGGGGCGGCGACGATGAGTTCGACGTCCCAGGCGGTGACGTCCTTGGCCATGCCGCGCAGGAACTCGAAGTTCCGGTCGTAACTGTCCTTGGCGACCCGGCTGCCCGAGGTCACACAGATCCGGCGCCGCTCACCGCGCGAGTACATCCACGGTTCGAGCCTGCGCTGCCCGTTGGCCGGGATGTAGCGCATCATCTGCGCGGGACCGGCGTTCGCCGGGCGCAGGCTCGGCGGGCAGATGTCGACGAACAGCTCGGGCTCGGGCAGCCGGTCGAGCCCCAACTCGGCCAGCTCCGGGGCCAGTTCGGTGTCGGCACCCGGATGGATGCCGTCGGCCTCGATGGCGTCCCAGGCCTGGCGCACATGCGGGATGCCCAGATGCGCGGCGAGCAGCGGGGCGACGTAGCACATCGTGCCGCCGACGACGAGGTCCGGCCGCCAGGACCGCGCGAACTCCAGCATGCGCGGGAGGCTCTCCGCGCCCATGCGGGCGAACCAGCGGCCGGTGAACAGCGCCTGCTCGACGGGGTCGGAGGGGATCGACTCGGGGTTGCCCTCCCGGTCCCGGGTGATGAACTCCCGGATCGGCCGGTGGGTGGTCGGGATGCCGGGCAGTCCCGAGCCCGTGATGTGCGGCATCATGTCCGCGTTCGCGGCCATCACGACCTGGTGCCCGGCGTTGCGGGCGGCGGTGGCCAGCGGGGCGAGCGCGAAGACGGTCGCGGGGCTGCCCGCGGTGACGAAGAGGATCCTCACAGTGTTCCTGCCTTGGTGAATCGGGGCGTGCCTGTCCTGCCGAACCGGGGCAGAACGCCGGCGGCTCTGGCCTCGGCCACGGTCGGTGCCTTGGCGTCCTTGTCGGAGATGAGGGGGACTTCGGGGCAGTCCCACGGCAGATCGAGCTCGGGGTCGAGCGGATTGATGTCGATCTGCGTTCCGGGCACATAGGTGCTGGAGACGACGTAGCAGATACAGGCGTCGTCGGTGAGCGCGAGAAAGCCGTGGCCGACGCCCTCGGGCACATAGACGGATCTGCCCGAGTCCGCGTCGAGCTCATTGACCTGATGCTTCATGAACGCCGGGGAACCGATCCGCAGATCGACCACGATGTCGCGCAGCACGCCCCGCACACACGTGACGTACTTCGCCTGACCCGGCGGAATGCTCACGCTGTGGATGCCGCGCAGCGTATGGCGCCTCGACACCGAATAGTTGATCTGGCGGGGCTGAAAGGCGACACCGGTCGCCTTCTCCAGCGTGTCGTCACGCATCGCCTCGTAGAAGTTCCCCCGCTCATCGAGTATCTGACGGGGCGTTACCAGATAAGTACCGGGAATGACCATTTCCTCGATCAGCACCGCGCGTTCGCCTCTCTCGGCTCAGTGGCCTCGGGGTGGTGGCCTTTCATGCCTGACGGGACAGCCGCTCGAGGTCGGCCGCGACATCGGCGGGCGATGGCATCGCGGCCATCTCCGTGGCGAGCCGCCGGGCCGCCGCGCCGTACGCGGGGTCCGACAGCAAGGTGTCCAGGGCTCCGGCGATCAGCTGCGGGTCGTCCTGCTCGGCGGCCTTGTCGAAGGTGAGGCCCGCGCCGGTCGCGGCGAGCCGGTCGCCCAGCGGGAAGTGGTCCGCCAGCTGGGGCAGGGTGAGCTGCGGCAGCCCGAAGGCGGTCGCGGTCATCGCGGTGCCCGCGCCGCCGTGGTGGACCATCGCGTCGCAGCGGTCGAGGAACAGGTGCAGGGGCAGCGGATCGATCAGCCGTACGTTTTCCGGTACGGCACCGATACCGGCCCGGTGCCGCCCGGGCACCGTCGCGAGGATCTCGGTGCCGGGCCGGCCCGCGAGGGAGTGCAGCAGGTCCCGGGCGAACGGCTCGCCGTGCAGGGCGAGGGTGTTGCCCAGCGAGACGGCGACCCGCTGCCGTCCGGCACCGGGCCCCCGGTCCGCGCGCAGCCGGCCGGGCACCTCACCACCGCCGCTGTAGGGCACATACCGGATGGATGTGCCCGGCTCGGAGTCCGGCAGCCGCAGGGACGGCGGGCACGGGTCGAGCAGCACCGCCGGATCCGGCAGGCCGGGCAGGCCCAGCTCCTCGCACAGCTCCTGGAAGTCGGGGCGCACCACGCGCCGGGCCGGACCGGAGATGGCGTCCACCGTCCATCGGTGGTGGACCACCGGCACGCCCAGCCGCGCGCCGAGGATCAGTGAGCAGTACTCCAGCGGGTCCGAGAGAATCAACTCGGGCCCGAACTCCCCGACGAGCTCTTGGTAGTGGCCGAGCACGGACTTGGCGTGCCCCATCCAGAGCTTGCCGTAGCCGCCGAGCACCTCGGGCGCGGGCCGGGGCCGTGCCTGCAACGGCCGCTGCTCCTCGGCCAGCCCCCGCAGCAGCATCCCGTCCACGTCGAACGACTCGCCCACGACCGCGCCGGTCAGCCCGGCGGCCCGCACGGCGCCGAGCACATCGGGCTGCCCGGTCACCAGGACCTCGTGCCCCGCCGAGCGCAGCGCCCAGACGAGCGGCACGAGCGGCAGGAAGTGGGTGGGAACAGGGGTGCAGATCACGAGTACGCGCATCTGACGGAGTCCTCTCGGTGCCTGGTCGGTGGGTCGCCGTCAGCGGCGCTCGGCGGTCAGACGTTCCAGCAGCGGTACGACGTCCGTGGGCGCCGGCGCGGCGAGCATCTCCTCGTACAGGCCGCGTGTGCCGAGCTGGAACGACGGGTCCTCCAGGAGTCGCACGAGCTGCTTGTGCAGGCCGTCGACGTCCAGCGCGGCGGGGTCGGCGACCAGGCCGGCGCCCATGTCGGCGACATAGCGGGCCGTGACCATCTCGTCCCACATGACCAGCGGCACCACGAGCTGCGGGACCCGGTGGGCCACGGCCGCGGCGAAGGTGCCGCCGCCTCCGTGGTGGATGATCGCCGAACTGGTCGGCAGAACCTGGTTGAGCGGCACGTACTCGACGGTGCGCACGTTGTCGGGCACCTTGCCGACCGCCGCGAGCTGCTCGTTGTTGAGGGTGGCGACGACCTCGACGTCCAGGGCGGACACGGATTCGAAGAACTCGCGCATCGGGAAGCCGCTGTACTTGCCGAAGATCTTGCGCCGGCTCACCCCCAGGGTCAGCACCGCGCGGGGCCGCTCGGGGCGCGCGTGCAGCCAGTCGGGCAGTGCGGCCGCCCCGGTGTAGGGGACCCGGCGAACCGGGATGTGCGTCAGGTCCAGGGGATGCCGCATCCGGGACTGTGTCAGGTCGAGGGTCCACTGGCCGAGCAGCATCTCGTCGTCGAGTTCGAGCCCGTACCGCTCCAGCATCGGGCCGAACCAGCTCAGCCACGGGTGCTCGGTCAACTCCGAGCGCGGGTCCGCCAGTTCGCGCTTCGTGCGGTCGTGGATCACGGCGACGTTGTCCATGCCCCAGACCAGCCGGGCGTGCGCGGCGCCGCTGACCCGCGCGGCGATCGGGGCCGCGAGCATCAGGGGGTCCCACAGGACCAGATCGGGGCGCCAGGCGCGGGCGAAGTCGACCAGGTTGTCCAGGACCGGGCGGCGTCCGCCCTCCCGCTCGGGCGCCGGGTAGTACAGCGAGAACATGCTGGCGAGGATGGATCGCGCCGTGCGCCAGCCGCCGCTCTCCTCCGGCTCGGCGGGGTCGAAGCCCAGCGACGGACGGTCCGGCTCGGCGTCCCCGGTGTGCGCGCCGAGCGCCGGGGACAGCTCGTCCGGGGCGCCGAGCGACACCGCGGTGAGCCCGGCCGCGCCGATGTTCCCGATCACCCCCGGGTCCACCACGCCCGAGTGGCTCGCCACGACGACCTCGTGCCCGGCGCTCTGCAGCGCCCAGGCCAGCGGCACGACCGAGTACAGGTGTGAGGTCGCGGGAAAGATGGTGAGCAGGACACGCATCGTTGATCTCCGTTCGCGTTCGGGAGCGGTCGTCAAGTCGCCTTGTGCGGCTGGGGAGTTCGGGTCCACACCGCGGTGAGCGCGCCGGCCGCCGACACGGCGGTGAGGAAGAGCAGCGCCGGGCGGTACCCGGCACCGGCCAGTACGGCCACGGTCGGCAGGGCGAGTACGGCGCCGAGTTGTACGGCGGTCTGGTAGACCGGCACCGCCTGGCCCTTCCGGTCGGCCGGAATCCCGGACATGGCCTGCATGTTGAGAGCGGCGAACGACAGCACGAAGGCCGCGCCGACCAGCAGCAGCGTCGGCAGCACCCCGGTGATGTACGAGCCCGGCTCTCCGCCCGCCAGCGCGGTCACGCAGCCGAGGGTCGCCGCGCAGCCCCCGGCGACGATCAGCCGCTCGCTCCCGAAACGCCCCACCAGCCGCCCGGCGAAGGGCAGCGAAAGGGCCAGCGGCACACAGGCCGGCAGGAACGCGAGCGCCAACCGCCAGGCGTCCCAGCCCCATTGGGCGTGCAACTGGTGGGTGAGCAGCAGGAGCAGACCGAGATACGTGCCGTTCAGCGTCGCCGCGCAGACCGCGGAGCGCACGAAAGGACCGTTGCGCCACAGCCGTACGAGCGTCTCCCGAAGCGGCGGCGGACCGGCCCCCGGCGCCGCGTCCGCGGGAATCAGCCGGAAGCCGAACACCAGCAGGAGAAGGGCGATCGGCGCCGGGAAGACGAGATCCCACCGCCAGCTCAGCGCGGTGAGCGCCCCGGAGCACAGCAGCCCGACCGTGAACCCCGCGGCGCCGAACAGCGAGTACACCGAGACGGCCCGGCGCTGTTCCGCACCCGCCCGGTAGGTCGTACCGATGATCGCGAGCCCTGTGGGTGCGGTGAGCGCGGCGCACATGCCCTTGACGACCCGGGTCAGGATCAGCAGCGCACCCTGATCGGCCAGGCCACCGGCCACCGAGGCGGCCACGAAGACCAGGAGCGCCGCCAGATACACGCGTCGTCTGCCCCAGCGGGCGGTCACGCGCGGACCGAGCAGCAGCAGGGCCGCGAAACCGGCCGCGAAGCCGCTCATCACCCACTGGGTGCCCCACATCGAGAGCCCCAGATCGTCCCCGAGGGCCGGCAGCGCGACCAGCACCACGGACACTTCGAGCGCGTCGATGAGCATGTTCCCGGCGAGCACGAACAGAAGCGCCCGGTGGGCGCGGCTCCCCTTCGCCGAAGGGGCACCGGGGCGTGGAGAGACTGCCGTCATGACGTGCTGACCACCTTCGGGGCGACAGGAATCCGTGCACAGGCCGGCCGTGGCTCATGGGGGCATCGACCGAGCCACGGCCGGCCAGTCGGGGAGGCGGGCCGCGGGGCGGCGGCCCGCCCGGTCAGCGCAGCAGCGTGCCGCCGCTGGCGTCGAGGTAGGAGCCGGTGATCCAGCGGGCGTCGTCGCTCGCCAGGAACGCCACGACATCGGCGATGTCCTTGGTCTCGCCGACCCGCTCGAAGACCGAGTAGCGCGCCATCTCCGCGACGGCCGCCGGGTTGTCGAAGATCGGGGTGCCGTTGTCGGTGATGCCGGGCCCCACACTGTTGACGGTGATGTTCCGCGGGCCCAGGTGCTTGGCATAGTGCAGGGTCAGCTGGTCGATGGCGCCCTTGGTCATCGCGTAGGCCACCTCCTGCGGGTTGGCGAACCGGGTCAGCCCGGAGGAGATGTTGATGATGCGTCCGCCGTCGGGCAGGAGCCGCAGGGCGCGCTGCACGATGAAGAACGGGGCCTTGGCGTTGACGGCGAACAGCCGGTCGAACTGCTCGGGCGTGACGTCCTCGGGTGCCACCCCGCCCATCACCCCCGCGTTGTTCACGACGATGTCGAGAGTCGTCTCGCCGGTGCGCTCCTTCAGCCCGCGCTCCAACTCCAGGAAGAGCGCGTGCACATCGCCGGCCACGCCGAGTTCGGCCTTCACGGCGAACGCCCGGCCGCCCTCCTTCTCGACGGCGGCGACGGTGTCGTCGGCTCCCTCGGTGTCGCGTGAGCAGTGCACCGCGACCAGCGCGCCCTCGCGGGCCAGACGGATCGCCGTCGCCCGTCCGATGCCGCGGCTGGACCCGGTGACGAGCGCGGTCCTGCCGGTGAGCTTGCCCATGGTGCTCCTCCTGTGCGTGCGGGTGAACGGGCCTGTGGCCGTGGGGTGTTCTGTCTTGCCGGTGTCCGGGACGGCGGGGCGCGGGCCGTCGAGCCCGCTGATCATCGAGGCGAGGTGGCGGCGGGCGGGTTCGAGCGCGAGCAGTTCCCCGAACACCACGCGCAGGGCGTCCACTTCGGGTCCGCCGAACAGCAGCTGGGCCTGCGCCTCGATGTTGCCGAGCACCCGTGCGCCCACCGGGTGCCGCTCGGCGTGATAGCTGTCGAGCACCTGGTCGTCCGCGCGGCCGGTGATCCGCGCCGCGAGTTTCCCGCCGAGCGCGGCCGCGTCCTGGAGACCGAGGTTGAGTGCCTGGCCGCCGACCGGGAGCTGGACGTGCGCGGCGTCCCCGGCGAGGAGGACCCGGCCGCGCCGGTAACTCGCCGCCTGCCTGCGGGCGTTGTGGAAGGCGTTGACCCAGACGGGCCGGGCGCCGGCGATGTCCTCGCCGGTCACCCGCGCCCAGACCCGGCAGACCTCGGCGAAGTCCGGGGCCCGGCCGTCCGGGGCGGGTGTACGGCCGTACTGGTGAACCATGAGGCGGGTGACGCCGTCCGGTCCGCGCCGGGAGTTGGCCACCCCGTTCGGGTGCCGCTGGAAGCGCCGGTCCGGGATCTCGATTCCGCTGATGTCCGCCCGCAGCAGCTCCTTGACCGGGCCGCTGCCGGGGAACTCGAAACCTCCGAGGCGCCGTACGGTGCTCTGCTCGCCGTCACAGCCCGCGAGGTAGGCCGCTCCGAACCGCAGCCGCTCGCCGGCGGGACCGGTGGCCGCGATGTCGACCCGGTGCTCCGCGACCGTCAGCCCGGTCACCGTGTGCCCGCGCAGCACCTCGGCACCGAGCCCCGCCGCCCACTCGTACAGCACCTTCTCGACCAGTGTCTGCGGTGCCTTCCACTGGCCGGGAAACCGGCTCGGGCGCGCCACGGTCAGGTCGAGCGGGATGCCGCCGAAGTGGCCGGGGCCCGCGCTCGGCGGCGGCCCGAGCCGGTCCAGCAGGCCCAGACCGTCGAGGATCTCCATGGTCCTGGAGTGCAGGACCGACGCCCGTGACTCGTCGGTGGGCTCGGCCAGTTGCTCCAGTACGGTCACCCGGGCGCCACCGAGGCGCAGGGTCCCGGCGAGCAGGAGACCCACGGGCCCCGCGCCCACGACGACCACGTCGGTGTCCGGCGCTTCGGCAACCTGTACGACCACCGCTCAGCGCCGCGCTTCGGCGTACGCCTTGGCGTGGCCGAGCGTAGCCCGGCTGTTGTTGCCCAGCGCGTTGCGGATGAACTCGCGGGCCTCGGGAATCCCGGCCTCCTCGCCCAGGATTTTGGTGATGTTCTCCGTGTTGAGGATCACCGTGTGCTGCGAGGTGGCGGTGGTGACGCCGTCGGCCGACTCCTCGAGCTGCCAGTAACCGGTGTGCAGGTTCATCAGCGCCGGCAGCGTCGTCTGCTTGTAGACGATCCGGGAGTGAGGGAAGCACACCCGGATCGACTCGGTGGTGTGGACCGAGCCGTCCTTGGTCAGCGTGTCCATCCGCAGGACCTGCAGCCCGGGTGAGTCCTCGGTCAGCGAGACCTGCTTGACGTGCGGGAGCCGCTCGCTCCACAGCTGGGCCTCGTTGATGAAGTCGTAGACGTCCTTGGCGGCACCCTCGATCTCCAGGCTGTCGGTGAACGACAGGGTCAGCTCGGCGGAGCCGGTGACGCGTTCGACGTTGCTCTTCAGCGCGGCCAGCTCGGACCGGCTGTTGCGGTCGACGGCCTGGTCGATCCACTCCAGGCCCTCCGGATCGTCGTCGACGGCCCGGTAGTCGTGCAGCAGGCGCACGCGGGACGCGCCCTCGCCGGCCGGCTCGATGATCCACGTACCACCCATCGAGGCCACCGGCGGGGCGGACACCTCCTGCCGGAACGTGATGCGCCGGGCCTCGGGGTCGAGCGTGCGGCGCGAGGTCCAGCCCTTGGCCGCGCCGTTGGCGGTGGCCCAGATGCGGATGCGTTCCTCGCGCGCGCCGCGTTCGAGGTGGTCGACATGGACGGTCGGCGGGAAGATCAACGGCCAGTTCCCGACCTCCGCGATCAGCCGGTACACCTCGGCGGCCGGGGCTTCGACAGTGATCTCGTGCTCGACCTCACGGACGGTCATGGTGAACTCTCCTCACGGATAAGGGATCAGAAGTTGCCGAGGCCGCCGCAGACGTTCAGGGCCTGCGAGGTGATGGAGGCGGCGGTGTCCGAGGCGAGGTAGCCGACCAGGCCGGCCACCTCGTCGGGCGTGGAGTAGCGGCCGAGCGGGATCTTCGCCTGGAACCTCTGCAGGATCGCGTCCTCGGAGGTGTCGTACGCGGCCGCATAGCCCTGCCGTACGCGCTGGGCCATCGGCGTCTCGACATAGCCGGGGCACACGGCGTTGACCGTGATGCCGGTCGGGGCCAGTTCGTTGCCGAGGGCCTTGGTGAAGCCGACGACGCCGTGCTTGGAGGCCGAGTAGGGGGCGCCGAGCACGACACCCTGCTTTCCGGCCGTGGAGGCGATGTTGATGATCCGGCCGCCCTCCTTGGCCGCCATGCCGCCCGTGTTGAGCACCTCGCGGCTCATCAGGAACACGCTGTGCAGGTTCGTGGCGATGACGTCGTACCAGAGTTCGTCGGCGATGCCGGCGGTGGGTCCGCCGCCGCTGCGGCCCGCGTTGTTGACGAGGACGTCGATCGGGCCGAAGCGCTCGACGGCCTGCCGCACGAAGCGCTTCACGTCCTCGCCCTCGCGTACGTCGCATACGGCGCCGTCGACGTCGAGGCCCTCGTCGAGCAGCTCCTTGACCGTGCGGGTGACACCGTCCTCGGTGCGGGCGCACAGGAACACCCGGTGACCCTGCTCGGCGAGGAGCCGGGTCACCGCGAGGCCGATGCCGCTGGTCGCGCCGGTGACGACGGCGACCTTCTTCTCCGTGTTGCCGGACGTGGCAGTCGTCATGTCTGTTGTCTCCTCTGTCTCCTGACGGAACGTCAGCTGGACCGGGCGGGCACCAGGAAGGAGTTGACGGCGCCGATCAGCGCGCGCGGGGTCTTCGCCTCCGTCACCGTGTCGTCGTCGAGCGTGATCCCGAACTCGCGCTCGATCCGGCCGCTGGTCTCCAGCAGGGCCAGGGACTCGTATCCGAGCGACTCGAAGTCCGTGTCGAGAATTTCGCCGTCCAGGTCGACGGCCTCATCGGCGCCGGCCCCGTCGCGCAGAATGCGCCGAAGGTCTTCGATGGTGAACTCGTGAGCGGGCATGACGGTCCTTTCGTCGGGCGGTTCGAGGAGAGAGAGCGAGGCGGACGGGGTGCGGAGCGGTCACTTGTCGACGGCGCGTACCACCACGGCCGAGTTGAAGCCGCCCTGTCCGCGGGCGAGGACCAGGGCCGAGCGGACCGCGGCGTGGCGCGGGCGGTCGGTGACCAGGTCGAGGGCGTAGGCGTCGCTGAGACGGGTGCCGACCGAGGCCGGGATCACGCCGTCCCGGATGGCGAGGAACGCGGCGGCCAGATCCAGCGGTGCCGCCCCGGAGTACAGCCGTCCGGTCATTGTCTTGGGCACGCTGACCGGGACCCCGCGGGCTCCGAAGACACCGGTGATGGCGTCGGCCTCGATGCGGTCGAGCTCGGGCAGGGCGGCGCCGTCGGCGAACACCACGTCGATGTCGCGGGCACTCGACTCCGCGTCGGCCAGGGCGAGTTCGATCGCCTTGCGCAGGCCGGGCGGACGTCCGCTGCCGGGCCGGGGGTCGAAGGTGGAGCCGTACCCCGCGATCTCCCCGTAGATCTGCCGGGCTCCACGCTCGCGGGCCCGCTCCAGGTCCTCCAGGACGAGCAGCGCGCCGCCCTCGCCAGGCACATGCCCGCGCGCCGCCGCGTCGAAGGGCACGTACGCCCGCGCCGGGTCGTCGCTGGTGCTCAGCCGGTCCCCGGCCATCTGGGCGACCCAGCCCCAGGGGCAGATCGAGGCGTCGATTCCGCCGGACACCACCAGTGGAGTGCCCTTGCGGATCTGCCGCCGGGCCTGTGCGACCGCGTCGAGGCCGCCCGCCTGGTCGCCGACGACCACGCCGCTGGGGCCGCGCATTCCGTTGCGGATGGAGATCTGGCCGCTGTTGACGGCGTAGAACCAGGCGAACGACTGGTAGGCGCTGACGTACCGACTGCCCTGGCTCCAGAGCGCCTTGAGTTCCTTCTGGCCGAACTCGAAGCCACCCGAGGAGCTCGCCGTGATGACACCCATGTCGTACTCGGGCAACTCGGCGGGATCGACGCCCGCGTCGGCGAACGCCCAGTCCGTGCCGGCCAGGGCGACCTGCGTCATGCGGTCGGTCTGCGGCAGCAGCCGGGCCGGGAGATGCTCCAGCCCGCTGAACTCCTTGATCTCGCCGGCCAGTCGGGCCGGGTACTGCGCTGGGTCGAAGCGGGTCACCCGGCCGATGCCGCTGGCGCCGGCCCGGGTCGCCGCCCAGTAGGCCTCCACACCGAGACCGTTGGGCGCGGCTACACCGAGCCCGGTGACGGCCACCCGTACGGCGGCGCTCATCCGGCGCTCCTTTCGGCCCGGTCCGGACGGGCCAGCACGATGGCGCTCTGGAAGCCGCCGAAGCCGCTGCCGACGGAGAGCACCGCGTCGGTCTGCCAGTCGCGTGCCGTGAGTGGCACATAGTCGAGATCGCACTCGGGGTCGGGGGTGTGCAGATTGGCGGTGGGAGGTACGGCGCCGTGCTCCATGGCCATCGCGGACGCGGCGATCTCGATCGAGCCGATCGCACCGAGCGAGTGCCCGACCATCGACTTGATGGAGCTGACCGGTACGTCGTAGGCATGGCTGCCCAGGCTGTGCTTGAACGCGGCGGTCTCGTGCCGGTCGTTCTGCTTGGTGCCGGAGCCGTGCGCGTTGATGTAGTCGATGTCCTCGGGGTTCAGCCGGGCCTCGTCCATGGCCACCCGGATGGCCTCCGCCATCTCCCGCCCGTCGGGCCGCAGTCCGGTCATGTGGAAGGCGTTGCTGCGGGTCGCGTACCCGGCGATCTCCGCGTAGATGTGGGCGTCGCGGGCCCGGGCGGCGTCCAGCTCCTCCAGGACGAACACGGCGGCACCCTCGCCCAGGACGAACCCGTTGCGGGTGCCGTCGAAGGGCCGTGAGGCGTGCTCCGGGTCGTCGTTGCGCGGAGTGGTCGCCTTGATCGCGTCGAAACAGGCCACCGTGATCGGCGAGATCGGGGCGTCCGCGGCACCGGCCACCATGACGTCGGCGGCGCCCTCCCGGATCAGCTCGGCGGCGTATCCCACCGAGTCCAGGCCCGAGGTGCAGCCCGTGGAGACCACCGTGCTCGGCCCCTCGGCGCCGACCGCCCAGGCCACCTCGGCGGCGAACGAGCTGGGCACCAGGTAGTTGTAGAGGTGGGGCACGGCGTAGGTGTGGTCGACGAGGTCGAGCCGCCCGTTGTCGCTGACGGTCCGGTACTCCTCGTCGAGCCCCATGGTCGCGCCGACCGCGCTGCCGATGGTCACCCCGGTGCGGTGCGGGTCGAGGCCCTCGAACTCCAGCCCGCTGTCGGCGACCGCCTCGCGCGCCGTGACGACCGCGAACTGCGCGGCGCGGTCCATGCGCCGGATCTCCTGCGGGCCGAGCCCGAGCAGCGCCGCGTCGAAGTCGGCCTCGGCGGCCACCTGGGAGCGGAACGGCGACGGATCGAAGAAGCTGATACGGCGGGTGGCGGTGCGCCCGTCGGTCAGCAGGCTCCAGAAGTTCTTGGCGCCCACACCGCCCGGTGCGGTCACCCCGATGCCGGTGATCACGACCCGCCGGCCGCCGGTCGCGGTCACAGTGCGGTCCAGTGGTAGAAGCGCTGGGCCATCGCGTCGGCGGGGGAGCGCCAGGTCGCCGGGTCGTACGCCTCGATGAACGGCTTGAGGTCGTCGCTGATCCCGACGAACCGGGGGTCCGTCTTGGCCTGCTCGATCCGCTCGCCGCCGTCCTCGTTGTCGAAGTCCTGCAGATGGAAGTAGAGGCCCCGGTACGAGAAGAGCTGGCGGCGCCGGGTACCCATCAGGTGCGGCATCTCGGTGTCGTCGAACCCGTTGAACAGACGCGCGACGTCGTCGGCGGATCCGGGCTCCATTCGAGCCACGATCAGCGTGCTGTGCATCTCTCTCTCCTTGTCAGGACGATCGGCGCCAGGACGGCCTTGTGAGCACGGCCGGCGTCAGGACTTCGGGCCCCGCGACGGGCCGAACCAGCGCTCCAGCACCATCGGCAGGTCGTGGTGGCTGCCGGGCGCGGCCCACGCCACATGCCCGTCGGGGCGCACCAGCACGGCCGAGGTGCCGGCCAGCGGGCTGTCGTCGGACAGGCCGTGCGGTGCGGCGGTGACGATGTCCACACGGTCCGACCAGCCGGACGCCCGGTCGCGCAGGACAGCGTTGTCCTCCAGGTCCAGGAGCACGCCCCGGGCCGCGCGCAGCAGTTCGGTGCTGCTGGTCTTGCGCCGGTCGCCGACCAGTTCCAGATGCGGCATACGCAGGCCGAGCAGGGGATGGCGGCCGCCCCCGACGTCGTACCGGATCTCCAGGCCGCTCACCATGCCGGCGAGATGGCGGCTGACCTCCTCGTACCGGATCAGCTCGCGGAGCACGTCCCGCAGCGGCTGCACCTCGTCGCCGCTCAGGAAGAGCAGGCCCTGCGCCTTGGTGTTCATCATCAGGCGCTGTCCGACGGGGTACCGCTCGCCGTGGTAGGTGTCCAGCAGGTCCTCGGGCGCGGTGCCCCGGACGACGGCGGCCAGCTTCCAGCCGAGGTTGGCGGCGTCCTGGATGCCGGTGTTCATGCCCTGTCCGCCGGCCGGGAGATGGATGTGCGCGGCGTCGCCGGCCAGCAGGACCCGGCCGCGCCGGTACTCGGTGACCAGGCGGGTCGCGTCCCCGAAAGCGCTGACCCACACCGGCTCGGCGTGCGAGATGTCGATCCCGGTGAGCCGCTGCCAGGCCGCCGCGACCTCCTCGTACGACGGGGGCTCGGTGCGCCGCTTGGGCGGGGTGCCCCGCTCGCAGACGATGATGCGGGTGATCCCGCCGTCGCCGAGCGGCCCGACCATGACCATGCCGCCGTCCACGGTCTCCCCGATGAGCCGGGGTTCGAGCTCGACGCCCTTGATGTCCGCGAGGTACATCTCCATGGTCGCCGCCGTGCCGGGGAAGTCGAAGCCGACGGCCTTGCGGACAGTGCTGCGCCCGCCGTCGCACCCCACGAGATAGTGCGCCGTCAGCCGCTGTTCGCCGTCCGGCCCGCGTACGTCGACCTCCACACCGTCGGTGGTGTCGCGCACGGCGAGCAGTTCGTGGCCGCGGCGGATGTCCGCGCCCAGTTCACCGGCCCAGCCTTCGAGCATGGTCTCGGTGGTCGACTGCGGCACGGTCTTGGCCGCCTGGTGCACGCTGTCCAGTACGGCGAAGTCGACCGGCAGTCCTCCGAAGTGTCCGGCGTTGCTGGTCCCCATGTCGCCGAAGCGGGGCAGCAGCCCGCGTTGGTCGAAGACCTCCATCGTGCGTGTGGTGAAACCGAGGCCACGCGACTCGCCGGTCCGCTCGGCGAGCCGGTCGACGACGATGACGTCGACCCCCGCCAGACGCAGCTCGGCGGCGAGCGTCAGGCCGGTGGGCCCCGCGCCGGCGACTATGACCGAAGCATCCATGTACTTGTCCTCCGGGCATTTCAGAGAGGAATTGCAGGAGAGGGGTTCGGAATGTAACTGGGGTGTTAATTCGGAACCGAAATAACTGAACCGGCATTAATTTGCCGGGAAACGCCATGCACCGGTTGGTCGACACAGTGCTGCGGAAACTAGTGATTAGCTTCTTCGGAAATCCTCGGAATGTCAAGAGGAGTTTTTCAGGCGGGACACAACACTCCGTCAAGTAATTGTTAAGTCGCACTTGAGGAAGGTGAGACACCGTTTTTGGAGGGCGTAATTCCGGAACGCGCGCCGAGTGTCCGCTGGATGTCCTCGCAGTGGTAGTAGGTGCGCCCGCCCTCCGCTCGCCTACGCCACCGCTGCTCGCTGGCGTGCCGGTACACACTGCCGGGCGGGATGTTCCACAGCCGGGCGATGTCGGCGGCGCCGACCCAGTGCACGCGGGTCTCGTGCGTCAGCATCCGGCTCAGGCTCAGCCATTCGTCGGCGGACCAGCGGTGGGCGGGTGAGGCCTCGCAGCGGATCTCGAGCGGGGTGTCTGCCCGGTGCGGCCGTACGAGGGCCACCAGGCCGCCCTGGCAGTCGGCCTCGACGCAGGACCCGATGGGGACCCGGCGCAGTGGGCTAGGGTCGATCACGCGACGCGCGTCACGCACCAACAGGGCTGTTTCCTGGGACAGTTCAGCGGCTGCCTGATGTGCGGTGAGCCAGTCGAAGTGCCGGGCGAGGAACGCCGCGAGGGTTTCCACGTTCGCCGGCGGAGCGCTGGTCCGGCGCTCCTCGACGACCACGGACGACCAGGACCGCAGCACCCCGGCGATGGCCGACCGGACGTCCGCCGCGGCGGTGTTGAAGGGCAGGCCCGGCAGGGGCCCGCCCGAGGTGCGCTCGCGCGGCCCGTCGGAGCCGCCGAGAAGCCGGCCGCACTCCTCGTGGAGCCGGGGCAGCTGCCGTAGTTCCGCGATCAGGCGGTCCCGGCAGTCCGGGCAGAGCCGGTGCCCCCGTGCGGCGGGCCGGCGGGGCCGGCCCTCGGCCGCGCGACGTTCGCACCGGGCACCCCGGCACACGGTTATTTCCTGGGTCCTACCTGCGAGTACTCGAGTCATTTCCCCCACCACTTCTCGGTGTGGTGAGGCTATTTCCGCGCCTCCGGCACGGCCGTGAGTGAACTCACCTTCTGTGGGGTGCGTGCCGGAAATCTCTTACTTCTCTGATGAATTTGTCGTGGATTTGAACGTGACGGAATTTCAGATGCCCAGGCGTGCGGAGATCCCGTCGAGGACCGACTCGAGGCCCGTCTCGAACTGCCACTCCAGGTCGTCCTTGCGGCTCGCCTCGCGGAGATAGCGCTCGTACGTCGGGTAACGGCCGGTGCCCATCAGCCATGTCATGCGTGGGGCCAGACCGGTGCGCGCCTCGTTCGCGCTGGACCAGCCCTGCTCCCGCATCAGCTCGTTGAGGCCGATCTCGAAGCCCACCGCGCCCTGCACATAGGAGTCGACGGTGCGGAAGACCGCCATCATCGTGTCGGCGTCCAGGTCGAGCCCGTCGAGCGCGGCCAGGGCCCGCTCGGGCACGGCCAGCTGGTTCGGGGTCAGTGTGAACACCGCCGTGCGGGCCACCCATGAGTGCCTCAGGAGCACGGTCCTGGTGCGCAGGGCGAGCGCCCGCATGGCGACCCGCCAGTCCTTGGCGTCCCCGGGCAGCGACAGCTCGCCGTAGACGTGGTCGACCATCAGCTCCAGCAGCTCGTCCTTGCCGGAGACATAGCGGTACGCCGCCATCGGCGCGGCCCCCAGGTCGGCCGCGAGGCGCCGCATGGTGACGGCGTCGAGGCCTTCCGTGTCGGCGATCGCCACGGCGGCCGCTGCGATGCGCTGCGGGGTGAGCGTGGAGCGAGGGGCGGGTGCGGGGCGGTTGAGGCGTTCCCAGAGCGAGACGGTCTCCCTGGGCTCGGACGGCTCCGGCGTCACCTGCTTCTCCTCTTTTCTCCGAGTGGCCATGGGTGAGGTTCCTTCCGGGTGCCGGGGTTGTGTACAACGTAACAGCAGTAGACAACGTACACACCGATGTGTACGTTGTATCTGTAGCGATACGCCGTACACTTCCAGGAGTTCCGCATGAGTGACCTGAACGACAGCCCTCTGCAGGTGGCGGCCCTCGTCGGCAGCACGAGGGGCGGACGCTTCGGTCCGGTCGTGGCCGACTGGCTGCTGAGCCAGATCGCCCAGCGCAAGGACATGGAGGTCGACCTCGTCGACCTGGTCGAGACACCCCTGCCGACCGTCATGCCGGCTTTCGGGGAGCAACTTCCGGACGAGGACATGGCTCTGCTCGGCGCGGTCGCCCCGCGCATGGAGTCGGCCGACGCCTTCATCATCATCACGCCGGAGTACAACCACAGTTATCCGGCGGCCCTGAAGAACGCGATCGACTGGCACAACCCGCAGTGGCACGCCAAGCCCGTCGCCTTCGTCTCCTACGGCGGCATCTCCGGCGGCCTGCGCGCCGTCGAGCACCTGCGGCTGGTCCTCGCCGAACTGAACGCCATGACGATCCGCAACACCGTGAGCTTCCACAACTACGGCGACAAGTTCGACTCGGACGGCAAGCCCCTCGACCCGGACTGCGACGTCGCGGCCAAGGCCCTGCTCGACCAACTGGCCTGGTGGGGAGAGGCACTTCGGGACGCCCGCACCGCTCGCCCGTACACCGGCTGAGACGAAAGACGGCCATGACCAGCGACACGACGGAGACCGGCGGCACCGCGGACACGCCCCCGCAGGCCGCCGGGAAGCTGCCCTACCTCGGCATCTTCGGACTCATGCTCGGCATCTTCCTGGCCACCCTCGACGGACAGATCGTCAGCATCGCCCTGCCGACCATCGTCGGTGATCTCGGCGGCCTCGACCACTTCTCCTGGTCCGTCACGGCCTACCTGCTCACGATGGCGGCCGCCACCCCGATCTGGGGCAAGCTCGGCGACCTCAAGGGCCGCAAGGGCGCCTACATGTGGTCCGTGCTGCTCTTCCTGGTCGGCACCGTCCTGTGCGGACTCGCCCAGGACATGCCACAGCTCATCGCCTTCCGTGCCGTCCAGGGCCTCGGCGCCGGCGGACTGATGGTCGGCGCGCTCTCGGTCATCGGCGTGCTGGTTCCCGCGCACGAGCGCGGCCGTGTCCAGTCGATGGTCGGCGTGATGCTGCCGGTCGCCTTCGTCGGCGGACCGCTGCTCGGCGGCTTCATCACCGACGCCCTCGACTGGCGCTGGGTGTTCTACGTCAACGTGCCCTTCGGTGTCCTCGCGCTGTTCGCGGTCGCCAGAGGCGTACGGCTGCCCAAGGAGCGCTCCGGCGGACGGATCGACTACCCCGGTACGGCGCTGCTGACGACCGCCATCCTCTCGCTCACCCTGCTGGCCACCTGGGCCGGCACCCGCTACGACTGGGGTTCGGCGCAGATCGTGCTGCTCGCCGTCGTCGCTGCCCTGGCCGTCGCCGCGTTCGTCCGGGTGGAACAGCGGGTGGCCGAACCCGTCATCCCGCCGAGGCTGTTCCGCAGCCGTGACTTCGCCCTCGCCCAGACGCTCAGCTTCCTGGTCGGCGCCGTACTGGTCTCGGTGATCAACTACCTGCCCCAGTACATGCAGTTCGTGCAGGGCTCCACCTCCACCGTCAGCGGCATGCAGATCCTGCCCCTGATGATGGGCATGCTGGCGGCGCAGCTGACCACCGGGCGGCTGATGGACCGCGGCGGCCTGGAGCGGGTGGTGCCGATCACCGGGGGCGCCGTCACGGTCGTCGGCGCGCTGCTGCTGCTCCTGCTGGACACGGACACCCCGGTGTTCGTCGCCTCGGCCCTCACCCTGGTGCTCGGCATCGGCGTCGGCATCCTGATGCAGAGCACGCTCCTCACCACGATGAACACGGCACCGCCGCGCGACATGGGCGCCGCCACCGGAACGGTCACGCTGCTGCGCACGATCGGTGGTTCACTCGGCGTCGCCGCGCTCGGAGCCGTGCACCTGGGCCGTATGACGGACGAGCTCAGTGGCCGGCTGGGCGAGCGCGGGGCCGAACAGCTCACCTCCGGCAGCGAGTTGACCCCGTCGTCGGTCGACGGGATGTCCGGTCAGGTGCGCGTTGTCGTCCAAGAAGCCTTCACCAGCGGACTGCACGGCGTCCTCATCGGCACCGCCCTGCTCTCGGCCGTCGCCTTCGCCCTCGCCTGGTTCGTCCGTGGGACTCCGGCCCCCAAGACCCCCGAACCCGCCGGGGATTCGCGGCCTGCCCAGGTCCCCGCGACGACCACGGACTGACACCCCACGTTCTCGCTCCGCGTCCTCCTTCTTCTTCTTTCCCACCGATCCCGTCAGGCGCCCCCGCGCCCCGACCGAAAGCAGACCCTTCATATGTCGACCACCTCCGCCGAGCGCGCCAAGGAAGTCCTGCTGCGCCCCTTCACCCTGGGCAGCCTCACTCTCGCCAACCGGATCGTGATGGCACCGATGACCCGGGAGTTCTCGCCGGGTGGCGTACCGGGCGACGACGTGGCGGCGTACTACGCGCGGCGCGCGGCGGGCGGCGCCGGCCTCGTCATCACCGAGGGGACGTACATCGGCCATGACTCGGCCGGCACCAGCGACCGCGTCCCCCACATCTACGGCGAGCAGGCCCTGGCAGGCTGGGCCGAGGTGACGAAGGCGGTGCACAACGCGGGCGGGAAGATCCTGTCGCAGCTGTGGCACGTGGGCCTGGACCGGAAGGCCGGTTCCCCGCCCGTACCCGAGGCCCCGAGCATCGGCCCCTCCGGCATCGCTGTCGACGGCACGCCCGTCGGCCGCGCCATGACGCGGACCGACATCGACGATGTCGTCGCCGCCTACGCCGCGGCGGCGGCCGCCGCCGAGCGGACCGGCTTCGACGGCATCGAGGTGCACGCGGCCCACGGCTATCTGATCGACCAGTTCCTCTGGGAGCAGACCAACCACCGCACCGACGCGTACGGCGGTGACCTGGGCGCCCGTACCCGGTTCGCCACGGAGATCGTCGCCGCCTGCCGCGGGGCGGTCGCCCCGGACTTCCCGATCACCTTCCGGTTCTCGCAGTGGAAGATGGGTGCTTATCAGGCCAGGCTCGCGGGATCGCCGCAGGAGCTCGAAGCCCTGCTCGCCCCCCTGTCGGACGCCGGGGTGGACGCCTTCCACTGCTCGACCCGCCGCTTCCACCTGCCCGAGTTCGAGGGATCCGAGCTCAACCTCGCCGGCTGGACGAAGAAGGTCTCGGGCAAGCCCACGATCAGCGTCGGCTCGGTCGGCCTCGACAACGAGTTCATCGAGGTGTTCCAGGGGAAGCCGGGCTCGGTCGCCGGGATCGACGCGCTGCTCGACCGGGTGGAGCGCGACGAGTTCGACCTGGTGGCCGTCGGCCGCGCACTGCTCGGCGACCCGGAGTGGATCACGAAGATCCTGAGCGGCCGGACCGAGGAACTCCAGCCCTTCCACATGGGCCTTCTGGGTACCCTGCACTGAGCCCGTTCACGCTTCAAGAATTCCAGGTGACCGCATGCGGCACTGATTACCCGAGTAATCCCGCAATCAACAATCGATCACGGCCACTCTGGCCGAATATGCACTTCTGATATTGCCTCATGTTTCCCGGATGGTTCGGCTCCCTCATTCTCGCTGGCATGTCAATAGCTATTATTTGACTTTTCATCGAGCGGTTTGTAGCCTTCTGGGAGCGCGACTCGATGCCCGCTTATCTGGCATAACATGGGGGAGTATCGGATGAGCAATCAGTCCACGAAATTTCTCGAGCCCGCCATTCCGCAGCAACTGGCCAATCGCCGCGCGCCAACGCCGTCGCGCCCAGTGAGCCAACATGCCCAGACACATCCGCCTATACAGGCCCAGCAACTACCGCCCATCCAGGCCCAGCCTCAGCTCCGCAAGGCGCGAGGGGTGTTGCGTGTCCTCGTTGTCGAGAGCGGGGCGCCCGCGGCCCAGTCCCTGGTTCTGAGCCTGGTCAGGCACGGATACCAGGCCGTGAGCGTGGACACCGGAAGTAAGGCGCTCCAGAAGTACCGGGAAGCGGATGTCCTGCTCATCGACCTGGACCTGCCCGACCTGGACGGCATCGAGATCTGCCGTTTCGTCAGGGCCGCGTCCGGGGTCGGAATCATCGTTGTCACGGCCCGCGACACGGAACTCGACCGCGTGCTCAGCCTCAAGGCGGGCGCGGACGACTATGTGGTGAAGCCCTACAGCCTGCCCGAGCTGATGGCCCGTATCGAAGCCGTCATGCGGCGGGTGCGCCCGCTGCCGCTGACCACCGAGGTGATCAGCAGTGGCCCGCTGCGGATCGACTCGCGCACCCGTGAGATCCGGCTCGGCGACGAGCCCGTCGAAGTGACGCGCAAGGAGTTCGACCTGCTCTATCTGCTGGCCTCCCGGCCGGGCAGCGTCGTTTCCCGAAAGCAAATCATGACCCTGGTCTGGGGCGATTCCCGATCCCAGCCGGGTCGCACGATCGACACGCATGTCAGTAGCCTCCGCAGTAAACTCGGATCCAGCAGCTGGATCATCACGGCCCGCGGTGTCGGTTTCCGATTCGGCCATGCGTAAATTGATCCCGTGTATTTCCGTGAATTCGAAAATAATCGCTCGGGAAGAAAGCGGTCTCTTTTCGCCCGACGCATAACATGAACTCTCGGAGAGACTCTCGCCGACATGCACCGGCGCAAACGACGAGCCCGCGGCCCCATGGGACGCGGGCTCGTCGCATGAGGCAGGGAGCCTACCGGCTGCCGCGAGTCGGCCTCGGCGGGTGTCTTCCTGATCGCGAACGTGGAGGCCGGGGCGGAAGGAACCGGCATCCGGCTCCGCCCCGGCCTCCACGTTCGCGATCCGATCGGCCGGCAACGCGGGCCCCTGGTGACCGATGGCTCGACGCCGACGCCGACGCCGACGCCGACGCCGACGCGGCCGTGCCGCCGCCTCGCACCGCATTCGGTTCCATGGGCACGCCGCCTACACAACACCCGTGGCGGCCACACCACCTCTGCTGGTCGGGGCCCGTCCTCGGATGACACGACACTCGGACAGCACCCCGGTCCAGAAGTGCACAGGCTCCACGCCACATTCGTCCTCCGGCGGCGGCCGTCACGCCACCGTCCGAACCGCGTACCGCCGGTGCGGACCGAGGACTTCGACCGCCACGCCGGCGCGGAGACGCCTTGCTTCGGCCCGCCCACGTGGATGAGTGAGCACGCTCGGGTTCGCCCCTCGGGCGAGGGATCCCTCGCTGCCACCCGCTCGCGCAGGAGGCCCGATCGTGCCGTCTCCGAGGCCTGGGCAGCTGCCCATGTTGCCTACCCCGGCGGCCGCACACGCACAGGCGCGAGCGCCGGACCCCGCTCACCCGGGTGCACCGGGTGCCGTTGTCCGGCGCCGCGCCGGCCCACTTCGCCGGAGGGTTATGCGTTACGCCCGCGCCGTACCGCCTCGAGTCCCAGCACTCCGGCCGCGCCCACGACGACGTGCATTACGGCGAGTGAAGCCGCCGTGCCGCCGTCGGTCTCGCTCGTGAGGGGGCCGAGAGCGGTGAGGACGCCGAGCGCTCCGGACACGATCTGACCGACTCGCAGCAGCACCGGCTTCCAGCGGGCCGCGAACGCGGCGGCCGTGACGCCGAGCGCCGGCGGTACGAACGAGGCGAAGATGACACCGCCGGCGACGATGTCGTCCGCCTTGCCGTTGAGCTCCAGGGTCAGGGAGGCCCCCGCCGCGTCGGCGATGAACAGGACGATCAGGTTGACGGCCGTCGCGACGAGGGCACTGCCCACCGCGGCCTGCCACAGGGGCAGTCCGCGCCCCGCGCGAGCCGTGGGGGAAGAGCTGATCTCGGCGGGGTTGCTGCTGGTCATGGAAGGGTCCTCCGGTTGGTGAATGAGGGCGTGGGGGGTCAGGACGGGTTCAACGAGAGGCCGTGCCTGAAGACGTTGAGCGGGTCGTACGTGTTCTTGACCTGCTGCAGCCGGGGGTGGTTGTCCTTGTAGAGGATCGTGTACCAGGGCACACCCGAGGAGTTCTGGTACGGGTCTCTGATGTCCACGTCGGGATAGTTGACGTACCCGCCGTCCTGCTGGTCGTTCGGGACTGGGAAGCCGCCCGTGGCGCTGTGGACGCCCTTGCGCAGCGTTCTGATCCACTCGACCTCGGCCGCGTCGGCCGACGGCTCGGACCAGTTGGTCGAGTACCAGACCTTGAAGATGGAGTCCCGCTGGGCCACCGCGGTCGCCGCCGACGACACCGTGTTGATCTTGCAGCCGTATGCCGCGAGGTACACGAGACCGGCCCCGGTGGAGTGCTCGGGATCCGTCAACGACCGGTACACGACGCCGACCTGAGCTGCCGTCAGCGGCTTGCGCAGATGCCCGCCGATGGACTTGTGCCGGGAGTACGTGCCGAACGGGGGCGTCGGCTCGGTCGCTGCCTCCACCCAGGGCATCTCCCGTGTGTCGACCGTCGGCGTGACACCGACACCGGCCGACACCGCGGCCAGGTAGTCGTCGAACAGCTTCGGGGTGGCGGCGAGCGTCGCGTCCATCCGGATTTCCAGCACGAACGACCCGACCAGCGACGAACGCAGTTGGAAGGAGCTGTGCATGGTGGCGTACGGCGAGTTGGGCCCGCTGTTGGCCGCGTGCCAGGCACCGTGGTTGAGCAGCAGCCGGGTGAAGCCGGCCTCCGTGATGTCCGACCACTGCCAGGTCACAAGGGACTTGCGCATCCGGGCGGGCGGCTTGGGCAGCAGCGCGGTGGGGGCTCCCGACGCGCCCGGCGTACGGAACCAGAACTTGGTCACGATGCCGAACTGACCGCCGCCACCACCGGTGTGCGCCCACCACAGGTCGCGGTTCGGGTCGCTGCGACGGCTGGTCGCGACGATCGTACGAGCCTTGCCGTCGCTGCCCGCGACCACCACCTCGACCGCGTACAGATGGTCGACCGACAGTCCGTAGCGCCGGGACAGAGGTCCGTAGCCGCCGCCGGACACATGCCCGCCGACACCGACCTCGGGGCAGACGCCGCCGGGCAGGGTCACGCCCCAGCCCTCGTACAGTGCCTTGTAGACCTCGCCGAGCCGGGCGCCGGACTCGACGGCGAACGCGTTCATCGAGCTGTCGAAGTAGACCCGCTTCATCTCCGAGGTGTCGACCAGGAGACGGAACTGGGGGTCGTCGACCAGGCCGTCGAAGCAGTGGCCGCCGCTGCGTACGGTGATCCGCTGGTCCTTTCGGATCGCCTGGGCGACCGCCTTCTCCACCTGGGAGGCGTTGTGCACCAGCCAGATCTCGTCCGGGGCGGCCCGGAAGCGGGTGTTGTAGCCGCGCCCTGCCAGCTCGGCGTAGCGCGTGTCGCCGGGTCTGACGATCACCTCGGGCGGCACGGCCGCGGCGGCGGTCGTGCCAGCGTGGGCGGCCGGTACCACGGCGGACAGGCCCGTCGTGGTACCGGCCACAACTATCGAGGAGCCAAGGAACGTGCGGCGCGAAACCATGTCGAGCACTCACCCTTTTCTCAAGTACGTGGAATTTCTCAAGTACGTGGAACGGCTGGAGACTGCCGCCAGCCAAGCAGGGGCTCCGCGCGGTCCGGGCACAGTTGACACGGATCTGTCATAGCTCCGTACGAAACCTGATGCTCAGACCCAAACCCGCAAAAGCCCGCCCCTCCCGAAGAGTCACTTGGCGGGCCGCTGTCGCCGCGGGCCACGACGGGCGGTCGGGCGGAGGACGTGGGGGCAGGTCAGGGCATCTGTCGCGAATCCCGTACCGGACGTGTGCTCACGACCGCTCCGGCTGCCACCCCAGCGCACGCGAGATGCCGCGTGCGGCGAGCCGTACCGCCGGGATCAACGCCGGTGTCTGCGCGTCGCGTTCGGGCACCACGACCGAGACGGCCGCGGCCACCGAGCCGTCCGCACCGCGGACGGGTGCGGCCACCGACAGGGCGTCGTCGGTGATCTGACGGATGCTCACCGCCACGCCCGCGCGGCGGACTTCGGCGAGGACGCGGCGCAGGGTGGCCGCGTCCGTGATGGTGTGCGGGGTGAATCCGGCGAGTGGTCCGCCGCAGTACGTCTCCTGGAAGCCGGCCTCGCAGTGCGCGAGGAGCGCGAGGCCCACGCCGGTCGCGTGCAGTGGCCAGCGGGCGCCCACCTGGATCTTCACGCCCACGGCCGAACGGCCGGAGATCCACTCGATGTAGACGACCTCGGAGCCGTCCCGGACCGCCAACTGCACGTTCTCGTGCGTGGCTTCGTACAGGTCCTCCAGATACGGCAACGCGATCTGCCGCAGCGCGAGACCGCGCGGGGAGAGCGCCGCGATCTCCCACAGGCGCAGGCCCACGTGGTAGATCCCGGACGCGTCGCGCTCCAGGGCACCCCAGTCGCTGAGCGCTCCCACCAGCCGGTGGGCGGTGGTGAGGGAGAGCCCGGCCCGGCGGCTGATGTCCGTGAGGGAGAGCGCCGGGTGGTCGTGGTCGAAGGCGGCGAGCACGGCGAGGAGACGGTCGGGGGCGGAGGGCGCGGTCATCGGCCGGGACCGGTCATGAGTCGAGGCCGGTCATGAGCCTGGGCCGGTCATGTGTCGAGCTCCGCTTCGGCGACCCGCTGCAGCAGTGTGTGCAGGGTGTCCCGCTCGGCGGGGTCGAGGGGCTGGAGCAGGTCGTTCGTCACCCGCAGGCCCGCTTCGTCGGTGTCGCGCAGGAAGGCGCGGCCGTCCTCGGTCAGTACGACGATGCGGCTGCGGCGGTCGTCGGGCGAGGGGCGGCGCTCGGCGAAGCCCAGCTTCTCCAGGTCGTCGACCAGACCGACGATCGCGCTCGGGTCGTAGCCGAGCCGCGAGCTCAGCTCCCGCTGGAGCGCGCCCTCGGAGGTGGCCAGGAACCGCAGCAGCGCGTAGTGCCGCAGCCGCAGCCCCGACTCCTGGAGGAACGTGTTGAACAGCTGCCCCGACCGCAGTCCCAGCCGGTAGAGCAGGTAGCCGGTGTCCGCGTGCAGTCCGCGCATCCACGGCTCCTGGGCGTCGATGGAGGCGGGGGGCGAGGCGTGCTGCTGGCCGGCGATGGCGGGCTCCCTGGGCCGGGCCCCCGCGGGGGCGGTGCGTACGTGTTGCTCACAGCATGCCGCACGGACGAGTCGGCAACAACTATTGACGATAACAATGATTGTCTTTAGCTTCGATCTCGTACTGCTCCGATCTCGTAGCCGTCCTGCCTTCCGCAGGTGATCCGTTTCTCGAAGGGACCGTCGTGCCCAGCATCGATCTCACCGGCAAGGTCGCCGTCGTCACCGGCTCCGGCCGTGGCCTCGGCCTGGCCTATGCGCATGCCCTGGCCGCCGCCGGCGCCTCCGTGGTCGTCAACGACGTGGACGAGGCCGTCGCCGAGCAGGCCGTCAAGGCGATCACCGAGGCGGGCGGCACCGCCGTGGCCGAGGTGGTCCCGGTCGGTACGACCGAGGCCGCGGAGCGGCTGGTGGGCCGCGCGGTGGCGGAGTTCGGCCGCCTCGACGTCCTGGTCACCAACGCGGGCATCCTCCGGGACAAGGTCCTGTGGAAGATGACCGACGAGGACTTCGACGCGGTGATCACCACCCACCTCAAGGGCACCTTCACCTGCGCCCGCGCCGCCGCCGTACGCATGCGCGAGCAGGGCGAGGGCGGCACGCTGATCCTGGTCGGCTCCCCGGCCGGCCAGCGCGGCAACTTCGGCCAGACCAACTACTCCGCCGCCAAGGCCGGCATCGCCGCCATGGCCCGTACATGGTCGATGGAGCTGGGCCGCGCGGGCATCACCGTCAACGCGATCGTGCCGGTGGCCGCGACCGCGATGACCGAGACCATTCCGGTCTTCGCGCCCTACATCGAGGCCATGCGCGGCGGCGAGCCGCTGCCGGAGTTCCTCCGCAAGGGCGAGGGCTTCGGCACCCCCGAGGACTGTGCCGTGCTCGTCCCGTTCCTGGCCTCCGAGGCCGCCCGCGGGGTGACCGGCCAGGCCATCGGCATCGGCGGCGACAAGGTCGCCCTGTGGTCCCACCCCCAGGAGATCAAGGCGGCGTACGCTGACGGTGGCTGGACCCCCGACTCCCTCGCCCACGTCTGGCCGGCCTCGCTGGGCGCCGAGCCGCAGTCGGTCGGCATCCCCGCCCCGAAGTTCCCGGAGGCGTGACCCATGACGACCATCGACGTCGAGGAACTCGTCGCGATCGACGTCCACACCCACGCCGAGGTCTCCTCCAAGGGCACCTCCTCCCTGGACGACGACCTGCACGAGGCCTCCAGCGCCTACTTCAAGGTCGAGGGCAAGCGGAAGCCGACGCTTGAGGAGACGGCCGCCTACTACCGTGAGCGGAAGATGGCCGCCGTGATCTTCACGGTCGACGCCGAGTCCGCCACCGGCACCGAGCCCGTCCCGAACGAGGAGGTCGCCGAGGCGGCCGCCGCCAACGCGGACGTACTGATCCCCTTCGCCTCCATCGACCCCTTCCGCGGCAAGGCGGGCGTGAAGCAGGCCCGCCGCCTGGTCGAGGAGTACGGGGTGAAGGGCTTCAAGTTCCACCCCAGCATCCAGGGCTTCTTCCCCAACGACAGGTCGGTCGCGTACGAGCTGTACGAGGTGATCGAGGAGACCGGCACGATCGCCCTCTTCCACACCGGGCAGACGGGCATCGGCGCGGGCGTCCCGGGCGGGGGCGGGATCCGGCTGAAGTACTCCAACCCCCTCCACGTGGACGACGTCGCCGCGGACTTCCCGCACCTCAAGATCATCCTGGCGCACCCGTCGTTTCCCTGGCAGGACGAGGCCCTCGCGGTCGCGACCCACAAGCCGGGCGTCCACATCGACCTGTCCGGCTGGTCGCCGAAGTACTTCCCGCCGCAGCTCGTGCAGTACGCGAACACGCTCCTCAAGGACAAGGTGCTGTTCGGTTCCGACTACCCGGTCCTCACCCCGGACCGCTGGCTGGCCGACTTCGCCAAGCTCTCCATCAAGGACGAGGTCAGGCCGAAGATCCTCAAGGAGAACGCGGCCCGGCTGCTCGGGCTGACGAAGCCATAACGGGCAGCCATGTGCAACGAAGGACAGAGGCACCCCATGTGCGACGAAGGACAGGGGCACGGACATGCGTAACGAGGGACTGGGGTCGTGGCCCGCACGCCGGGCCCGCAAGACCCCCCACCGCACCGCCCTGATCCACGGCGACACGACGGTCACCTACGCCGGGCTGTACGAGCGGACCACCCGCCTCGCGCACGCCCTGCGCGCCTCCGGAGTGCGCCGCGGCGACCGGATCGCCTACCTCGGCCCGAACCACCCCTCCTACCTGGAGACACTGTTCGCGGCGGGCACCCTCGGGGCGGTCTTCGTCCCGCTCAACACCCGCCTCGCCGGGCCCGAGATCGCCTACCAGCTCACGGACTCCGGGGCCAAGGCCCTCGTGTACGGGCCGTCGTTCGCCGGCCTGGTCGCGGGACTGCCGGGCAACAGCGACGTCCGTACGTACGTCGAAGTGGGCGCCGAATACGACCAGTTGCTCGGCGGGGCCCCCGACGAGGCGATCGACGAACCCGTCACCGCCGACGACACCTGCATCATCATGTACACCTCGGGCACGACCGGCCGGCCCAAGGGCGCGATGCTCACCCACGGCAACCTGACGTGGAACGCCGTCAACGTCCTGGTCGACCAGGACCTGATCGCCGACGAACGCGCCCTGGTCTCCGCCCCGTTGTTCCACACGGCCGGGCTGAACATGCTCACCCTGCCGGTCCTCCTCAAGGGCGGCACCTGCGTCCTGGTCGAGGCCTTCGACCCGGCTGCCACCTTCGACCTGATCGAACGGCACCGGATCACCTTCATGTTCGGCGTGCCCACCATGTTCGAGCACGTGGCCCGCCATCCGCGCTGGGCCGACGCCGACCTGTCCTCCCTGCGCATGCTCAGCTGCGGCGGCTCACCCGTGCCGACTCCGCTCATCGCCGCCTACCAGGAGCGGGGCCTCACCTTCCTCCAGGGCTACGGCATGACCGAGGCCTCGCCCGGCGTGCTCTTCCTGGATGCCGAGCACGCGGTGAGCAAGGCGGGTTCGGCGGGCGTGCCGCACTTCTTCAGCGACGTCCGTGTCGTACGGCCCGACCTGGCCCCCGCCGAGATCGGCGAGACCGGGGAAGTGGTCGTACGCGGACCGCACGTCATGCCCGGCTACTGGGGGTTGCCCGACGAGACCGCGGCCGTGTTCCACGACGGCTGGTTCCGCAGCGGGGACGCCGCCCGGATCGACGAGGACGGCTATGTCACCATCGTCGACCGCCTCAAGGACATGATCATCTCGGGCGGCGAGAACATCTACCCCGCCGAGATCGAGGACCAGCTCCTGGCTCACCCCGACATCGTCGAGTGCGCGGTCATCGGCGTGCCCGACGAGAAGTGGGGCGAGGTGCCGCGCGCGGTCGTCGTGCCCCGGGAGGACGTCGAGCTCGACCCCGACGAGGTCCTCGCGTCCCTGGCCGGACGCCTCGCCAAGTACAAGATCCCGAAGTCGGTGGTGCTCGCGGACGAACTGCCGCGGACGGCCTCCGGCAAGCTCCTCAAGTCCCGGGTGCGTAAGCGGTACGGGACGCGATGACCCTCCCAACTCCCCTCAAGGAACAGGCACTTATGAGCATCACCGTGAACGGCATCGACGAACTCAAGAAGCTCGCGGGCAGCGACCTCGGCACGAGTGAGTGGATCGAGGTCACCCAGGAGCGCGTCAACACGTTCGCCGATGCCACGGGCGACCACCAGTGGATCCACGTCGACGAGGAGAAGGCCAAGGAGGGGCCGTTCGGCGCGCCCATCGCGCACGGTTATCTCACCCTCTCGCTGTTCATCCCGCTCTTCACCGAGCTGCTGGACGTGCAGGGCGTCACGACCAAGGTCAACTACGGTCTCAACAAGGTGCGGTTTCCCTCGCCGGTGAAGGTTGGCTCGCGTATTCGGCTCGTGGGGAGGCTGGCGGATGTCGAGGACGTGCCGGGGGGTGTGCAGATCACTGTTGACGGGACGATCGAGATCGAGGGTGCGCCCAAGCCTGCGGCGGTGCTGCAGAGTTTGTCCCGGTTTTATGTGTGAGGGCTCTGCTGGTGCCGGGCGACGACGGGTCGTGTGTCGGCTGCGGGCCGGTGGGGGCTTGTCGCGCAGTTCCCCGCGCCCCTGAAGGGCGCTCAAACGCCCGGTCGTACCGGCACCAGGTCCAGTAGCCGGTCCGCCGACTCCCGTGCGAGCGGGGTCAGTTGGGCGTACACCGTGTGGAACGTCTTCTCGGCCTGTTCGGCGGGCCAGTCGTCCGGGAGGTGTTTGACCGGCAGGCGCGGATCCCCGCGGATGATCTGCAGCCACTCCGTCGACAGGCGCAGGCGGAGTGCGAGCGCCTCGTCGGCGGCGGGCTCCGTCGTCTCCCAGTGCTGCCAGCGGTGCGTGAACGCCTCGTAGCGCGTGGCCAGTTCGTCCAGTTCCCAGGTCTCCTCGATCATGGCGCCGATGTCCATGCCCGCGTCCGCGTGGGCCCGGAAGATCTTCACATGGGCGGACAGGCCGAGTTCGGTGACGAGCGCGGAGACGTCGACCTCGCCGGGCGCGATCCACAGCCCGCCGAACAGCGGGCCGAAGCCGCTCCACGTCAACTGCGCGCGCAGATCGTGCCGTTGACGCTGCCAGGACTCCGGGAGCGAGAAGCCGAGCAGCGTCCAGGAGCCGTCCCACTGCCGGTTGACGGCCCCCTCCTCCCAGATCCGCTGCTCGCCGTCCCGTAGCACGGCCTCCGAGCGCTCGGTCAGCCCGAAGTACATACGGCGTCCCTCGCGCTGCCGCCTGAGCAGATCGCGGCCCACCATGCGCGTCAGCGTCGAGCGGGTCGCGTGCTCGCCGACGCCCGCGCGCCCGAAGACGTCGATGACGCTCCCCGAGTACACGCAGACGTCACGACCGAGCACCTGGTCGCCCAGGAACGACAGCATGAGGGACTGGGGCCGCAGCGCCTCGTCAGTGGTCACCGGCCCACGGTACGCCCGTCGATCAGCTCGTGACCAGGTAGTACGGGCGCACAGGCCGCCCCAGTACGTGCAGCCCCCGGACCGGCCTCACCGGTGGCCGGCGACCTCCACGAAGACGGGGTTGGAGTAGAACCACGTGTCGAGCCACGGATCACCGTCGCCGGGCGCGTGCGGGATGGGCCCGTGCGGGTCGACCGACGCGCCCAGGTACCCGGCGCCGTGCCGGTTGCCGTCGCTGCCGCGCAGCCGCACGTAGAAGGACTCGTCCCCGGCGGTCAGCGGGATGCGCAGGGTGTACGTGCCCTTGCGGCCGGACACGTCCGCCGTGTGCACGACCTTGGTGGCCGGCGCCCGCCAGTCGTCCCGGTCGGCCGACGGACCGCGCACCGCGCCGCGGATGACGTCCACATGGGCCAACTCGGGCAGGATGTCGTGCGGGTTGGGCCGCGAGGCCGTCGTCACGGTCACGCTCAGGGTCAGCTTCTCGCCCTTGCGCACCCGCAGCCGACTGCCGAGCGTGACACCCCGGCCGTGGTCGCAGTCCCGCTTCAGCCGTACGTCGAGACCGTCGAGCAGATGCCCGTGGTCGAGCCAGACGCGGCCCGCGCGCAGGCCCGCCATCACCGCGCGGTAGCCGTAGCGGGACACGCCGACGTGCGTGCGGCTGAACTGGCCGGGCCAGAAGTCGCCGCCCGGCTGCGGCTCGGTGGTGTTGACCGGGTCGGGCAGCCGGCCCGTGTTGTCGAAGTTCTGCCCCGGCAGCCAGTCGCCGTTCTTCCAGGTGTCGAACACCACCCGGTGCACATCGGAGTTGGTGGTGATCGTGAACAGCCTGCCCTCGGAGAGCATGGCGTCCCACATGCCGCCGACGGTCGCCGTCATCCAGTCGAAGCCGCCGTAGGTGACGTAGGCGTCCGTCGGATAGCCGGGCCAGGAGTCCGCCGACGGCTTGTTCTCGTACTCGCCGCGTATCGACGTCGGACCGCGCCAGCCGGGGATGGCACCGCCCTGCGCACCCGGCGCGCCCTCCATGCCGATCATGATCTCGGGGGCCGCGTCCCGCCAGTTCCGCATCTCGTGCGGGGAGTCGATACCCAGGCGCATCGGGTGGTTGGCGAAGACCAGTACGTCGTCCACGTAGCCCGAACGGCGTTGCGCGGCAAGCCACTTGATGGCGTTGACGGCGTGCGCCTCGTTGCGCGGGGTGTCGGGGTGGGTGGGGCCGCCCGCCGTGTAGCCGAGCAGCTTGCCGTCGTAGGCCAGCTCGAACTTCGTGAGCAGGTCCACCTCGTGGCGGCCGGGCGCCGCGAAGATCGTGCAGTGCTCGGCGCCCGGGATGTACCACTCCAGGCCCTGGAAGATCAGCTGACGCGGGTTCGCCGCACGGGCCTTGAGGATCTCCTCGTGCTCCAGCTTCGCCCCGTACTGGGCGTGCCCGAAGTTGGAGTGCTCGTTGAACACCATCCAGTCGAGGCCGTACTTGGCGCTCGCCTGGGCCAGTTGGGAGAACGTGTACTTCGCGTCGTGGCTGTAGACGGAGTGCACATGGTGGTCGCCGACGAGGTAGGCGAGGCGCGGGTCGTTGCCGCCGAAGCCCTTCGCGCTCGCCACGGCGGGTGTCGCCAGCGATCCGGCGGCGAAGGCGGCGCCGAACAGGCCCGCACGGCACATGAGTTGACGTCGGGACACGCCCTGCGCGTCGAGGGCGGCGGGGGAGACGGACGGATCTGCCCAGGCGGGCAGCTGCTGCTCGGTCATGGTCTGGTGAGTCCCTCGGAGCTCGATGGATCAGTGGTTCATGAACGACGTGACGGGCAGGGCGCGTTCGACGATGCGTACGTCACCGAGCCGTCCGTGCAGGATCTGGTCGATCTTCCCGGCGTACTCGTAGCCGCCGAGGATCCAGGGCAGGCCGACCGAGGTGATGCCGACGGACGACGCCCTCGGATTGCGCACTACCGGGCAGCCCTGGACGTACAGGGTGGTGTGCCGTCCGTCGTTGACGACGGCGAGGTGCCACCACGTCTCCAGCGGTGTCTCCTGGCCCCAGTTCGTCGCGATTCCCTGCTGGTTGAGAGGGCGCATGGCCCACTGGGGCTCGCGGTCGTTCGACAGCGACAGCGTGGCGATGGGCTCGTCCGGGTCGTCGACGGTCTTCCCCGCGGCGCCGCCCGTGCCGGTGCGGCCGAGCAGCCCGGCCCACGCGTCACGCCCGGGATCCCAGTCGGCGGGCAGCCGGTAGAAGGCCTCGATGGTGTAACCCGCCTTGAAGGTGGCGGAGTTGAGCGGCGCGCCGTCGACCGTCCGCAGGTACGCACCCTTCAGCGGAGGCTTCCCGCCGTGGAAGTCCAGGCTCCCGTGGCCCGGCTGGTCCGGGTGGTGGTCCGACGACCAGGTGAGCGTGCCGCCCGCGACCGTGACCAGGGAGAGGTCGTTGCCGCGCCCGGACGCGTCGCGGACCGTGCCGGTCACGGCGGCCCCGTCGTCCTTGCCGTCGAAGCGCCAGTACGCGACCGTGCCCGGTATCAGCATCTTCGACGTGGGACGCGCCGGGCGCGCGGGCACCGGGGCGAAGCCGGCGAAGCGCTCCTCGAAGTCGATTCCGACCGAGAACCGGTCGGTGTCACCGCTGAGTTCGCTCTCCTGCCGCTCCAGCTCGTTGAGCCCCTTCGCGGCCCGGCCGAGGATCCACGGCGAGACCGTCTCCACGTCCACGGTGTTCCGGTCGAGGTCGAAGCGGTAGAGGCGGATCATCGCCGCACCGCCGAAGTAACGGTTCTGATAGTTCGTCAGGTGCAGGTGGACGTCATGTCCCGCCGCGTTCTTGCGGGTTGCCCGAGCCGCGGGCCAGTAGTGCCCGTTGAGGGTGAGGAAGATCTGGTCGTGGTCCTCGATCAACTGGTCCCACAGCTGTTGTCCGTACGAGGAGAGCGAGTCGTCCTGGTCGACCAGCTCGTGCGTCGTCAGGATCACCGGCGTCTTCGGGTGCCGGGCGATGATGTCCTTGGCCCAGGCGAAGCCCTTCGCGGACAGTCGCCAGTCCAGCGCGAGCACCATCCACTCCCGCCCGGCGGCCCGGAAGAGGTGGAAGGTGTTGTAACCGTCCGGCGAGGCGCCCCCGTACGTGGACCTGCCCTTGAAGCGGTCCGGTCCGAAGACGTCCAGGTACGGGGTCGAGCCGCGCTGGTCGTCCGTCGACGACTTCACGTCGTGGTTGCCCGCGAGGACGCTGTAGCCGACGCCTCGCCGGTCGAGCAGCCGGAAGGCGTCGCCGATCGCAGCGCACTCCTCCTTCGCGCCGTTCTGCGTGAGGTCGCCGAGGTGGGACAGGAACACGATGTTCTCGTCGCGCCCGTGCTCCAGCAGATAGCGCAGGGACGCCTCGACGGGCGCCTTGTCGATGCTGGGCCCGTCGAACAGATACTGCGTGTCCGGCATCACCGCGAGCGTGAAGCGGCGGCTGTCGGGGTCGGGTCTCCAGCGGGTGCCCGAGGAGGGCGCCGCCTGCGCGGTGGCCGTCGGCAGCGCGACCGCCGCCGTGGCCGCGCCGATCAGCGCGGTCGCCCGCAGGAAGTTCCGTCGTCCGGCGCCGGCTTGCGGGCAGGCCTCGGCCGGGTCGTGCTCATGCGAAGTACACACGTCTGCTCCGTGAGAAGGGGGACTGCTCGGGAGAGGGGGGTGGTGACTCGGGAGGGGGGTGGCGACCAGGAGAGGGCGGCGGTCGGGAGGGGCCGGCGGCAGGGATCAGAGCACGCGCAGCGTCCAGGCCCAGTGGTGGGTGCCCGGCGCGACGAGGTACTCGGCCGAGGTGTCGGGCCCGCACGACGCCGTGCCGAGCCCCCTGTGCGCGGTGTCGAGGTGCACGACACAGCCGGGCCGCGGCACCAGCTCGTCGTGGTGCGTGGCGGAGGCCAGGTCCTCGGCCCGGTACCGGTTGACGGAGACCTGCCCCGGCACCCCGAGCTCCACGGTCAGCCCCGTGGCGTCCGGCGCCGACAGCGTGAACCGCCGCACACCGTGCCGGCCGCCGCTCTCCTGTGGCCGCAGATAAGGGGTGAACAGCTCGTCCACCGGGAGCGAGTGGTGTCCCACGGGCGCGCCGGTGCTCCGGTCCGGGTAGGACTCCCAGGGGCCCTGCCCGTACCAGTCCAGGACATCGAGCCCGGGGACCGTCTCGAAGACTGTGCCGACGCGGGCCACGTCGTCGAGGCCCTGAGGCAGTTCGGCCGACTCCTCGACCCGGAGGCCGCCGGCGACCGGGGTGAACACCTGCTCGTGGCGGACGGGCCCGGCGCCGGTCGCGTACTCGGCGACCACGACGACCTGGGCGCCCTCCTCACGTACGTCCACGACCTTGCGTACGAGTTCGTCGAGCCCCCAGTCGCGCCAGCGGGCCGCCATGCCGCCCAGTTCGTCGTTGTCGGTGGGGGCCCGCCACAGCGAGAGCACGGGCGCGGCGGTCAGCAGCGGATGGACCAGCAGCGCGTCCGCGTCCAGCGTGACGGCCGGGTCGGACGCGGGCTCCGGCGTCGTGTCGGAGTCGGCCTCGCCCAGCCGGACCTGCGGCAGGCACACCTCGGTGCCGAGCGGCGCCCAGGCCTCGTCGTCCGCGGTGACGACCCGCAGCGTCAGCCAGGACTCGCCCTCTGGGACGGGGAACGGCAGCGGCACCGCCGCGGACTCGCCCGGCAGTACGTCGGGCAGCTCGGCCGGTGCCGTCACCGTGGTGCCGTCCGCGAGGACGAGGTGCCACTCGGCGGCGAGCCATTCCAGGCTCCGGAAGTGCTGCCGGTTGTGGACCAGGAGCACGCCCTGGCCGTAGGTGAGGCGGACCGGCGCCGCGATCTCCCGGTGCTCGTACATCACGGGCTTGGGCGTGCGGTCCGGGAACACCACGCCGTCGGCGATGAACGCCCCGTCGTGGATGGTCTCGCCGAAGTCGCCGCCGTAGGCCCAGCGATGGCCGGGCGCGGCGACTCCGTGCTCGTACAGCCCGGCGCCCCCACGCCCGGCAGGTCTTCCGTCGTTCACACGCTGGAGAATGCCGTGGTCCCAGAACTCCCAGATGAAGCCGCCCTGAAGACCTGGGGTGGACTCGATGGCGGCCCAGGTGTCGGCGAGCGTGCCGTTGCTGTTGCCCATGGCGTGCGAGTACTCGCACTGGATGACCGGCTTGGTCTGCTTCCCGGACCGGGCGTGCGCGACACAGTCCTCGATCGGCGCGTACATCGGGCAGGCGATGTCGGAGGCGACCGTGAGGTCGGCCCAGTCGAGCTTGGCCGCGCCCTCGTACTGGATCGGCCGGGTCGGGTCGTGGCGCCGGACCCAGCCCGCCGCCGCGTCGTGGTTGGCGCCGTAGTCGGACTCGTTGCCGAGCGACCAGATGATGACCGACGGGTGGTTCTTGTCGCGCAGCACCATGCGCGAGACCCGGTCCACGAAGGCGGGCAGATAGCGGGGGTCGTCGGCGATCTCGTGGGCGTGGTCGTGCGACTCGATGTTCGCCTCGTCCACGACGTAGAAACCCAGCTCGTCGGCGAGGTCGTACAGCGCCGGGTCGTTCGGGTAGTGGGCGGTGCGGATCGCGTTGAAGCCGAAGCGCTTCATGACGACCAGGTCCGCGCGCATGTCGTCCGCGGTGACCGTGCGGCCGGTCAGCGGGTGGAAGTCGTGCCGGTTGACGCCCCGGATGTAGACGCGCTCGCCGTTGACCAGCAGGTCCCGGCCGCAGATCTCGACGTCCCGGAACCCGACCCGGTGCTGGGAGGTGTCGGCGACCGAGCCGTCGGCCCGGTGCAGGCGCACGGTCAGGTCGTACAGCTCGGGTGTCTCGGCGGTCCACGGCCATACGTTCTCGACGGTGCCCCGCAGCCGGGCCTCGCCGAGGAAGTCGGACACTCGCATGTCCTCGGCGTTGAAACGGTCGAACTCGGTGTCCTGGGCGAGGAGCTGGCCCTCCAGCGCCCCGGTGACGTACCACCCCTGGGGCAGCGGTCCCGCCGCGTCGCGCACCTGGCAGTCGACCCGGAGCCGTCCGTCCCGCCGGGCCCGCACGGTCACGTCCGCGAGATACAGCGGGTCGGTCGCGTACAGCAGCACCGAGCGGGTGATCCCGGCGTGCCACCACTGGTCCTGGTCCTCGATGTGCGAGGCGTCGGACCACTTGACGACGGTGAGCCGCACGGTGGCCGGGTCTCCGGGGCGTACGACGTCGGAGAGGTCGAACTCGGCGGCGAGGTGGGAGTCCTTGGAGATGCCGACCGGATGGCCGTTCACATGGACCAGGAGCACGCTCTCGGCGGCGCCGACCTGGAGCACGATCCGGCGTCCGGCCCAGTCGGCGGGGATGTCGACGGAACGCTCGTATATGCCCGTCGGGTTGGCGGCGGGCGAGGCGGGCGGGATCTCGCCCCACGGCATCCGCGCGTTGGTGTACTGCGGGAGGTCGTCGCCGCTCTGGGTGGTCCAGGTGCCCGGCACCTCGATCCGGGTCCACTCGCCCGAGCAGCCCATGGGCGAGGGCAGCAGCTGGAAGTGCCAGGAGCCGTCCAGGGACAGCGCACCGGAGCGCCGGTCCACCGCGTTCATGGCCAGCCGCCCCCAGGAGGTCACCTCGGGTGCCTCCCAGGGGCGCAGGGCGATCAGGTGATCGCGTCGCATCAGCGAATGGCTCCCTTGCCGAGATCCGCGATGATCTGCTTGGCGCCGATCGCGAAGACGATAAGCAGCGGGATGAGGGCCAGTACCGCACCCGTCATGACCATCCCGTAGTCCGTGGTGCCGTGGACGCCGTTGAGCTGGGAGAGCGCGACCTGGAGGGTCACGTTGTCCGGGTTGGTGAGGGCGATCAACGGCCAGGCGTAGTCGTTCCACTGGCCCATGAAGGTGAAGATGCCGAGGAAGGCGAGACCGGGCCGCACGACCGGCAGGGCCACGTGCCAGTACTGGCGCATGAAGCTCGCCCCGTCGAGCTTGGAGGCGTCGAGCAGCTCGTCGTGGATCGCGCTCTTCATGTACTGCCGCATCCAGAAGATGCCGAACGCGTTCGCGGCCGCCGGCACGACCAGCGAGGTCATCGAGCCGATCCAGCCGAGCTTCGCCATGATCACGAACTGCGGGATGGCCTGCAGCTGCGCCGGCACCATGAAGATCATCATCATCATGGCGAACAGCACCCCCCGGCCCGGGAAGCTGAACTTCGCGAAGACGAACGCGGCCAGCGAGTCGAAGAAGAGCACGAGGAACGTCACCGAGGTGGCGACGAGCAGCGAGTTGAACATCGACCCGAAGAAATCGATGCTGTCGAAGAGCTTGCTGAGGTTGTCGCCGAGGTGCGAGCCGGGCAGCAGCTTCGGCGGATAGGAGAAGATCTCGGTCGACGAGTGCGTCGACATGATCACGGCCCAGTAGAACGGGAACGCGGAGAGCAGCACGCCGAGGATCAGTGAGACGTGGAGGGCGATGCCCCTGCGCCGGGTGCCCTCGATGCGCCTGTTCTTACTGTGCCTGGCCTTGCCGGGCTCGGACTCGGTGGGCTTGACATCGGTGATTGTCATGGTGACGGGCCTCCCTAGTCCTCGCCCCGGCGCTGCACCAAGCGCCAGTTGATGATCGAGAAGATGACGACGACGAGGAAGATGCCCCAGGCCACGGCGGCGCCGTAGCCGAAGTCGTTGTTGTCGAAGGTCTGCTGGAAGAAGTAGAGGACCATCGTCCGGCCGGCGTGGTCGGGACCGCCCGAGAACGTCGACTCGTTGGCCGTGGTCTGCAGCAGCACCTGGGGTTCGGAGAAGCTCTGCAGTCCGGTGACCGTCGAGATCACGAGGACGAAGAGCAGCACGGGCCGCATCATCGGCAGTGTGATCCGGAAGAAGGTCTGGACGGGTCCGGCGCCGTCGACGCGCGAGGCCTCGTACAGCTCACCGGGGATCGTCTGGAGTCCGGCGAGGAAGATGATCGCGTTGTAGCCGGTCCACTGCCAGGTCATCAGGGTGGCGATGGCGACCTTGATGCCCCACGGGGTGTTCAGCCAGGCCACCTGGTCGAGTCCGACCGCCTGCAACAGGGCGTTCACCAGGCCGAAGTTGGTGGAGAAGACCGAGCCGAAGATGATCGCGACGGCCACCACCGAGGTGACGTTGGGCAGGAAGAACGCGAAGCGGTAGATCTTCTTGAAGCGGACCGCCGAGTTGAGCATCACGGCCGTCACCATCGCCAGGAAGATCATGGGGAAGGTGGCCAGCGCCCAGATGATGATCGTGTTGCCGATCGAACTCCAGAAGTCGGTGTCCGTCAGCAGGTACTTGTACTGCGACAGCCCGGCGTACTCCATCGAGCCCAGGCCGTCCCAGCGGTGGAACGACAGATACAGCGAGAAGCCGACCGGGATCAGGCCGAAGGCGAGGAAGAGCAGATAGAAGGGGGAGATCGCGGCGTACAGCCGCCAGTAGCTCAGGATGCTCTTCCTGGGGTTGGGGGTGGGTGGCTCCACGGCGGGCGCCGGGGGCTTCTCGACCAGGGGCACGGTAGCCATCAGTGACTCACCCCCAGGTGGTCCGCGATGCGCCGGCACTTGCTCATGGCGTCCCTCCAGGCCTTCTTGGGGTCCTTGCCGAGGACGCCGACGTTCTTTATCTCGTCCTTGATCGGCTGCCCGAGCGCCACGTCGAACGGGCTGTTGAAGGCGACCGGGATCTTCTCCGCGGCCGGCCCGTAGACGTCCATCGTGATCTGGTCGCCGAAGAACGGGTCGGGCTCGCGCAGCTTCTTCATCTCGTACGAGGCGGGGGTCGACGGGAAGAGTCCGGCGTCGACGAAGCCCTGGGCCTGGTTCTCCGCGTTGAGCAGCCAGGTGATGATCTCGAAGGCCTTCTCGGGTTCGCGGCACGCCTTGGTGATCGCCAGGAACGAGCCGCCGACGTTCGACGGGCCGCCCGGGCAGTTCGCCACCCGCCACCTGCCCTTGGTCTTCGGGTACTGCAGCTTGAGGTCGCCGGCCGCCCAGGAGGCGTTCAGCTGGCTGGGCAGCCGGCCCTTCTCGGTGGCCGAGATGGAGTCGGGGGTGCCTGTCACGAGGTCGGAGACGATCCCGCGCCGCTTGGCCTCCACCGCACGGTCCCAGCAGTCGCGTACGTGCTCGCCGTCACCGATGAAGTGCTTGTCCCGGTCCACGTACCGGGTGGTCCCCTGGCCGATCGACATCTCGAAGACGCTGCCGACATCGGTCAGGATGTACGTGCCGGGGATGCGCTTCTTGAGCTGCTCACCGGCCGCGAAGAACTTGTCCCAGGTGTTCATCTCCGAGGACACGTCGTCCGGTTCGTACGCCAGTCCGGCCTTCTCGTAGACCGCCGGCTGGTAGTAATGCACGACCGGGCCCACGTCGATGGGGAAGCCGATGAGGCTGCCGTCCGGTGCGACCGCCTGCTGCCACTTCCAGTCCAGGTACTGGCTCTTGAGCTTCTCGGCGCCGAGGGTCCGCAGATCGATGAACTGGTCCGCGTTCGGCAGATAGGACGCCATGTCCTCGCCCTTGAGCCCCGCGATGTCGGGGATGTGGGCCTGACCGGTCATCGTGGTGATCAGCTTGGAGCGGTAGTAGCCGCCGATCTGGATCGCGTCCAGGTCGACCGACGAGTCGTAGCGCGCCTTGGCCTTCTTGACGACGGTGTCGCTCAGCCCGCCGCTCCAGTACCACAGGACCATGTTCCGGCCGGTCGAACCGGTCGGGACGGCGCAGCCGGACGCCAGGCCGCCGAGCGCCGTGGCGGCCGTACCGGCCAGACCCGCGCGGAGCAGGCCCCTTCGTGAGAGCCGCACAGCTCCCACCGCCTTTCGGATGTGTTCGGTCTTCGCATCAAGGGAGACATCAGGGGAGATCAGGAATGCCGTGGGGGGCGGGTGGGGTCACCGGGGCGTGGGGGACGGGCGGGCCGGGGTCCGCGGGCATGCGGTCGGCCAGGAAGCCGTACGCGCGCCGCAGTTCGGTGTTCTCGGAGGTACCGGTGTTCGGCACCGACCGCCACCACTGATGAACGCCGTACCAGCCCGGCGCGGCAAGAGCCCCGCCGTGCCGCTGTACGGACAGTCCGGCGGCCAGCACCGCGAAGCGCAGCCGCTCTTCGAGGGGCCAGCCCTCGAGGGAGGCCGCGACGAAACTCGCGCCGAAGACGTCTCCGGCACCCGTCGCGTCCAGCACCTCGGTGGCGAGGGCGGGTACGTCGGCGTACTCGCCCGTCGTCTGGTCGACGGCGATCGCACCGTCACGGCCGCGCGTGACCACGGCCACCGGCACCAGCTCGGAGAGCTTGGAGAGCGCGTCGGCCGCGGTGTCGGTGCGGGTGTACGCCATCGCCTCGGTGTCGTTCGGGACGAAGGCGTGGCACAGGGCGAGCTGGTCGAGGAGGGCCGAGGACCACTGCTGGGTGGGATCCCAGCCGACGTCCGCGAAGATCCTCGTACCGTTCGCCGCCGCCTTGGCGAGCCACTCGCGGGGTTCGGCCTCGATGTGCACGAGGGCGGTGCGCGCGGCGGGCGGGTCGCCCATCAGCGCGTCCTGCGAGTACGGGGGTTCCTGGCCATGGGTGACCAGGGCGCGGTCGTGGCCGTACGCGATCGAGACGGTGACCGGGGTGTGCCAGCCGTCCGCGGTACGGGAGAGCGAGAGGTCGATGTGCTCCTGCTCCGCGAGGACCTCACGGCAGTGGGCGCCGTAGTAGTCGTCGCCGAACACCGTGGCCAGGGACGTCTTCAGGCCGTAGCGGGCCGCGGCCACGGCCAGGTTCGCTATCCCGCCCGGGCTCGTGCCCATCCCGTCGGTCCAGATCTCCTCGCCGGGGGTCGGCGGCTTGCCCAGACCGGTCAGGACGAGGTCGTAGAAGAGCAGCCCGGTCAGCAGCACATCGGGCCGCGCGTCGGGCCGTTCGTCACCCACGAGCGCATCCTCTCGTCAAAACTCTTCACTTTCGATGCACGGGATCGTGTTTCGGTGGACAGGATCGTGCGCGCCTCCGGCTGATTTGGCAAGAGTCGAGCAGAACTGAGCATAGAAATGATTGCGAATGACGAGTACTGTTCAGCGCGTGCTGGCAGAGCGACGACATCAACTCATCCTGCGGGCCCTGCGAAACGGGGGCCCCGCAGCCGTCACCGACCTCTCGGAGCAGCTGGGCGTGAGCCCCGCCACAGTCCGGCGTGACCTGCTCAAACTGGAGGAGGAGGGGCTGCTCACCCGCGTGCACGGCGGTGCGGTCGCCGAGGAGGGCGACCAGCCCTTCGCCGAGGTCGCCGAGGTGCGCGTGGCCGAGAAGGACGCCATAGCCGAACGCGCCGCCGCGATGGTCGAGGACGGCCAGTCGGTGCTGCTCGACATCGGCACCACCGCGTACCGGCTGGCCCGGCAGCTGCACGGCCGCCGGATCACCGTGATCACCAGCAACCTCGTGGTCTACGAGGAGCTGGTGGACGACGAGGGCATCGAACTGGTGCTGCTCGGCGGCATGGTCCGCCGCGAGTACCGCTCACTGGTCGGCTTCCTCACCGAGGACAACCTGCGCCAGCTGCACGCGGACTGGCTCTTCCTCGGCACCAGTGGAGTGCGCCCCGGCGGGCAGGTGATGGACACGACGGTCGTCGAGGTGCCGGTCAAGCGGGCGATGATCAAGGCGGCCGAGCGGGTCGTGCTGCTCGCCGACCGCGCCAAGTTCCCGGGCACGGGCATGGCCAAGGTCTGCGGGCCCGAGGAACTGGACGTGGTGGTGACCAACGGACCGGCGGACGCCGGAACGCGGTCGGCCCTGGAGGAGGCGGGCGTGCGCGTGGTGCTGACGTGAACGGCGTGCGCGCCGGTTCACGGACATCGAGGGGCTCAATGACCTCGACGAACATCGAAAGGGCAGTTGCGTGAAGCTGACGATTCTGGGCGGCGGCGGGTTCCGCGTGCCGCTCGTGTACGGGGCGCTCCTCGGGGACCGCGGCGAGGGCCGCGTCACCGACGTCGTGCTGCACGACCTGGACGCGGGACGGCTCTCCGCCGTCGCCCGCGTCCTCGCCGAGCAGGCCGCGGACGTCCCCGACGCACCGACCGTGACCGCCACCACCGATCTCGACGAAGCGCTGCGCGGCGCCGACTTCATCTTCTCCGCGATCCGCGTCGGCGGCCTCGAAGGCCGGGCGGCCGACGAGCGGGTCGCCCTCGACCAGGGCGTCCTCGGCCAGGAGACGGTCGGCGCCGGCGGCATCGCGTACGGCCTGCGCACGGTGCCCGTCGCCGTGGACATCGCACAGCGTGTGGCCCGGCTCGCGCCCGACGCCTGGCTCATCAACTTCACCAACCCGGCGGGGCTGGTCACCGAAGCCATGTCCCGCCACCTCGGCGACCGCGTCATCGGCATCTGCGACTCGCCGGTCGGCCTCGGCCGCCGTATCGCCCGGGTGCTCGGCGCCAACCCGCGTGAGGCCTGGATCGACTACGTCGGCCTCAACCACCTGGGCTGGGTGCGCGGCCTGCACGTCGCAGGACGCGACGAACTTCCGCGGCTGCTCGCCGACCCGGACCTCCTCGGGTCCTTCGAGGAGGGCAAGCTCTTCGGCACCGAGTGGCTCCAGTCGCTCGGCGCGATCCCGAACGAGTACCTGCACTACTACTACTTCAACCGGGAAGCGGTCCGCGCCTACAGCGAGGCCGAGAAGACCCGCGGCGCCTTCCTCCGCGACCAGCAGGAGCACTTCTACGAGGAGATGAAGCGCCCGGACGCCGCCGCGCTCACCGCCTGGGACCGTACGCGCGCCGAGCGCGAGGCCACGTACATGTCGGAGAACCGGGAGACGGCCGGCGCGGGCGAGCGTGACGCCGACGACCTCTCCGGCGGCTACGAGAAGGTGGCGCTCGCCCTGATGCGGGCCATCGCCCGCGACGAGCGCACCACGCTGATCCTCAACGTCCGCAACCAGGGCACCCTCTCGGTGCTCGACACGGACGCCGTCATCGAGGTGCCCTGCCTCGTCGACGCCAACGGCGCCCACCCCGTCGCCGTCGCCCCGCTCCCGGACCACGCGACCGGCCTGGTCTGCGCGGTGAAGGCGGTGGAGCGCGAGGTGCTCGCCGCCGCCGAGTCGCGTTCCCGCGCGACGGCGGTGAAGGCCTTCGCCCTGCACCCGCTGGTCGACTCCGTGAACGTCGCCCGCAGGCTGGTCGACGGATACACCGGGGCACATCCCGGCTTGGCGTACCTTGAGTAAGCGCTTTCCCCGCTACCTGGAGACTTGAGATGCACGACGAACGCCGCCGGATCGAAGAGCGCGTCCAGCGCGTACACGACCAGCGCATCAAGACCGCGATCTACGCCGCCTCCGTACCGTTCGAGGTCGAGGCCTGGCAGGCTCCGGGCGAGCCCGTCCCCTTCGAGGAGGCCGCGGCCGCCTCGTACGAGCCCTTCGCGATGGACACCCCCTGGGGACCGCCCTGGGGCACCACCTGGTTCCGGATGCGCGGACAGGTTCCCGCCGAGTGGGCGGGCAAGCGCGTCGAGGCCGTCATCGACCTCGGCTTCATCGGCGACTGGCCGGGCAACCAGGCCGAGGCGCTCGTCCACCTCACGGACGGCACCCCGCTGAAGGCCGTCAACCCCCTCAACCAGTACGTGGCGATCGCCAACCCCGCCGTCGGCGGCGAGCAGATCGACTACCTGGTCGAGGCGGCCTCCAACCCGGACATCCTCGCCAACGACTTCGCGAGGCCCACGCCGCTCGGTGACGTCCTCACCGCGGGCGACAAGCCGATCTACACCTTCCAGCGCGCCGACATCGCCGTCCTCGACGAGGAGGTCTGGCACCTCGACCTCGACGTCCAGGTGCTGCGCGAGCTGATGCTGGAGCTGGGCGAGCACGACCCGCGCCGGCACGAGATCATGCACACCCTGGACCGGGCCCTGGACCTGCTGGACCTCGACGACGTCTCCGGCACGGCGGCGGACGTACGGGCCGCGCTCAAGCCCGCCCTGTCCAAGCCCGCCAACGCCAGCGCCCACATCGTCTCCGGCGTCGGCCACGCGCACATCGACTCCGCCTGGCTCTGGCCGATCCGCGAGACCAAGCGCAAGACGTCCCGCACCTTCTCGAACGTCACCTCGCTCGCCGACGAGTACGACGACTTCATCTTCGCCTGCTCACAGGCCCAGCAGTACGAATGGGTGCGCGACAACTACCCGAAGGTCTGGGCCCGCATCCAGGAGTCCGTCAAGAAGGGCCAGTGGGCGCCGGTCGGCGGCATGTGGGTCGAGGCCGACGGCAACCTGCCCGGCGGCGAGGCCGTCGCCCGTCAGCTCATCCACGGCAAGCGGTTCTTCATCGAGCACTTCGGCGTCGAGACCAAGGGCGTCTGGCTGCCCGACTCCTTCGGCTACACCGCGGCCTACCCGCAGCTCGCCAAGCTGGCCGGCAACGAGTGGTTCCTCACCCAGAAGATCTCCTGGAACCAGACCAACAAGTTCCCGCACCACACCTTCTGGTGGGAGGGCATCGACGGCACGCGGATCTTCACGCACTTCCCGCCCGTCGACACCTACAACGCCCGCTTCAGCGGCGAGGAGATGGCCCGCGCCACCCGCAACTACCAGGAGAAGGGTGCCGCCACGCGCTCGCTGGCCCCCTTCGGCTGGGGCGACGGCGGCGGCGGTCCCACCCGCGAGATCATGGAACGGGCGCGCAGGCTCGCCGACCTGGAGGGCTCACCCAAGGTCGTCGTCGAGCACCCCGACGAGTTCTTCGCCAAGGCCCGCGAGGAGTACCCGGACGCCCCGGTCTGGGTCGGCGAGCTCTACCTGGAGCTGCACCGCGCCACCTACACCTCGCAGGCCCGCACCAAGCAGGGCAACCGCAGGAGCGAACACAGGCTCCGCGAGGCCGAGTTGTGGGCCACGACGGCCGCGCTGCACGCACCCGGCTACGCCTACCCGCACGAGAAGCTCGACCGGCTCTGGAAGACGGTCCTGCTCCACCAGTTCCACGACATCCTGCCCGGGTCCTCCATCGCCTGGGTGCACCGAGAGGCGGAGGCCGAGTACGCGCGCGTCGCGGTCGAGGTCGAGGAGCTGACAGCCGAGGCGGTCACCGCACTCGGCACGGGCGGCACCCGCGTCTTCAACACCAGCCCGGTCGAGCGCCGGGAGGTCGTACGGACCGCCGACGGCACCCTCGCCCACACCGTCGTCCCCGCGAACGGCAGCGCACCCCTCGGCACCGGCGAGGTACCCGAGCCGGTGACGGTCACCGGTCGCGTCCTCGACAACGGCCTGGTCCGCGTAGAGGTCGCCGAGGACGGCACCCTTGCCTCCGTACGCGATCTGCGCGCCGGCGGCCGAGAGGTCCTCGCCGACACGGGCAACCTGCTCCGGCTGCACACGGACCTCCCGAACTACTGGGACGCCTGGGACGTCGACAAGCACTACAAGAACCGCTACACGGACCTGCTGGACGCGGAGTCGGTGACCGTGGTCGAGGAGGACCCGCTGCTGGGCGCGATCCGCGTGGAGCGCTCCTTCGGCAAGGGCTCGCGCATCACCCAGACGATCAGCCTGCGCGCCGGCAGCCCCCGTATCGACTTCGAGACGGACATCGACTGGCACGAGGCCGAGAAGTTCCTCAAGGCGGGCTTCCCGGTGGACGTCCGGGCGGCCCACTCGTCCGCCGAGATCGCGTTCGGCCACATCCAGCGGCCCACGCACACCAACACCAGCTGGGAGTCGGCCCGCTTCGAGGTCTCCGGCCACCGCTGGGTCCACATCGGCGAACCCGGCTACGGCGTAGCGGTCATCAACGACTCCACCTACGGCCACGACGTCACCCGCACGGTCCGCGAGGACGGCGGCACGACCACCACGGTCCACCTCAGCCTGGTCCGCGCCCCGCGCATCCCGGACCCGGAGGCCGACCAGGGCAAGCACCGCTTCACCTACGCGCTGCTGCCGGGCGCGACCATCGAGGACGCCGTCGCCGAGGGCTACTCGCTCAACCTGCCGCTGCGGGTGGCGGACTCGGCGGGCACCCCCGAGCCGGTCGTGTCCGTGGACGGCGGCGGGGGCGTGACCATCGAGTCGGTCAAGCTCGCCGACGACGCCTCGGGCGATGTCGTCGTACGCGTCTACGAGTCCCTCGGCGGCCGGGCACAGGGCACCCTGCGCACGAGCTTCCCGCTCGCCGGGGCCCAGCTCACCGATCTCCTGGAACGCCCGCTGACCAGCGCGGACACGGACGGCGACAGTGTGTCCGTCACCCTGCGGCCCTTCGAGATCCAGACGCTGCGCCTGGCGGTGGGGAACCAGTGACCACGCTTCCCATGAAGAATTAAGGAAGCGGTAAGACGCCTGGTCACGGCGGGTCCAGCGCCCGCCGTGACCAGTGCCCGTTCCCTGCACGACACCTGGAGTTCGCCCGTCGCCCCTCTGATGTGGGGCAGTGCGAGAGAAAGGTGTCACCGTGCGAGACCCGCGAATGTCCGCGATCGGCAAAGGGCTGAGGCGCAGGGGAAGGCTGATGGCGCAGGCGGTGAGCCCGCCGCGCCGGAGCCTCGACGCCATGCCCGCGCCCAGGACCGACGGGGACTCGTACACCGCTCCGCCCGCCCCGCGGCTGGTGGACTCGCCGGTCTTCGTCCTCTCCTCCGTGCGCTCGGGCTCGACCCTGCTGAGGGTCCTGCTGAACAGCCACAGCAGGATCCGCGCCCCGCACGAGATGCATCTGCGCACCCTGCACATCAATCTGTCGCGCGACTTCACCGCCGACGCCATGAAGGCGCTCGAACTCGACAAGGACGAGCTGGAGCATGTGCTGTGGGACCGGGTGCTGCACCTGGAACTCGCCCGCAGCGGCAAGCAGATCATCGTCGACAAGACCCCGCCGAACACCCTCATGTGGCCGCGCCTGCACCGATGTTGGCCCAACGCCCGCTACATCGTGCTGCTCCGCCACCCCGGCGCGGTCGTCGCCTCGCTCACCGAGCGCCGCACCGACCCGGACCACGAACAGATCCGCGCCGAGGTCCTCGACTACAGCGAGAAGCTGGACGAGGCCCGCCGCACCCTCGACGCCCATGTGATGACGTACGAGGACCTCACCGCCCACCCGGAGCGGACCACCCGCGGCCTGTGCGAGTACCTCGGTGTCCCCTGGGAGAGCACGATGCTCGACTACGGCCAGAAGGACCACGGCGACTTCCGCCCGCAGCTCGGCGACTGGAGCCCCACCATCAGGTCGGGCCGCATCCAGCAGGCCCGCCCGGCCGACCCGACGGCCCAACTACCGCCGCGCCTGACCGAGTTGGCGAAGGCGTGGGGGTACCCGGTCGACTGACCGGGCACCCCCTTGAGAGCCGCCTGGGGACCCTGGGGGGGACTTCTCGGGCCCCTCGCGCGGCCGTCAGCCGGTGAAACCCGCCGTGATCGACGTGAACTGCCAGTTGCTCTGGCTGATGCCGGAGCAGTTGCTGACCACGCCGCCGCCGGGGCACGGCCGGTCGCGGTTGACCGACCAGAACGCGAGGCGGGCGATGTGGTGGGAGTTCGCCCAGTCCCGGATCTGCGTCCACGTCGCCGGCGAGGTGAGCTCCTGCTGGTCGCTCAGACCGTTCATGCCGGAGATGCCGATGTGCGCGTAGGCCGTGGCGTCGTCCCAGCCGAAGACCGACTTGAGCTTGGTCTTCAGGCCCTCCGTCGCGTTCACCGTGTTGCCGTACATGTCGGCGCCGCCGCCGAAGTCGAACGGCATGATGGTGAAGACGTCGATGTTGGCGCCCAGCGCCGAGGCCCGCTCAATGAGCCGGTTGCCCCAGTAGGTCGGGCCGGTCGTCGACGTGCCGAAGGTGATGATCGTCCTCAGCCCGGGGTTGTTCTGCTTGACGATCTTCAGGGCGTTGAGAATCCGGTCCTGGACGACCTCGTTCTCGAACTCGTCGGTGTTCTCGATGTCGACGTCGATCGCCTTCAGTCCGTATGCGTCGATCACCCTCTGGTACGCGCCGGCGAGCGCCTCGGGTGTCGAGCAGTTCGGCCCCAGCTTGTTGCCGCTCCAGCCGCCGATGGACGGGACGATGTCGCCGCCCGCCGAGCGGATGGAGTTGATGACGGACTGGTCGTTGCCGCCGGTCAGCGGACGCGACCCGTCCCAGGCCGGGTTGCAGCCGCCCGAGGAGAGGATGAACGCCATTGTGAACCACTTCACGCCGGTCGAGTTCATCACCGACGGGGCGCTCGGCGGGTCACCCCAGCCGAGGTACAGATAGGGCGCGGCCTGCTTGAAGCCGGTACCCCCACCGCCCGGATCGGTAGTGACGGCAAGGGAGTTGGAGGCGGCCGACCGGTTCCCGGCCGCGTCCCGGGCCCGCACGGTGAACGTGTACGCGGTGCTCGGCGAGAGCCCGCTGACCGTGGCACTGGTCCCGGAGACACTGAGCACCTGGTTCGCACCGCTGTAGATGTCGTACGCGGTGACGCCCACGTTGTCGCTCGACGCGTTCCACGCCAGCGACACGCTCGACGAGGTCTTCCCGGTGGAGCGCAGGGTCGAGGGGGCCGTCGGCGCCTGGGTGTCCGAGCCGCCGCCAGGACCGTCGAGGCTGATGTCGTCGGCCTGGTAGGTGCCCTGCGCGTACCAGCCGTGGGTGTAGATCGTCGCGCTGGTCTGTGACGCGCCGGTGGTGAACGGCACGGTCAACTGGCTGTAGGCGGAGGGGGACTGGGTCCAGGTCGACGGCCCGCCGTCCACGCCCAGGTAGGCGTAGCTGCCGCGCACCCAGCCCGTCAGGCGGTACGCGGTGTTCGGCTGGACCGACACGGTCTGGCTGCACTTGGCGGTGTCACTCGAACTCGCCGCGCCCGCAAGGGCCTTGGTGCCCCCGTGGACCGGGCTCGACACGATCGAGCCGAGGTTGCCCGAGCAGGACCAGGGGGAGAGGCCGCCCGACTCGAAGCCGGCGTTGGACAGCAGGTTGGCCGCCTGGGCGGTGCCCGGCAGGGCGACCGCCCCGGCGAGTGCCAGGGCGGCCGAAGCGAGCAGGGCGAGGAAACGGTTTCTGGAACGTCTGAGGCGCACGTGATCTCCCTGAACGAATGGGGGGTACGGGAGTTGACACGCTCACCAAGTTGGTATGGACCAATCAGACTGTCAAGGGACTGTCCGAAGTCTGTGCCGCCTGAGCCGGATGAGGTGCCTGGGCGGTCTGCGCCTTCTGGGCCGGCTGGGCATCGACGGCGGGCTCCGCGGCGGTCGTGGTCGCGGCCGGGGGGACGGGGCGGTCCAGCTCCGCGCGCTGCTGCGGCAGCGACACCGGCCGTACCGCACGCGGTCCCGCGACGACCGTGTAGTCCTGGCCGAGGAACGGCGGGACCACGTCGCCGGGCTCCTCGCCGAGGGCCAGCCGCACCGCCGCCCAGGGTGCGTTGATGCCGCACTGCGAGAGCTGGTGCAGGCCGCCCGCCGGGCGGGTGTTCACGTCCATGAGGACCGGCTCGTCACCGAGCATCCGGAACTGAATGTTCGTCAGGTAGTGCAGCCCGAACGACTCCGCGAGCAGCCGGGACGGCTCGATCCACTTGGGGTCGAGCGTGAAGCCGCGCCGCCGGCCGTTCTTGGTCCGGCCCACGGCCATCCGTACCCGTCCGTCCGGACCGGTCAGGCAGTCCACGGACACCTCCGGCTGCTCCAGACGCGGCATGACCAGCCAGTCCACCGGCTCGTCGGCCTGCTTCAGCGCCTCGACGACCATGTCCAGCGGCACGTACGGGCTGGGAAAGCCGTTCAGGTGCATCAGGGAGAAGGGGGTCCGCGTGATGATGCGGAAACCGACGCCGCCCGCACCGGAGGCCGGCTTGAAGCACGCCTTGTGGCCGTCGGCCTCCAGCGCGTCGACCGCCGTGACCAGTTCCTCCGGGGTCCGCACCCGCCACCACGGCGGTGCCGGAATGCCGAGCTTCTCGACCGCCTCATACGCGATCACCTTGTCCTGGAACGTGTGCACGGCCTCCGCGGGCGGGGCGAGCAGCGCCGTACCGACCGCGGCGAACTCCTCGCGGTGCTCGACGAGCGTCGCCTGGTGCAGGACCGGCACGAACACGTCGATGGAGTGCCGGGCGCACTGGTCGAGCGCGTACTCGACGTACGCCGCCGGGGACAGCCCCTCCGGCTCCAGCGCGGCCACGTCGGCGGCGGCGAGGATGGGGGAGTCGGCGTCGCCGTGGGTCGCGTGGATCTCGACGGCCCTGCCGCACGGATTTCGCCGTAGCTGATCCATGAAGAACACGTTCTCCGCGTACGTGCGGTTGAGCCAGACGCGTACGCGAGAGACCATGCAGGCCGCCTTTCAGGGTTCGCGGGCACGACGAAGCAGGCCGTGCTCGGCAAAGGAGTAAAGGGGTACACAAAACCGCCGTTCGAAAACGGGAGTCCGTGGCGGTTGTGTAGGGCCGATCATAGGGCCTGCGCAGCCTGCTCGCTGCTACGTGCGTGTTACAGAATCCCCGGACGGGCCCACCGGTGCTCCTGAGGCACGTCAGGCCCCCTGTACCGCGCTCCCCTTGAAGGACTCCAGGCCCTCCTTGATCTCGGCGAGCACGTCCGCCGCCTCGGCGCCGTCGATCACACGGTGGTCGAAGGTGAGGCTCAACGGCAGCACCGGAGCGACGACGACCCTCCCGTCACGGACCGCGGGGCGGTCGGCGGTCGCGCCGAGCCCGAGCGTGATCGTGGTTCCGCCGACGGAGTGGAACGCCTCCACCGGACGGTGGCCGAGCGAACTCACCGCGAACGTGCCGGTCGTCGAGGCCCGCCTGTGCAGCGGACGGGTCGCGGCACGGTAGGCGAGGGTGCGCAGCGGCCGGGGCAGGCGCTGGAGCGCGCGGACGCCGGCGAACTCCGGCATCGTCTCGGGATCGCCGTCGCGGAAGTGGTCGACGCGCTCCTGGACCTCGGCGAGAGAGGCCCGCTCCAGATCCGGCAGCACGGCCGACAGCACCACCCGGCGGCCGCCCAGCGTGCGGTCGAGCGTGAACTTGCCGTGCACACCGTCGTAGCGGGCGACCCTGGACCGGCCCCGGAGCGCGGCGTTCGCCTCGGGGTGCGCGGCCAGTACCCGCGCGGCCACATGAAGCACGTACGTGACCGTGGAGATCCGGCGCTCCGACAGCTGCCCGGCGCGGTGCTCCCGTACGTTGCCCATGTCGACCGACGTCCCGAGGAACACCGGCGCGAAGGACCGGATGCCGTCGAGGAAGGCCAGGGTGTGGCGGCGCTCGCGGGCGACCGGTGAGACCCTCACGAGGCCACCGCCAGCGCGTAGATCTCCTCCAGGCTGCGGGCGTCCAGGGCCTCCGCCAGGGGGAGCGCGCGGCCGGTCGTGCGCTCCAGGAGCGCGAGGAGCGAGAGCAGGTGCACGGAGTCCCAGCCGGGCACCCGGTCGAGCCCCGCGCCGACGTCCGCGCCGGTCACCGGCAGGCCCAGGTCGTCCTGGAGGAGGATGAGGAAGTCGTCGATGGAGTTCACGTGCCGTCGTCTCCCGGGATCTCAGTGAAGTGGACGTGTGCGGGCGGCACGGGCAGGACCGCGAGGTCGTGCTCGTACGTCACGGTCGTGCCGTCGTGCTGACAGGTGGCTGTCGTGTTCTCGTCCGCGACCAGGGCGAAGCCGTTCCTCGGGTAGAAGTCCTTGACCTTGGTGTTCTTCGGTGTGGCCCGGTAGTTCGCGCGCACCGCACGGGCGCCGTGCGCGCGGGCGTGTCGCAGCACGGCACAGAGCGCGGTCTGCTCGATGCCTCGGGAGAACACCCGGCAGCTGAGCAGGAAGTTGTCGATGTGGACGGTGTCGCCGTGCCGGCGCGTGAACACCGCGCCCACGACGCCGTTGTCCCCGAAGCGGTCGGCGGCACGGACGGCGAGGACGCGCGCCGCCGGATCGTCGAGGAGGGCGCGCACCTCGGCGGGCCCCAGCCGCAGGGTCGTCTGGTTGAACTGGTTGGTGCGCAGGGTGAGTTGGGAGAGCCGGGCCACCTCGGCGGGGCCGGCCTCGACGAGGTGGACCTCGACCCGCAGCTGCCGCAGGTACTCGTCGAGGGAGTCGAAGCCGTCGAGGAAGTCCTTGCGGACCAGCTCGTCGCGGTACTGGGCGACCCGTGTGACGTCCTCGCGGGTCAGCTCAGGGGCGTCGAACCAGCCGTCGCGCAGCAACGCCTCGATGTGCAGGGCCGGTTCGCCGTTCACGGGCACGACGGCGACACCGGGCAGCTCATGGCGGACGAGCCCGCACTCGTACGGGCTGTCGTCCACGAACACGAAGCTGTCCACGCCCAGGTTGAGCGCCTTGGCGAGTTCGGTGAGGTTGTCGTGCTTGGGCCGCCAGTTGGCGACGACCCGGACGAAGTCGTCCTCGCGCAGGAACATGCCGGGATGCCCGCGCAGTACCTCGCCGACCGGTTCGGGGTCGTTCTTGCTGACGGCGGCCAGCAGCACGCCCTGCGCGGCGAGTTGGCCGACGAACCGCTGGAACGCGTGATGGGCCGCGCCGCGGTGCGTGCCGTCGGCTCCGGTCTCGATGCCGTCCGGGCCGTCCTCGCCGAGGATCCCGCCCCACAGCGTGCCGTCCAGGTCCAGGACGAGGGCCTTCTTGCCCTGTCCGGCCCGATGCCGGGCCAGATGCCCGACCTCGCGGGCGTACGCGGCGAGCAGGGCGGGGGAGAGGTGCGTCCTGGTGTACTGGCTCAGCCGCGGCTCGACCACGGGCACGCCCTCGCCGGCCAGCGGATCGAGGTCGAGGACGACGACCCTCCCGTGCTCCTCCGCCAGCCGCAGCAGCCGCGCGTTGGCCTCCCGCCACACCGCCCCGAGCCGCGCCCGCGACCGGTGATCGACGAGCTGCGCGGTGAACCGCCTCGGCAGCGGCAGGGTGTTGAGGACGAGCGTCCCGCGCGCGGACTCCGCGAACCGCGCGACCAGCCCCGCCAGCGTCCCGATCCGCTCCCGCGCCACCCGCTCCACGTCCTCGGGCCCCCAGGGAACCGGAACCTCGTCGAAGACCACCATCGGGTCCAGCACACAGAGGGCCAGATCGGCCCGGTACAGCTCGCCGCCCTGGTCGGCCAGGTCGAAGACGTACGCGTCGAAGTCCGCGAGATGCGGCCGCAACAGCAGCCCGTGGCGGGCCAGTTCGACGGTCAGGGACGGCAGCAGCGGTGCCAGCGTGCCGTGCCCGGTGACGGCGACGGTCACGACCGGCACGGCCGGATGCTCCGCCACCACCTCGTCCGGATCGAGCCGCGCCAACAGCTGCCCGGCCCGGGCGAGTTCGACGTCCGAGGCCCCGTCGAGCAGCCGCCGAACGCCGGGATACTCACGGACGAGCCGCCCTTCACGGTGCAGATCGAGCAACGTCGAAGGCCCGCTCGCCACCGGACGTTCGGAGCGGGACGCCCCTGTCATGGCTCTCCTCTCATGGCTCTCCTCGTACTCGGCGGCTCCGTAGGGGCGCGGGGAACGGCGCGAGCAGCCACGATGGACCCGCACCCAAAAAACCGGCCGCAGCCACATCGTCGACGGGGCGGCTAAAGCCGCTCTTGTACCGTGGAGGCGGCATGTGTTCTTGTGGTCCCATCCGGGCACGCCGAGGGGCGTCTCCGGCCCACGGAGGGGGCGAGGGTGACGACGGCTGACCGTCCGGGCCGGCTGCTGGCCATCAGCGACCTGCACATCGGATACGCCGAGAACCGCGCCCTCGTCGAGGGGATGCGCCCCGAGACCGACGACGACTGGCTCCTGGTGGCCGGCGATGTCGCGGAGACGGTGGCCGACATCCGCTGGACCCTCGAAACGCTCGCCTCCCGCTTCCGCAAGGTGATCTGGGCACCCGGCAACCACGAGCTGTGGACCCATCCCAAGGACACCGTCACCCTGCGCGGTGTGGCCCGCTACGAACACCTCGTGGAGGTCTGCCGCGAGCTGGGAGTGACGACCCCGGAAGACCCGTACCCCGTGTGGGAGGGCCCCGGCGGACCGGTCGCCGTCGCGCCGCTCTTCCTCCTCTACGACTACTCGTTCCTGCCCGCGGGCTGCGCGACCAAGACCGAGGGACTCGAGTACGCCCACGGGACAGGCGTCGTCTGCACGGACGAGCACTTCCTGCACCCCGACCCGTACCCGAGCCGTGAGGACTGGTGCCGGGCCCGGGTGGCCGAGACCGAGCGAAGGCTCGCGGAGATCCCCGCCGAACTGCCGACGGTCCTGGTCAACCACTACCCGCTGGACCGCCACCCGACAGAGGTCCTGTGGTACCCGGAGTTCGCCATGTGGTGCGGCACCCGGCTCACCGCGGACTGGCATCGCACGTACCGCGTCGCGGCCATGGTCTACGGCCACCTGCACATTCCCCGCACCACCTGGCTCGACGGCGTCCGCTTCGAAGAGGTGTCGGTGGGTTACCCCCGCGAGTGGCGCAAGCGCCCGGAACCGCCGGGCAAGCTGCGCCGCATTCTGCCGATGGAGGTCGGACCCGGTGATCGAGGAGCTGCTCCCGGAGTCGGTCGTGGCCGTGGAGGTACACGGTGACGAGCGGCCCGGCGGCACGACGCCGTACCCCGAGCTCTATCCCGAGGAACAGGCGCTGATCTCGCGCGCCGTCGAGAAACGGCGCCGCGAGTTCACCGTCGTACGCGGCTGTGCCCGGCACGCCATGGAGAAGCTCGGCGTGCCCCCGCAGGCCGTGCTGCCCGGTGAGCGGGGAGCACCGCAGTGGCCCGCCGGGCTGATCGGCAGCATGACGCACTGTGAGGGCTATGGCGCCGCGGCGCTGGCCCGTGCCACCGATCTGGCCTCGCTCGGCATCGACGCGGAGCCCCATCTGCCGCTCCCGGACAACGTGCTGGCGTCCGTGGCGCTGCCCGACGAGGACCGGCGGCTGCGCGGTCTCGCCGAGCGGCACCCCGGCGTCCACTGGGACCGGCTCCTGTTCAGCGCCAAGGAGTCGGTCTACAAGGCGTGGTTCCCCCTCACCGGGGAGTGGCTCGACTTCACCGAGGCGGACATCGACGTCTTCATGGATCCCGGACACACCACGTCAGGTGGCTTCCGTGCCCGGCTCCTCGTGCCCGGGCCGGTGGTCGACGGCCAACGGATCGGATACTTCGACGGGCGCTGGACGGTACGCCGGGGACTCGTGGCGACCGCGGTGACCGTACCGCACGCGCAGGACTGAGCGCGCCCTCGGACGGCGGCCGGCGGAGGGCCGGGCCCGCCGCGACGGCCGCGGAACGAGGGCTCGTCCCGCTCATCCGACTCGTCCCGCTCATCCGACTCGCTCCGCCTCCGTCGAAGGGCTGACGGTGGCTCATCACACCTCCGGGCACCAGGTGTGCAGCAGGCGGAAGAACGCCTCCTCGTTGCCCGTGAGACCGGCCGCGGCGAGCGCGCGCTCCGCCTCCGCGAGGGCGGAGGGCGGCACGACGGGTGGTCGGCCCGTGCCGGGAGGGCCGTCCATGGCGGCCCGTACCGTCTGCAGCAGTCGCAGATAGGCCTGCACGGCGGTGCGTTCGTGATCGGTCAGTACGGCGGTCGGCATCGGACGGCTCTCCCCGGTTCGGCTCGGCAGCAGCGCTTCTGGCGGTTCACTCGCCCCCGCACAGCGGTGGCGCTGGGTCCAGCTTGCCGTCCGCCACTGACAATGCCCTTTCGGTACGCGTCGGTTCGCCCGGTTAGCGGAGGGGAAACATCACGGAAATCCCTTGTCGGACAAGGGTCCTACGCTGGAAGCCAGGGCCTGGAGCCGTACTCCCGGCGGCCCGGTGAGGGAGGCGAGCACGTGGTCGACGTCCCGCGACAGCACCCGAGGCCCACCGCGCGGCTGCGCTCGGTGGGCGACGGGGAGCTGCGGCTGCACCACCGCGTGGTGCACGGCTACCGCCGTGCCTACCGGATGGCGGGCGAGGGCCCGGCACTCGTCCTGATCCACGGCATCGGCGACTCCTCGGCTACCTGGGCCGAGCTCATCCCCGATCTCGCCCGCACCCACACGGTGATCGCCCCCGACCTGCTCGGCCACGGCGCCTCGGACAAGCCCCGGGCCGACTACTCGGTGGCCGCGTACGCCAACGGGCTGCGCGATCTGCTCTCCACCCTCGGCATCGAGCAGGCCACGCTGATCGGGCACTCGCTCGGCGGCGGCGTGGCGATGCAGTTCGCATACCAGTTCCCCGAGCGCACCGAGCGGCTGATCCTGGTCAGCGCCGGCGGCGTGGGCCGCGAGGTGAACCCGGTCCTGCGGGCGGTCTCGCTGCCCGGCGCCGACCTGGCCCTGGCCGCGCTGCGGCTGCCCGGGATGCGGATCCAAGTGGGGCTGGTCGTCCATCTGATGAGGCTCCTCGACACGGATCTGGGCCAGGACGCGCCGGAGTTGCTGACCCTCGTGGACGCCCTGCCCGACGCGACCTCGCGCAGCGCGTTCATCCGTACGCTGCGGGCGGTGGTCGACTGGCGCGGCCAGGTCGTGACGATGCTCGACCGCTGCTACCTCACCCAGGGCATGCCGACGATGCTCATGTGGGGCGACCGCGACAGCGTGGTCCCGGTACGACACGCGTACGGGGCGCACGAGGCCATGCCCGGCAGCCGCCTGGAGATCTTCGAGGGCGCCGGGCACTTCCCCTTCCACACCGACCCCGCCCGCTTCCTCGCCCTCGTCGAGGAGTTCACCGGCACCACCAGCCCCGCCGACTGGAGCCGCGAACACTGGAGCGACCTCCTGCGCGCCGGCCGCCCGGGCACCGCCGCGGGCCACCCGGACAACGCCCGCAGCCGGGCGGTGGAGCGGGATCTGAGGGAGGCGAGCGAACGCAGCGCGACATGACCGTCGCGCCGGGCCCCGCGAGCCGCGTCCAGGGGGGCGCCGTCAGCCCTCCCGCGCCCCCGACGGCTCCGGTGCGCCCAGGACCGTGTCCCGTTCCTTGTCCGACAGCGGCGGATCGGCGAGGGGTGTCCGGCGGGGGCCCCGGAGCACCGCGATGACGACGGCCGGCTGAACCAGTGCGCTGAGGGGCTTGGACAGCGTCACCACGTCGAAGAACGCCTGGGTGACCAGGGGGCGGGCGGTCGCCGTCAGCATCAGGCGGTCGATGTAGCGGCCCAGGAGCTTGTCCGTGAGGCCCGGCTGCTCGCCGATCGCGCCGGGGTAGAGGATGTCGGTGCCGGTGGCCAGGTCCCAGGCGGTGGAGACGGGCCGGGCCACGGCACGCTGCGCACGACGGGCGAGCCCGGGTGTGGCGACCCCGTACTCGGCCACGAGCTCGCGCAGCGCCACGGCACCCTGCGCGGCCACCGACAGCCCGTGCCCGTACACCGGGTTGTACGTGGCGACCGAGTCCCCGATCGCGACGAAGCCCTCGGGCCAGTCCTTGACCTTCTCGAACAGGTGGCGGCGGTTCACGGTGCTGCGGGTGACGAAGACGTCCGACAGGGGCTCCGCGTGGGCGATGAGTTCGCCGACGACCGGATGCCTGACCCCGCGGGCGAACGTCTCGAACTCCTCGGCGGAGCCGGTGGGCCGGCCGCCCCGCGTGCCCGACAGGGTCACCAGCCAGCGGCCGCCCTCGATCGGCACGATGGTCGTCGTCTGCCCGGGGACGGGCTGCCGCGCGTCCGACTGCACGTTCACCAGGGGGAAGTCCTCGGTGCCCTCGGGCGCCCGGAAGATCCGGCTGGCGTACGCGAGTCCGGAGTCGACCTCCTCCATCGGCGCCGGGGACACACCCAGCTCGTCGAGCCACCTGATCGCCCGCGATCCGCGCCCGGCGGCGTCCACGACGAGATCGGCCGCGAGGACGCTCTCCCCGCCCCCGGCCGTACGGACCCGTACACCGGTCACGCGTCGCGCGTCGCCCTCCAGGCCGAGCAGTTCGGTACGCGGCAGCACGGTGACGCGGGCCTTGCGCGCGACCCGCTCGCGTACCACCCAGTCGAGGAGGTCACGGCTGCAGGCGATCATGAACTGCATCTCGGGCCACCGGCGGAACCAGCCCCGCGGCTGCATGGAGACAAGGCCGGTCGGCAGCGAGATGCGCCGGGCACCGGCGGCGAGCCACCCGTCGGTGACACCGGGCAGCAGCTCCTCCATCGCGCGGGCACCGCCGGACCACACGATGTGGACGTGGCGTGCCTGGGGGAGCCCCTTGCGCGGGTCGGGTCCGTCCGGCAGCACATCGCGCTCGACGAGGGTGACGTCGGCGTACTCGCCGAGTGCGGCGGCGGCCAGCATGCCGGCCATCCCACCGCCGATCACGACGGCACGTCTGGGGGCCGTTCCTGGTGCGGGGCTAGCTGGTTCGCTCATGGAAGTCGCTCTCTGACCTGGTCGCGTACTGCCCTCGGGCAGCCGCGACGACGGGGGACTGACGCAGCGCGATGGACATCCGCACGAGGTCGCGCGGTCCCTCGGTGGACATGGACGGAGAGGTGGCGGCGGGCGAGGGGGCGGCGGCCGGGGCGTCGGCCGCCGTCTCCGCCGAGTCGATGACCCTGCCGTCCGGGTCGGCGGCCCGAGCCCGCACCGCCGCCGTCACCATCGCCGCGTCGGCCTCGGCCTGCGCCTGGGCGGGATCGGAGCCCGCCGCGAGGGCCGCGTCGTAGGCGTTCGCGCGCACCCCGGTGTCGAAGTAGGGATACAGGCTGAGCATGCCGTCGTGGATGTCCGACTCCCGCTGGGTGACCTGGAGTTCGGCCGGGGACCACCACGACATGCGTACGCCGTGGGCCGCGTGCGGCGAGACCGGCTTCAGCTCGCGCCACAGCGGGCCGAGGCGGCGGTACGTCGACCAGGTGGACCAGGTGTCGCCGACCCGCTGGCAGGCCAGGGGGAAACAGAAGCCGATCGCGCTGATCTGCACCCCGGTGGAAGCGAGTACGGGGGCCGCGTCGGAGCTGAGGTAGTCGAGGTTCGCGCCGTTCCAGCGGGCGATCACCGCGGTGAACTTGGTGGTCAGATAGGCGATGTTGAACAGATAGCCGGCCACGATGATCAGCAGACCGGCCCGCAGCCACCCCTGCACCTGAAGTGCCCAGCGCCCGCACATGACGCTCATCGCGACACCCGAGACGGTCAGTGCCATGAGATAGAGCACGATCATCTCGCGGACGAACGGCTCGTTGGCGTAGTACGTGTCGAAGTCCACCAGCCGTTCCACCGGCGCGTCGCCGAGGACGAACAGCACGACCAGCGCCACGATCACGACGCTGTAGCCGATGATCCAGTTGCGCGACACCCGGCGGGTCGACTCCGGCGGGCCGCCACGCCAGTTGACGATCAGTACCAGGCAGGCGGCGCTGAAGGCGCTCAACAGGCAGTAGACCAGCGGTGCCGAGACGTTCGTGATCCCGATGACGTCGTTGACCTCACCGATGGTCGGCGGGGCCGCGAAGAAGAACACCAGCCCGGCCAGCGCCATCAGCGTGCACACGGAGCGCAGCAGCGGGTCGCGCCAGGACCGTGACAGCGCGGGCGCCTTGAACAGGAGGGCGGCCGCCATGGCGACGGCGGGAATGTAGTAGCTGGACCCGTCCACGGTGTTCCGGCGCCCTCAGCCCTGCGGCCCGCGATAGCCCAGGGTGGCCTCGATCCGGCCGGCGAGACCGTCACGCCGTACGGGACCGCGCAGCGGCGAACCCGCCAGCCACACCCGGCACTTGCTCGCCAGCAACAACCCGAAGCTCTCGGCGTCCTTCTCGTCGGCCAGGTCCGACCGGGTGCGGGCCGCCACCTTCAGGACGGTCGCCTGGAGGTCGGCGTCGTCCGACAGCATGCGGGCGGCGACGGCGGCGCCCTCCACGTGATGGCTGCAGTGCCCGGCGTTCATGTGCCACAGCTCATGGCCGAGGATCACCAACTGGTGGTCGGGCGCGGTGCGTTCCTCGACGACGACGAGGTCCTGGTCCGCCATGTCGAGCCAGAGCCCGCTGGCGGTGCCCGGCGGGAACGCGGCCGTGCGGAACTGCACCGGGCGTCCGCGCCGTCTGCTCATGGCGTCGCACAGCGCGGCGTACAGATCGGCGGGCTCCGCCGGTGCCGGCAGTGAGAGCTCGTCGACCAACTCGCCGCACAGGCGGCGCATGTCCTTTCCTATGCCCACTGAATCCCCCGGATCACGACTCGGGCCGCTTGACGCTCTCCAGGAGCATGTCCAGCCACTCGGCGACCTTGTCCCGGTGCTGGTCGGTGGGCAACTGCGCGGCCCGCCAGGCGATCCCGCGAACCCCGTGGTCCTGCAGCAGCCGCTCCAGCGGATCGTCGGCGGCGGCCAGGGCCGCCTCGCGCTCCCGGTCGGCGAGCCGCTGCAGCAGCTCCTGCTCGGTGTGCTGGAGGGCGCCCGCGAGTGCCTCGGGGTCCTCCGCGGTGAGGAATCCGGCGTGCACCCGGAAGAATCGCTGGATGGCGTCGCAGTGCTCCATCGTGGGGCGCCGGTCGCCGTTGATGAGGGCCCCCGCCTGCTGGCGCGACATCCCGGCGCCGTCGGCGATCTCCTGCTGGGTGTACCGGCGGCCGCCCGGCTTCAGGCGGGTGCGGCGCAGCAGGTCGAGGCGTTGCAGGAAACGGGCCTGGAGATCGGGCTCGCCCGCGGGCCGCCCGTGGAGCAGGGATCTGACCACGACCTCGGGGACTCCGGAGGCCGCGGACAGCCGCCGGACGTCGAACACCTCGTCGTGCGGCGCGCCGAGCCGGTCGGCCAGCCCGGTGACTCGGGCCACGACGGCCGGCAGCAGACCCGTCGCCGTGGCGCCCGGAACCTCGAAGCCATCCGTCACCGACACTTCTCTCCTACGTCTCTTGTCGACCGCTCCGGTGGAACCGGATTCCTCGGACGTGAAGCCCCTGTGGGAATTCCGGAAGTGCGGAGTGAACCGCCCGAAGACCGGAGAGTAGCCCTTTGGTCGAACTCACATCCAGGTCTCGCCACAACTGTGGCGGGATTCAGCCGTCAACGGGCGCCAAATGCCACGATAGTTGACACCGCTCGGCCAGGGGTAGCAGGATCACGACGCCGCGATAGGGCCGCATAGGCAAGAGGGGTGGACCTCCCGATGGCATACCAGGCAGGAGGGCCCCGGCCACAGCCGCGACCCGCCCCCGAGAGTCGTGAGGCCCAGGCGTATCTCCAGGACTACGGCGCGCTTCTGGAGGCCGTCACCTTTCCCTCCGTGGTCGTCGACCACCGCTGGGACGTCGTCCTGGCGAACGGTGCGTTCGAGACACTTTTCCGCGGGGTGGGCCCGCATCCCACCGCCATGCCGTGGGACAACTTCCTCCGGTTCGTCCTGTTCCATCCGGACGCCGGCACGGTCCTCGGCGAGCACGAGTCGAGCTGGTGTCTGCCGATGCTGGCGCACTTCGCCGCCGCCGTCGAGCGGCACGGCCACGACCACGGACTTCAGTCGATCCTCCGGGACATCGCCCAGGACCCGATCATGGACGCCGCCTACCGGCACGGCCTGCCGCACTGGATCCGCTCGGTCGGCCCGGACGCCGTCGAACACGACGGCGCGGTACGGCCGTTACTCCATCCCGACCCGCGCTGGGGCCGTACGGACTGCCGCATCGTCGGGGAGACCACCAAGACCCTTCAGGGCATGGGCTATACGAGACTGACACTGGTCCTGCGCGAGACCCGCCGCCCGCCTGCCGCGCGGCGTACGCGGAGTGCGACGAGTCATCTGAGTGTGGTGCCCGCCGCGGACGCGTAGTACCCGCGTCACGCAAGCCGTTGGTCCTTCACCACACGGTCGACCGGTGTCCCGCGCTTCGCCGCCTGGATCTGCTCGTACACATGGGTCCGCAGCTCGGCGAAGCGCGGGGCCACCCGGGTGTGCAACTGGTCGCGCTCGGCGGGGAGATCGATCTTCAGCTGCTCCTGGACGACCGTCGGGGAGGAGGACAGGATCAGCACCCGCTCGCCGAGATAGACGGCCTCGTCGATGTCGTGCGTCACGAAGAGGATCGTGATGCCCCGCTGCCGCCACAACCCGCGGACCAGATCCTCCAGTTCGGCGCGGGTCTGCGCGTCCACCGCCGCGAACGGCTCGTCCATGAGCAGCACATCGGGCTCGTACGCGAGCGCGCGGGCGATCGCCACCCGCTGCTGCATGCCGCCGGACAGCTGCCACGGGTACGCGCCCGCCGCGTCGGTGAGACCGACCGACTCCAGCGCGTCGGCGACCAGTCCACGACGCCTCGCGCTCGGCAACCTCTTCTGTTTGAGGGGGAGTTCGACGTTCTCGCGGACCCGCATCCAGGGGAAGAGGCTGCGCCCGTACTCCTGGAAGACGACGGCCATCCCGGGCGGCGGTCCGGTCACGCGCTCGCCTCCGAGGAGTACGTCACCCGCGGTGGGCGTCAGCAGTCCGGCCACGCACTTCAGCAGCGTCGTCTTGCCGCAGCCCGACGGCCCGACCAGACACACCAGTTCGCCGGCCTCGACCGTGAAGGTGAGGTCGCCCACCGCCTCCACCCGGCGGCCCGACCCCTCGTAGACCTTCTGGAGGCCGCGTACGTCGAGCATGGAGCGCCCTTTCGCGAGGTTCACGTTCGAGAGGTTCGAGTGGTTCACGATGACCGCCGGGAGACGTCGCGCGAGCCGTGGTACCAGCCGAGCACCCGCCGCTCGACCAGCCGGAAGACGACCGACAGCACGAAACCGAGCAGCCCGAGCAGCAGGATCCCCGTCCACATCTCGGGGATGGCGAAGCCGCGCTGGAACTGGACGACGGTGAAGCCGAGTCCGTTGCTCGCGGCGAACATCTCGCTGATGACCATCAGGATGATGCCGATGGACAGGGCCTGCCGCAGCCCCGCGAAGATCTGCGGACTCGCCGAGCGCAGCACCACGTGCCGCAGCCGGGCCACACCGGTGATGCCGTACGAGCGGGCCGTCTCCGACATCACGGAGTCGACCGCCCGGACGCCCTCCACGGTGTTGAGCAGGATCGGCCAGACACAGCCGCTCGCGATCACGGCGATCTTCATCGTGTCCCCGAAGCCCGCGAAGAGCATGATGACCGGCACGAGCACGGGCGGCGGCACCGCGCGCAGGAATTCCAGCACCGGCTCGCACACGGCCCGCACCCGGCGGTAGGAGCCGATGACCGTGCCGAGCGCCACGCCCGCGACGGCCGCGCACGCGTAGCCGGCGCTCAGCCGCAGCACGCTCGGCAGCACGTCGTCGCGCCACCGTTCGCCCGTCCACACGTCCGGGAAGGTGGTGAGGATCGTGCGCAGCGGCGGCCAGTAGACGTCGGTGCTGCCGTCCGAGGCGACCCACCACCCCGCCACGAGCAGCGCGGGCAGCGCGACGACGAAGAACACCCGCAGCAGGACGCCCCTCACACCGCCCGTCACACCGCCCCTCACACCGCCACCTCCCCGCGCACGGACTGGTGCCAGGCCAGCGCCCGCCGCTCGACGGTCCGCGCGCCCACGTTGATCAGCAGCCCGAGCAGCCCGGTGACCACCACCAGCGCGTACATCTCCGGCACGGCCTGCGAGGTCTGGGCCACGGCGATACGGGCGCCCAACCCCGGTGCCCCGATGACGAGTTCGGCCGTCACGGCGAGGATGAGCGCCACCGCGGCGGCCAGCCGCACACCCGTCATGACGTACGGGAGGGCCGTGGGCCACAGCACGTACCGGATCCGCGCCCAGGCGCCGAGGCCGTACGAGCGGGCCGTCTCCTCGGCGACCGGGTCGACGTCCTGGACGCCGTACATGACCTGGACGAGGACCTGCCAGAAGGACGCGTACACGACCAGGAGGAGGACCGAGCGCAGTTCGGTGCCGAACAGCAGGACGGCCAGCGGGATCAGGGCGACCGAGGGGATCGGGCGCAGAAACTCGATCGTGGAGGCCGTCGCCTCGCGGAGGTAGGGCGTGACCGAGATCAGAACTCCCGCCAGGATTCCGGCGGTCACCGCGATGGTGAGCCCGATCGCCCAGCCGGTGAGCGTGTCCCCGAGCGCGGTCCAGAACGCCTCGTCGGCGACTTCCGTCGCGAGCGCGTCGGCGATGCGGCTGGTCGGCGGGAAGTACTCGTCCTTGACGAGGCCGAGCCGCGGCACCGCCTCGCCGAGTGCGAGGAAGGCCGCGAGCCCGGCCGCGCCCAGGAGGGCGTTGGCGCCCCTCACGGAAGCAGCTTGTCCAGGTCCGGGGCCGTCTTGAACAGGCCGTCCTGCACGCCCAGTTCGGACAGCCGCTCGACGGAGGCGCGGTTCGGCTCGGCCGGCCACCGGGGCAGGGTCAGCGTCTCCAGGAGGTTCTTCGGGATCTTCGTGTACGTGGCGATGATCTCGCGGACCTCGTCAGGGTGGCTGTCGGCGTAGGCGAGGGACTCGGCGGTCGCCTCCTGGAACTTCTTCAGCGTCTCCGGGTTCTTCTGGGCGTACTGCTGGGAGGTGAAGTACATGGCCACGGTGAGCTCGGGCGACACGTCGACGAAGAGCGACGCGATGCTGGTGCCGCCCTGAGACTTGATGGTGGCGAGCGCGGGTTCCACGACACAGGCCGCGTCCACCTGGCCGTTCGCGAGCGCGGCCGGCATCTGGTCGAAGGGCATCTCCACGAACTCGACCTTGGACGGGTCGCCGCCGTCCTTGCGGACCGACTCCCTGACCGAGGTGTCACAGATGTTGTTGAGCGTGTTGGCGGCGACCTTCTTGCCCTCCACGTCCTTCGCGGACTTGAGGGGGCTGCCCTTCTTCACGGCGAGTGCCGCGAAGTCGGCGCCCTGCTCGCCGGTGGACGCGACACCGTTCGACACGGCCTTGACCGGCATGTTCTTGGACTGGGCGACCAGCAGAGACGTCATGTTGCTGAAGCCGAAGTCGAACTGGCCGGAGACCACACCGGGCACGATCGCCGCACCGCCCTGCGCGCTCGTCAGCGACAGCTTGAGGCCGCGTTTGCTGTAGAAACCCTTCGACTGGCCCAGATAGAGGGGCGCGACGTCGATGATGGGGATGACGCCGGCCTTGATCGTGGTGGTACCACCGGACGCCTTGGCGTCGTCCGACCCGGAGGAGTCGGACGAACCGCAGGCCGTCGCGGCGACGAACACGGCTCCGGCCGCCAGGCCGATGAGCAGACGACGCATGACTCCCCCTACTGGGACAGTTCCTCGACAGGCTGTGCGCAGACCGCACAGAAGTGCTCAGCGGGAACGTAGAACCTTGCCGGGAGCGGGTCAATGCTCTTGACACGCAAGGTCGTTGACAGTTGCCGAAGTGTGCTCCTAGCGTGCGCAGTGCGCACCCCCGTGCGTCCCGTGGAGGCGATGATGCCTGCTGGAGCCCGCGAACCTCATTTCGTCCGTTCCTTCGAGCGCGGCCTCGCGGTCATCCGCGCCTTCGACGCCGAGCACCCGGAACTGACGCTCAGCGAGGTGGCCCGGCTCACCGACCTCACCCGCGCGGCGGCCCGCCGCTTCCTGCTGACGCTCCTCGACCTGGGATACGTGACGACGGACGGGCGGATGTTCCGGCTCACCCCGCGCGTCCTGGAACTCGGCTACTCGTACCTGTCCAGTTTCACCCTGCCGGAGATCGCCGAGCCCCATCTGGAGCAACTCGTCGCGCAGATAAGGGAGTCGTCGTCCCTGTGCGTCCTCGACGGCGACGACATCGTGTACGTGGCCCGGGTGCCCACCCACCGCATCATGACCGCGACCATCACGGTCGGCACCCGCTTCCCGGCCCATGTGACCTCCGTGGGGCGGGTGTTGCTCGCGCAGCTGCCCGACGAGGAGATCGACGCCCGCCTCGTCCGCGCGGACCTGCGCGCTCTCACGGCCCGCACGATCGTCTCGGCCGACCTGCTGCGCACCGAACTGCGCCGGGTCCGCCGACAGGGGTACGCGATCGTCGACCAGGAACTGGAGGAGGGGCTGCGCTCGGTCGCCGTCCCGGTGCGGGACCGGGACGGCGAGGTGGTGGCGGCGGTCAACATCCCCGTGCACGCCAGCCGCAACTCCGTCGACTCCGTACGCCGTGACCTGCTGCCGCATCTGCTGGCCACGGTCGCCCGGATCGAGGCGGACCTGGGGTCCGTCCGCCGGATCGGGTCGGTGACGCGGTAGGAGCCGTCACAGGTCGAGCACGAGGCGCTTCCCGCGACACCGGGACACACAGATGAGCATGGTCTCGCCGGCCTCCCGCTCCTCGTCCGTGAGCACCGAGTCCCGGTGGTCCGGGGTGCCTTCGAGGACGTCCGTCTCGCAGGTCCCGCAGGTGCCCTCGGTGCAGGAGAAGAGCACCTCGACCCCCGCGGACCGTACGGTGTCGAGCACGGAGACGTCCGCGGGGACGGTGAGGGTCTGGCCCGAGCGTTCCAGGACCACCTCGAACTCCGTGTCCGCGCCCGTCTCCTGGACCTTGGGCTGGAACCGCTCGACGTGCAGGGAGCCCTTCGGCCACCGCATGCACCGCTCCTCCACGGCGTCCAGCAGCGGCCCGGGACCGCAGCAGTAGACGAGCGTGTCGGCCTGAGGGCTCCCGAGTTCGGAGTCGAGGTCGAGCAGCCCGGCCTCGTCCTGTGGGGCGACGCGCACCCTGTCCCCGTACCGGCCCAACTCCTCGACGAAGGCCATGGAGTTGCGCGTACGGCCGCCGTACAGCAGTGTCCACTCCGCGCCCGCCGCCTCGGCCGCGGCCAGCATCGGCAGGATCGGGGTGATGCCGATGCCGCCCGCGACGAAGCGGTAGCGCGGCGAGGGCTGGAGGGCGAAGTGGTTGCGCGGGCCGCGCACGCGGACCTTGTCGCCCGCCTCCAACTGCCCGTGCACATGGGCGGATCCGCCGCGTCCGTCGGGCTCCCGCAGGACCGCGACGCGCCAGGAGCGCCGGTCGGCCGGATCGCCGCACAGGGAGTACTGCCGCTCCAGGTCCGGGCCCAGGATCACATCGATGTGGGCGCCCGGCTCCCAGGCCGGCAGTTCCTCGCCGAGCGGATGGCGGAGGGTGAGGGCGAGCACGCCTTCGGCGGCCAAGTCCCGTCGCTCGACGACGAGTTCGGCTTCGTAGGAGGTCATGAGCCGTTTCCTTGGGGGACGTTCGGGTCGCGTGGGCCGTTCGGCACGTCGGCCACGTTGCGGTCGCGCGGGGTGTGTCCTTCGGGGTGGCCGAGCATCCACTCCCACATCTCGATCGGGTCCTCGGCGCTGTGCTCGGCCCCGCAGTGACAGGTGCCGTGCAGCACGTCGGTGCCCGGCAGCCAGTCGATGCGGTAGATCTCGCCGGTCGGGCTGGTCACTGGACCTTCTCCATGGGCTTCTCGCCCTCCTCGACCAGCCGGGCGAGGATCCGGCGGGCGGCCAGACCACCGGTGTCGATGTTGATGCTCAGCTCCTGGTAACCGGTCCGCTCCGTACCCAGCGTCTTCTGCAGCAGGTTGAGCGCGTCGACGTCCTGCATCACGACGGTGTGGTTGTTGCCCCGCAGGAACTCGGTGACCTCGGCGTCGTCGGTCGCCCAGTCGCGCGAGACCATCCAGAAGTCGTACACCTTGCCGTCGGCGGACGGCGTGATGGCGTACGTGATCTCCGTGTGGAAGCCGTTCGGGTCGCTGCCGTCCGCCTCGGGCACCACACCGACCGGGGCGATCCGGCTGTGCAGCAGATACAGACACGGCGCGTGGTACTCGATGTCCTGCCAGCGGGTGATCCGCCCTTTGATACCGGTCGACTTGGCATAGAACGGCGGGCACTCGGCGTCGTCCATGTGCCGGCTGACCCGCACGATGCCCGCGCCCTCGTCCACCTCGGTGGTGATCGGCGTCTCGGCGACCTCCGGGGTGCCGATGTAGCCGCCGTGCAGATACGTCTCGTGGGACAGGTCGAGGAGGTTGTCCACGAGGAGGCCGTAGTCGGCGTCGATCGGCTCCATCCCGCTGACGGTGACCCAGCCGGGGGAGTCCAGGTGCCTGGCCCGCGGGATGGTCTCCGGGTCGGCGAGGGCCGGGTCGCCTATCCACACCCAGATCAGGGCGTCCTGCTCGACCACCGGGTAGGAGGCGACCCGGGCGGTACGGGGGACACGCTTCTGACCGGGCACGTACACGCACGTCCCCGTCGTGTCGTACGTGAAGCCGTGATAGCCGCAGACGATCCGGTCGCCGTCGAGCCCGCTCTCCGAGAGCGGATACCGGCGGTGTACACAGCGGTCGTGCAGGGCGACCGGCCGTCCGTCGTCCTCGGTGCGGTAGAAGACGAGCGGCTCCCCGAGAACCGTCCGGCCGAGCAACTCCCGCCCCACCTCGTGGGCGTAGGCGGCGACGTACCACTGGTTCCTGGCGAATGCGGTCATGTGAGGCATGGGCGGTCCCGTCCCGTGAAGCGGGGCGCCGTCGCCCCGCGTGCCGTGGTTGGACTCAGCGTCCTGACCCTTGCGGCAGCTCCGCAAGACGGCTTCCGTGAGGCGGAAGAGCTTTCGTGAAAGGGCTGGTCAGGGTATGGGTCCGGCTGTCGGGGCTACGGGCGTGTGCGAGGGAGCGGCGACGTTGTTCGGCGCACGCAATCGCGCGTGATCCCGAGAGGATCGCCCTGCCCGACTCCGCGAGCCTGCGCAGAGTGGCGGGCGACGTGCACGACGCGGCGAGTATCGCCGCCGTCATGGACGGGGACTCCGTGGTCCTTTCCGCGCTCGGTACGGACCGGGCCGGGACCCTCCTGACCGGCGCCCGGGCCGTCGTCGCCGCCGGCCCGCGGCGCGTCATCTGGCTCGGTGCCAAGACGTCGTTGGACGGCGCACTGGCCGGGACCGGACAGGCCAAGCCGGGTCACGACCCCGAGCTCGCGCAGCGGATGGGCTCCGCCTTCACCGCGATGACGAACTCCGCCCTCCACGTACGGGTCTCCGTGCCGGTGACCCACCAGCTCGCCCAGGTCGCCGCGGGCCGGATGGACCTGCACTGGCAGTTCGACAACGTCCGGTCCCACGCGGCGGGTGTGCTGCTGGTCCAGGAGGCCGGAGGCGTCGTGACCGACATCGAGAGCAAACCGTGGGAACGGGCCGACGAGAGCTACCTCGCCGCCGCACCGGGCGTGCACGCCGCCGCGCTCGAAGTCCTCACAGCTTGAGGGGAGTTGGGGTCGAGGCGGCGCCGGGTGAGGGTCGTAGGCGGGGTGTTCGTCGCGACCGGCTCCTGCGGCCGACGTTCAGGGATCGATCGCCGCGTCGATGCACGTCTTGGTGGTGTCGGTGAGGAAGTCTCGGCCGCTTCCTGGTGTCACTGCCATGCCGCGCAACAAATGGTGCCAATGTTCGGCTATGAAACGTTATGCCCCATCGGGGTTGATGGTCTTCACCTGCCTGTCAGTCGCTGTCGCAGTCACTGCCGCTGCCCTGACGTTGGGTCCGGTCCTCCCCGCGAGCGGGCACACCCGCACGGATGGTTGCCGTCAGGCGGGCGCCACGACGGGATGCGGGGTGGCCCCGCGGTCGGTGCGCGGGGCGGATCCGGGGCCGGTCGGGAGACTCCACGGTTCGGAGGTCCGCCGGATTCCGACCAGTAGCCGAGTGGTGGCGCTGACGTTCAACGCGGCGTGGGACGAGACAGGGGTGGAAACGGCCTTGGCGGTGCTGCGCGGGCGGAACGTGCCGGCGACGTTCTTCCTGACAGGCAAGTTCGCCGAGCGCCAACCCGGTGCGGCCCGGTCGATGGCGGCCGAGCACGGGATCGGCAACCACTCCTACAGCCATCCGCGATTCGCAGACCTCACCCGCCCGGAGGCGGAGCAGGAGATCATGGGCGCGGACCGGGCGATCCGACGGGCGACCGGGGCGCTACCGCTCCCGTTCTTCCGCTTCCCCTACAGCGCCACGACCCCGGAGGGCATCGCGCAGGCCAACGAACTGGGCTTCGCGGACATCGAGTTCACCACCGACACCAACGGCTACCTCGGAACCGCCGGCGGTATGACGGTCCAAAAGGTTGTCGACCGGGTCGTGGACGCCCTGACGCCCGGCGCGATCGTGCAGATGCACGTCGGTACGGCCCAGCGGCACGAACCCGCCCTCGACGTCCAGGCTCTCCCGCGGATCATCGACACCATCCACGCCCACGGATACCGGATCACCGACCTGCGCACCGTCCTCGAATAGGAAACCCTCCAGGAAATCCACCCGCCCCATCTGCGACGATCCCTGCGTGGACTACCCGGACGACCAGCCCCCGCGGCCCCCGTCCGCTCCGGATTCCGGAGACGGCCGCATCCCGAAGTGCTACGCGGTGAAGGGGCGGATCTCCGCCCTCGTCGACGAACTCGGGGAGGGCGGGCTGCTCCCCACCGAGCGGGACCTGTCCGAGCGGTACGAGGTCGCGCGGGAGACCGTACGCCAGGCGATCCGTGAACTGGTGCTGGAGGGACGGCTGCGGCGGCAGGGGCGCGGCACGGTCGTCGCGGGCCCGAAGCTGGAGCAGCCCCTGTCGCTCGCCGGCTACACCGAAGGCGTACGACGTCAGGGGCGCACCCCCGGCCGAAACCTCGTCACCCTCGACCGCTTCCCCTGCCCCGAAGCGCTCGCCGCCGAGACCGGGCTCACGCGCGGCGAGCCGGTCTGGCATCTGGAGCGCGTGCTGCTCGCGGACGACGAGCGCGTCGGTCTGGAGAGCACCTACGTCTCCGTGGCCCGCATTCCCCGCCTGGACGCCGACTTCGGCCCGGACTCCTCCTTCGACGCCCACCTCCACCAGCAGGGCATCGCCTTCGGAGACACCGACGGGCAGCCGCTGGAGCGGGTGCGGACGCCGTTCCGGGGGATCGGTTCTCGTTCGCGACCGATCTCCGAGGCTGAAAACACCCTCTCCATCGACAAGAACCTCACGTCGTACGTCGACGGCTGGAAGGAAGCGACCGGAAGCTGACCGTTCCCCGAACGGGTCGCGCACCTCACGTACCGCCGTCTTTCACACAGATGCCACGCGCCCCTTCCCTGACGTTTGTTGCTCTTGGAACACTCCATTCGCGCACGTTCCACCATGTACTCGCCCTCAGTACCCCGTCAGGACAAGAGGTCCCCTGCCATGCCCGAAGTGAATCGGCGCCGATTTCTCCAACTCGCAGGCGGCACCGCGGCGTTCACCGCGCTGTCGGAGAGCATCGCCAAGGCCGCGGCCATCCCCGCGGGGTACCACCGCGGTACCATCGAGGACGTCGAGCACATCGTCGTCCTCATGCAGGAGAACCGTTCCTTCGATCACTACTTCGGTGCGCTGAGAGGCGTACGCGGCTTCGGCGACCCCCACCCGGTCGCGCTCGACAACGGCAAATCCGTGTGGCACCAGTCGGACGGCACCAAGGAACTGCTGCCCTTCCACCCGGAGGCGGACGACCTCGGCATGCAGTTCCTGGAGGGCCTGCCGCACAGCTGGCCCGACGGGCACGCCGCCTACAACGGCGGCAAGTACGACAAGTGGGTCCCCGCGAAGGGCCCCACGACCATGGCGTACCTGACCCGCGAGGACATCCCGTTCCACTACGCGCTCGCCGACACCTTCACCGTCTGCGACGCGTACCACTGCTCGTTCATCGGCTCCACCGACCCGAACCGCTACTACATGTGGACGGGCTTCACCGGCAACGACGGCAAGGGCGGCGGCCCCGTCCTCGGGAACGACGAGGTCGGCTACGACTGGACGACGTACCCCGAGCGCCTGGAGAAGGCCGGGATCTCCTGGAAGATCTACCAGGACATCGGCGACGGCCTGGACGCGGCCGGCTCCTGGGGCTGGATCTCGGACGCGTACCGCGGCAACTACGGCGACAACTCGCTGCTCTACTTCAACAAGTACCGCAACGCCAAGGCCGGCGACCCGCTCTACGACAAGGCCCGCACCGGCACCGATGCCCGCAAGGGCGAGGGCTACTTCGACCAGCTGCGCGCCGACGTCAAGGGCGGCAAGCTGCCGCAGATCTCCTGGATCGCCGCCCCCGAGGCCTTCTCCGAGCACTCCAACTGGCCCTCGAACTACGGCGCCTGGTACATCTCCCAGGTCCTGGAGGCGCTCACCTCCGACCCCAAGGTGTGGGCGAAGACGGCCCTGTTCATCACGTACGACGAGAACGACGGCTTCTTCGACCACCTCGTCCCGCCGCTGCCGCCGCGCGACGCCGAGCACGGCAAGTCCACCGTCGACGTCGGCCTGGACCTCTTCCCGGGGAGCGAGAAGAACGTCGCCGGCCCGTACGGTCTCGGCCCGCGTGTGCCGATGATCGTCGTCTCGCCCTGGAGCAAGGGCGGTTACGTCTGCTCCGAGACGCTCGACCACACCTCGATCGTCCGGTTCATGGAGCGCCGCTTCGGCGTCGAGGAGCCGAACATCTCGCCCTGGCGGCGGGCCATCTGCGGCGACCTGACCGCCGCCTTCGACTTCTCCCGCAAGGACAGCAGGCCGGCCGACCTCCCGGACACCGACGCGTACGAGCCGCCGGACAAGGACCGGCACCCGGACTACAAGCCGACCCCGCCCGCGGACCCCAAGCTGCCGAAGCAGGAGCGCGGTCTGCGGCTCGCCCGCCCGCTCCGGTACGCCCCGTGGATCGACGGCTCGGTGGACCCGAAGGCCGGGACGTTCACGCTGACCTTCGCCTCGGGCAAGAAGGCCGGCGCCTCCTTCCACGTCACCTCCGGAAGCCGCACCGACGGACCCTGGACCTACACCACCGAGGCCGGCAAGAGCGTCTCGGACACCTGGAACTCCGCCTACTCGAACGGCTCGTACGATCTGACCGTGCACGGGCCCAACGGCTTCGTACGTGTCTTCAAGGGCCCGGGCGAGACCGCCGGACCCGAGGTCACCGCCCGTCATGACGGGGACGACATCGAACTGACCTTCACCAACAAGGGCTCCCGCACGGCCGAGCTCAAGCTCACCAACGGCTACGGCGGCAGGCCCAGGTCGATCCGGGTACGGTCCGGCGCGACCGTCAGGCACACCGTGGACCTGGGGGCGAGCAGGCGCTGGTACGACCTCACCGTGTCCGACGCGGACGGTTCGTTCCTGCGCCGGTTCGCCGGGCACGTCGAGAACGGCCGGGTCGGGGTCAGCGACCCGGCGATCGCCAGGGCTTAGGGGGTGCGATTCGACACAGGAGATGCGATGAGTCCCACATCGCACGGACTGGTCAGGTTCCGGCGGGCCCGGGGTAGTGTGCCCCGGTGACCACGCATTCGAACACTCCCGCGGGTTGGTACCCGGATCCTCAGGGTGCGCCCCAGACGCTGCGTTACTGGGACGGTGCTCAGTGGACCCAGCACACCAACCAGGACCAGCAGCAGGCTCAGGCCGCGCAGCCGGTCCAGCACATGCCGCAGCAGCCGCAGCAGCACTCTGTGCAGCAGCAGCCTGTGCAGCAGGTTCCGCAGCAGGCGGGAGGGTTCGACCCGCGCGTGCAGCAGCAGGTGCACCAGCAGGCCGGTGTCGCACCGAACGCGGCCGGCGGGGGCACGCTGTTCACCGAGCCGGTCCTGGTGGTGAACCAGAAGGCCAAGCTGATCGAGCTGACCAACGAGTACAAGGTCATGGGCCAGCAGGGCAACCAGCTCGGCTCGGTGGTGCAGGTCGGACAGGGCGCGCTGAAGAAGGTGCTGCGCTTCTTCGCGAGCCTCGACCAGTTCATGACGCACAAGCTGGAGATCCGCGACGCGTACGGTCAGCCGCAGTTGCTGCTGACCCGGCCCCGCAAGTTCATGAAGTCGCGGGTGCTCGTGGCGCGTCCGGACGGTTCGCCGGTCGGTGAGATCGCCCAGCAGAACATGGTCGGGAAGATCAACTTCGCGATCAAGGCCGACGGCAAGCAGGTCGGCGCGATCAAGGCGGAGAACTGGCGCGCCTGGAACTTCTCGATCGTCGATCACGCCGACAACGAGGTCGCCCGGATCACCAAGACCTGGGAAGGCCTCGCCAAGACGATGTTCACGACCGCGGACAACTACGTCCTGCAGCTGCACTACCAGCTTCCCGAGCCCCTGTTGAGCCTCGTTATAGCGACGGCGCTGACCGTCGACACGGCGCTCAAGCAGGACAACCGAGGACTTGGCTGACGAATCGGTTCGTCATGTTCGTCGTGTGGAAGGGGCGGTCGCGGACATCCGCGGCCGTCCCTCCCACGCTCCGTCGTGGCCGGTCTAGAGCGGGGTGAGACGCCCGGGCTTCGGCTGCCGAGGCAGCAACGACGGCTCGTTCAACGCCGATCCGGGCTCCAGGGCGAGAACGGCGGCCACGGGGTGCTCCTCGTCCACCGAGGTCTCCCTTGAAGGCGCCGCCGGAGTCGCTGTCAGGGATTCCGTTGTCAGGGGTTCCACCGCCGAAGGCACCGGCGTGGCGCGCGACAGCGTCACCACACCCCGGGCCGCGACCGCCGCCCCGGCCAGCGCCAGCAGCAGTCCCGCCGCGCCGCCCTGCAGCCGCTCGCCGAGCAGCGAGAGGCCGATCACCGCGGCGGCGATCGGGTTGGCCAGCGTCACCACCGCGAGGGGAGCGCCGAGCCCGCCCTTGTAGGCGGTCTGCGACAGCAGCAGCCCGGCCGTCGCGAAGGCGGCGACCAGCAGCGCGACCACGATCACCTGCCCGCTGAGCAGGGAATCCGAACGGTCCGTCGCGGCGACCGTGACGGTCTGCGTGAGCGCCGACGCGACACCCGAGGCGAAGCCGGACGAGGTCGCGTGCCGCAGCCCGGGGCGGGTGCCCGGCCTGGCCAGTACGCCGATGAGGGCCATGGTCGTACCCGCCACGGCCAGCGCCTGCGGGACGCTCAGCACATCGTCGGGCGCGGGCCCGGACGCCGTGACCAGCAGGGCCGCGAGCCCGGCCAGCGTCAGCGCCGTACCGCGCCACTCGACGAACGTGACGCGGCGCCCCGCCATCCGCGCGCCCAGCGGCACCGCGGCGACGAGCGTGAGCGCGCCGAGCGGCTGGACCAGCGTGAGGGGCCCGTACTTGAGAGCGGCCACGTGCAGCAGCGCCGCCGACGCGTTGAGGCCCACCGACCACCACCAGGCGCCGCTGCCGAGCAGCCGGAGCACCCCGGAGTCGGGGGTCCGTGCGGCCAGCCGCTGCTGGGCCACGGCCGCGGCCGCGTACGCGACGGCCGAGAACAGCGACAGGACGACGGCGACGAGAGTGGCGCTCATCGTCCGGCTCCCACGAGCTCCGGAGCATCCTGCGCGCCGGGTGCCCCCGGCCCGCCGGGCCCGCCGGGTCCGTCCGGTGTCTCCGGCCCTTCCGGTACGGAGCCGCCGGCGCCCACACGCTCCCTGGCGGGGGCCGTCGGTGCCGCCGTCCGGCGCGGTACGCGGATCACGGCGAGGGCGATGCCGAGCAGCGCGGCCGCGACGATCGCGTCGAGCCAGTAGTGGTTGGCCGTGCCGACGATCACCAGCAGCGTGACCAGCGGATGCAGCAGCCAGAGCCACCGCAACCGGGACCGGGTGGCGGCGATCAGGCCGATCGCGACCATCAGGGCCCAGCCGAAGTGCAGCGAGGGCATCGCCGCGAACTGGTTCGACAGGGAGTCGGTCTCGGGCGAGGCGCCGTACACCGTGGGCCCGTACACCTGGCCGGTGTCCACCAGGCCCGTCGCGGCGAGCATGCGGGGCGGGGCGAGCGGGAACGTCAGGTGCACCACCAGGGCGGCGGCGGTGACCGCGGCCAGCACCCGGCGGGCCCACACATAGTGCCCGGGCCGTCGCAGGTAGAGCCAGATCAGGAAGGCCGCGGTGGCGGGGAAGTGGACGGTCGCGTAGTAGGTGTTGACGGCGTGCACGAGGGTGTCGCTGTGCAGCAGCCCAGACTGCACGTCGCCTTCGCCGGGCAGGTGCAGGAACCGTTCGAGGTCCCAGACCCGGTGCGCGTTGGCGAAGGCCTCACCGGTGTGGCCCGTGGCCAGCTGCCGGCCGAGCTTGTAGACGAGGAAGAGCCCCACGACGAGCAGGAGCTCACGGACGAGGGGCGGCCGCCGTATCGCGGCCTCCCCTTCTCTTGCGGGCTCTCTTGCAGGCTCGGATCGGCTTTCCATCCCCGGCCCCCTTGCTGACGTTCTGGTGGTGCTGGTGCGTGGTGAGCCCAGGAGGGGATCCACTCGACACAGGGGTGGGTCCTGTCCAAGGCTCATCGATACGACAGTGTACCGATACGTTCGCGTTCCGGTACACTGGCGTATCGATAGGACTTACGCCACACTGAGGGCCGGCCGAGGGCCACACTGGAAGGCACACAGGGAGCGGGCCCGCAGGGGGCCGCGGGGACCAGCGAGGAGAAGAGCCATGACGTCGCAGGCAGCGGACGAACCGGAGACGGTCGTCGCCTCGCGCCGCTCCAAGATCACGCCCCAGCGTGAGCAGGAGTTCTTCGACGCCGTGCTCGACCAGATCCGCGAGTGCGGCTATGACGCGCTGACCATGGAAGGCGTCGCCTCCAGTACCCGGTGCAGCAAGTCCACGCTCTACCGGCAGTGGAAGACGAAGCCGCAGTTCGTGGCGGCCGCGCTGCGTGCCAACCACTGTCCCAAGTTCATCGGTATCGACACCGGCTCGCTCGCGGGCGACCTGCGCGCGGTCGCGCGCACGGCGGGTGAGCGGTCGGACGAGGACACCAGACTGCTCCAGGCGCTCGGGCAGTCCGTGATGCAGGACGAGGAACTGAAGCTCGCGCTGCGCGACGCACTGGTGGAGCCCGAACTGGAGGCGCTCCGCGGGATGGTCCGGCGCGCGGTCGAACGCGGGGAGATCAGGGCCGACCATCCGGTCCTGGAGTTCGTGCCGGCACAACTGCTCGGCGTGCTCCGTGTCCGCCCCCTCCTGGAGGGGCGCCCCGCGGACGCGGACTACCTCCTGCGCTATGTGGACGTGGCCCTGCTGCCGGCCCTGGGGCTGTCGGACGCCACAGGGCCGCTGGCGGACACCACCTGAGACCCAGGCCGCCGTCCATGGGATGACTGGACGGTGACCTGCTCGCGCCGCACCGTGGGGACGGGGGCGGCGCGCACCCCCCGGCCGGGTGGGGTTCCTCTCGAGCGGAGAGGCGCACCACCCGGCCGATCGGTGTGCGGCCAGGGCCCGGGGCCCTGACCGCCGTACGTCCTACAGGTTCTGCACGTCCTAGACGTCCTGCCCGTTGCCGGCGCCGCCCGCGGCCTCCTTGATGCCCTTGGTGATCTCGTCGATGACCGACTGCTTGGGGGCCTTGGAGCTGACATCGATGCCGAAGCGCACGACGACGAGCTGCTTGGAGTTGGAGGGCGCCGGGAAGACGAGCGACTCGACGTAGCCGTCGTCGCCCTTGCTCGTGACGACCTTCCAGCGGACCGCGTAGCCCTTCTGCCCGGCCACGGTCACGGCCTTGGAGGAGAGCTCGTCGTGCGAGGTGATCTTGCCGTAGCTCTTGCCGCCGTAGGACTCCTCGGCGTTCTTGGCGATGTCCTCCTTGGCGGCGGCCTCGGCGGTGGTGGCCTTGAGCTCCAGCGCGAGCGCGGGGGCCGAGTAGGCACCGCCGAGGCTGCACGTCTCCGAGGTGTCGCCGGGGCACTTGTAGGTGCCCTTGGCCGTCACCTGCGCGCCCACCTGGATGGTCGAGCCGCTCCAGCCGTCGGGCACGGGCAGGCTGATGCCGTTGATCGGGTCCGTGGCGTAGCCCTCCTCGGACGGGAGCGGCTGCGGGAGCTGGGACTCGCCGCCCTCCGGGGCGCCGGGGCCGCCCTGACCGCCGCCGTCCTGTCCCTGCGGGGGGCCCGGCTGGGTCGGCACCGGCTGGGTGTTGGTCGAATTGGTGTCGTCCGAGCCGCCGTCCGAGGTCAGCGCGTACACCCCGCCGCCGATACCGGCGAGGACCGCCACGGCGACGGCGACGGCTATCGCCGTGCGTGCCTTGCGCCGGGGGCCGCCGGGGTGCGCGCCCGGTGAGAACGCCGGTGGACCCCAAATGGCGCCGGACTCGGCGGGGCGGGTCTGGTCCGTCCATGTCCTACCGTCCCACCAGCGCTGGGTGGCGGGTCCGTCAATTGTCTGCCCGGGGTCGGGATACCAGCCGGGGGGAGTCGCCTGCGTCATGGGTCCACCGTATGAGGCGCGAGTGAAAGCCGGATGAGAGGATCCGGATTCGTTTCACCCAATCACCAGCCGCACCGGTTGTTTCAAGCCCCGGGGCACCCGTGGCAGCCCGTTCCGCCCCGGTGTCACCGAGCCCAGCACGCTGGGGTGCCGGGCTCCGGTGCTCCTCGGATCGGTGCCCGCGAGACCGTGCAGCGTCAGGAAACCGAGGACGGCGAACGCGTACGCCTCCTTCGCGGCGGAGGGCAGGCCCAGTGCGTCGGATGTGTGCAGCGGTACCCCGGGCAACTCCTCGGCGAGCATCGCCATGAGGACGGGATTGCGCGTGCCGCCGCCGGAGGCGATGACCTCGGTGGCGCCTACGGATCGGACCGCGTCCGCGACCGTGCGCGCGGTGAGCCGGGTGAGGGTGGCGATCACGTCCTGGTGCGCGAGGGCGCCGATGTCCGCCGCGGTCGCCGGAGCCGTCGGAGTGGCCGGATCGGCCGCCGTGGCCGCCGCGGTCCGAGTGGCCGCCGCGGTCCGAGTGGCCGGAGTGGCCGGTACAGCCGGGTCCGCCAGAGCTGACGGGGCTGCCAGAGCCGCCAGCAGGTAGTCCCGGTGGAACAGTTCCTTGCCGGTCGTCTTCGGCGCGGGCAGCGCGTAGTACGGCTCGTCGAGGAGCCGGCTCAGCAGCGGCTCGTGGACCCTGCCCCGGGCGGCCAGCCTGCCGTCCATGTCGTAGGCGCGGCCCGTGAAGTGCTGGACTGCCGCGTCGATGAGCGCGCCCGCGGGACCTGTGTCGAAGGCGGTGCCGTCGGGCGCGGTCAGGTTGGCGATGCCGCCGAGGTTCAGTGCGACCGGGGTGCCGGGTCTGCCGCGCAGCCACAGCAGGTCGAAGAGGCTCACCAGCGGCGCCCCCTGGCCGCCGGCGGCGACGTCGCGTGGCCGGAGGTCGGCGACCACGGGCAGCCCGGTGGCCTCCGCGATCCAGGCGGGCTGGCCGATCTGCAGCGTGCCGCGCACCTGCCCGCCGTCGGTCCAGTGGTAGACGGTCTGACCGTGCGAGGCCACCAACTCGGCACGTCCGTCGCACAGTTCACGGTCGGCGCGGAGGGCTGCCGCCGCGAAGGCTTGCCCGATGAGGGTGTCCAGGCGGCACACCTCGGCGAGGGTCGTGGCCGCCGGAGGCAGCGCCGCCGCGAGGGCCTCGCGCACCTCGGCCGCGTACGTCTCGCCGACCATGCCGAGCGGCCGCAGCACCAGGCTGTCCCCGTCGAGCCGCAGGTCGGCCGCCGCCGCGTCGATCGCGTCGTACGACGTGCCGGACATCAGGCCGATCACCCGCACCCGCTCAACTCCCTTGCTGTACTGGCTCTTTGCTGAGTGTCAGAAGCGCGAACACGCTCACCGCGCACGTCACGGCCGCGTAGTACGCCGGGATGTCCACGCTGCCCGTCCGCTTGATCGTCTCCGTGATGATGAGGCCCGCGCACCCCGAGAACACGGCATTGGACAGTGCGTAGGAGAGTCCCAGTCCCGTGTAGCGGACGCTCGTCGGGAACATCTCCGAGAGCATCGCGGGGCCCGGCCCCGCCATCAGTCCCACGACGGCGCCCGCGACGAACACGGCCCCGCCCTTCAGCCCGTTCGAAGTGCCCGTGTTCTGAAGGAGGTTGAGCAGCGGGACCGCGAGGACGGTGACCAGCAGCGCGCCCGTCAGCATCACCGGCCGTCGGCCGATCCGGTCGCTGAGCAGGCCCGCAGGGATGATCGTGGCCGCGAAGCCCAGGTTGGCGAGGACAGTTGCGACCAGGGCCTGCTGGAACGTGGCGTTCAGTGAACTCTGCAGATATGAGGGGAGCACGACGAGGAACGTGTAACCGGCCGCCGCCCAGCCCATGATGCGCCCCGCGCCCAGCGCGATCGCCTTCGCCACCTCACGCCCCGGTGGCCGTTCCGGCAGGGGCTCCTCCCGGAGCGACTCGAAGGACGGGGTCTCGTCGAGCCGCAGGCGCAGCCACAGCGCTCCGAGCCCCATCGGCAGCGTCAGCAGGAACGGCAACCGCCAGCCCCAGTCGCCCAGTTGCCCCTCGCTGAGCACGGTCGCCAGCAGCGCGGCCACTCCCGCCCCGCCCAGCAGCCCCAGCGCCACCGTGAACGACTGCCACGACCCGTACAGGCCCCGCCTGCCCGGTGGCGCGAACTCCGTCATCACCGACACCGCGCCCCCGAACTCCCCGCCCGCGGACAGCCCCTGAAGGACTCTCAGAAAGGTCAGCAGCCAGGGCGCGAGGGCGCCCACTGAGTCGTATGTGGGCAGCACGCCGATCAGGGTCGTCGCGGCCGTCATGAGGACGATGACCGTGATGAGTACGGGACGCCGTCCGACGCGGTCGCCGAGCCGCCCGAACAGCGCGGCGCCGACGGGCCGGAAGAAGAACGCGAGCGCGAAGGACGCGTACGTCTTGACCAGGGCCTCGACCTCGCTGCCGCCCTCCGGTGTGAAGAACCGGGCCGCGATGACCGTCGCGAAGTAGCCGTAGACGCCGAACTCGTACCACTCGATGAAGTTGCCCACCGACCCCGCGACCAGCGCCCTGCGGGAGCGCTCCGGCCGGTCGGTCCGCAGGCCGGAGCCTTGCGCCGGAGCGCCCATGCCGTTCCTCCCGCCACCGCGACGATGTTGGAAAGTTAGTTTCAGTTCACGGCTTTTGACTGTCAATAACTTTCACCCCGGCAGGTCGGTGGTGTCGTCCGTCGCCTTCGCGCCGCCGCCGTCACCCGTCGCGGCGGCAGGTGTCCCGACCAGGCTCCATCGCGCCTTCCGGAGGGCTAGGCTCAAGGTCTGTACGTCGTTTGGGCGACCTGGGGAGGTAGCGGGATGACGGAGGCACGGCCGGGAACGGCCGCCTCGGCACCCCTCTGGGAGCGCGACGCGGAACTCGCCGCGGTCGCGGAGGCAGTCGACGCGCTGTGCGCGGGTTCGGCCTCGGGCAGCCTGTTGGTCTTCACCGGAGAGGCGGGCATCGGCAAGACCGCGCTGCTCGCCGAGTCGCGCCGGATCGCGGAGACACGCAAGTGCACGGTGTGGTCGGCACGCGGTGGCGAGACCATCACGTCCGTTCCCTTCAACGTCGTACGGCAGTTGCTGCAGCCGGCGCTCGTGGCGCTGATGCCCGACGAGGCGCGTGAGTACTTCGGCGACTGGTACGACATCGCGGGACCCGCCCTCGGGATCGCCGAATCGGGCGACCGCCAGGCCGACCCGCAGGGCGTGTGCGACGGCCTGGTCGCGGCCGTGCGCAGGCTCGCCCGACGCGAGTGGCCGCTGGTGCTGGTCGTCGACGACGCGCACTGGGCCGACCAGGAGAGCCTGCACTGGCTCGCCGCCTTCACGGAGCGCCTCGACGACCTGCCCGTCCTCGTCCTGGTCGCCCGCCGCCCGGGCGACGCCACCGGCGACAGCGCCCGCCACCTCGACGCCATCGGCGCCCTGGCCGGCCCGATGCCCTCCCTGCGCGCGCTGACCCCGGACGCCACGGCCGGACTCACCCGCGCCACGCTCGGCGCGCACGCGGACGTCCCGTTCTGCCGCGAGGTCTGGGCCGTCACCGGCGGCAATCCGTACGAGACCGTGGAACTCCTCGCCAAGGTCCAGGACAGCGACTTCGAACCGGTCGAGGAGTCGGCCTCGGAACTACGCGCGCTGAACCGCTCGGCGCGCGGCCGCGGACTCGTCGACCGGCTCGAAGGGCTGGGCGTGGACGCCACCCGGTTCGCCTGGGCGGCGGCCATCCTCGGCACGCAGATCTCCCTGGAACTGGCGGCCGAACTCGCCGGGATGCCGCGGGACGAGGCGGAGCGCTGTGCGGCACTCCTCGGCGCGGCGCGCATCCTCACCGAGGCCGACCGGACGAGCGGTCAAGTCGACGACGGGGACCTGGAGTTCGTCCACCCGCTCATCGCCACCGCCGTCTACCGCTCGATCCCGGACGCGCTGCGCACCGCGATGCACGGGGTGGCCGCCTCGGTCGTCACCGCGTCGGGCCTCGGCGCCGCCGCGGCCTCCCGCCACCTCCTCGAGGTACATCCGGACGACGACCCCGAACTCGTCGAGCAGATGCGCGAGGCGGCCCGTGAGCACCTCGCCGTCGGCGCCCCGGACGCGGCCCGCCGCTGTCTGGAGCGCGCCCTGCTGGAACCGCCGCTTCCGGAGGTCCACGCGCGCGTGCTCTACGAGTTGGGCTGCGCCACGCTCCTGACCTCGCCCGCGACGACGATCGGGCACCTGCGGCAGGCACTCACGCTGCACGGTCTGGAGGAGGAACTGCGGGTCGACGCGGTCTGCCGGCTCTCCTCCGCCCTCGTCCACAACAACCAGCCGGAGGAGGCCATCGCCGCGGTCGATGCGGAGGCCGACCGGCTCCAGCCCGGTCCCGCCCGTATGCGCCTGCAGGCCGTGCACTACATGTGGGAGGGCGTCCACGTCGGCGAGGAGGACGCGCCCGGCCGCTCCCGCCGCCTCGCCGAACTCGTCAAGCCGCTCACCGGCCGCGACAACTCCGAGCGCGCCCTGCTCGTCCTGAGCGCCTTCGACGCGATGACCCGCGGGGAGAACGCCGAGGAGGTCGTCGAGCACTGCGACCGCGCCCTCGTCAACGGCCGCCTCGCGCCGGGCCTCGGCTGGACCGACACCGAGTGGAGCTTCGAGCTCCTCATGATGCTCGGCGTCTCCTACGCGTTCGCGGACCGCCTGGATCGCGCCGAGAGTCTCTTCACGGAGGCCCGGAGGACATACGAGCACGCCGGGTGGAGCGGCGGCCATCTGGCCCTCGCGCACGCCTTCGGCGGATACGTGCTCCGTAGACGGGGCCGCCTCGTGGACGCGGAGGAGTCCCTGCGCGAGGCACTCCGGCTGGCGGACCGGGTGGGCCACGGTCTGCCCATGCACTGGTCGGCGGCGTGCATGCTCATCGACACGCTGCTCGCCCGGGGCCATGTCGGCGCGGCCGAGGAGATCGCCGAGCGGTACTCCTTCGAACCGCCCCACCCGTCCACGATCGTCATGCCGGACACCCATTCGATAAGGGGCCGGCTGCTGATCGCCACCGGCCGCGTCGAGGAGGGCGTGAACGAGTTGGAGACCGCCGAGAAGAGGTCCGCGGCCCGCGGCGGCCACAACACGGTGCTGGCGCCCTGGGCCGGAGATCTGGCCCGCACCCTCGCCGTCGCCGACCCGCGGCGCGCCGCCGAGGTGGCGGCCGACGCCCGCATACAGGCTGAACGCTTCGGCACGGACACCGCCATAGGAGAGGCCCTGCGGTGCGCCGCCGCACTGGAGACCGGTCGGCGCTCGGTCACGCTGCTCGCCCAGGCGGTCGCGTACCTGGAGGCGTCACCCTGTGCCTACGAGCACGCGGCGGCCCGCGTCGAGTACGGCATCGCGTCCCACTCCGACACGGAGCTGACCCGCGGTCTGGCACTGGCGCGGACCTGCGGCGCGGACGGCCTGGTGACGAAGGCCCGGGAGGCACTGGCACTGCACTCGGGTCTGGTGCCGCGTCCCCGGTGACGGAGGGGCGGACGGGTCGGTGACCTGGCGTCCATCGGGGCCGGATGCCAGGCGCACCGGGAGTCGAACGCCTGGTGGCGCGGCAGCCCGGGCGGCCGGTCAGCCCTTCAGCCGGCCGCCTCGTCCTCCTCGGCGAGCACCCGCTGGGCCACGGCGAACGCCGAGTTGGCCGCCGGGACCCCGCAGTACACGGCGGTCTGCAGCAGCACCGCGCCGATCTCCTCCGGGGTGAGCCCGTTGCGGCGGGCGGCGCGGATGTGCATCGCCAGCTCGTCGTAGTGGCCGTGCGCCACCAGCGCGGTCAGTGTGATCATGCTGCGCTCACGGCGTGCCAGCGTCGGATCGGTCCAGATCTCGCCCCACGCGTACCGCGAGATGAAGTCCTGGAACCGTGCCGTGAACTCCGACTGCCGGGCCTGCGCACGGTCGACGTGCGTGTCGCCGAGCACCTGCCGGCGTACCTCCATGCCCCGCTTGGCGCCGCCGTCGAAGTGCGCGCGCAGAGCGGTGAGTACGGCCTCCGGGCACTGCGCGGGCGCGAGGTGCGAGGCCCCCGGGATCTCGACGAGCGCGGCACCGGGCACCGCGTCGGCGATCTCGCGCAGATGCGCGGGCGGCGTCGCGGGATCCTCGCGCCCGGCGACGAGCAGCGTGGGCGCGCCGATCTCCGGCAGCCGCTCCCGGATGTCGAAGGCCGCGAGCGCGTCACAGCAGGCGGCGTACGCGTCCGGATCCGCCGTCCGGTGGTCCTCGACCAGCTCAGGAACGGTGAAACCGGGCGTGAACCAACGGGAGTCGGCGCTCTTGGCGAGGTCGGCCAGCCCCTCTTCACGGACCAGCGCTGCGCGCTCCTCCCACGGCTTGGAGCCGTTGAAGTGGGCGGAGGAGCAGACCACCGCGAGCCGCTCGATCCGTTCCGGGTGATGGACGGCGAGATGCAGCCCCACCGCGCCGCCGAGCGAGACACCGGCGTACGAGAACCGGTCGAGGCCGAGCGAGTCGGCGAGCGCGAGCACCAGTGCGGCGAGGTCGGCGATGGTCGCGCCGGGGCCGATCAGTCCTGCGGGGGAGTGGCCGTGGCCCGGCAGGTCCCAGCGCACGACCCGGTGGGTGACGGACAGTTCGGGCGCGACCTTGTCCCACAGGGCCGTCGACGTGCCGAGGGACGGACCGAGGAGAAGCGGGGGAGCGGTTACGGGACCCTCGGCGCGGTGGTGGAGCGACTTGCCGTCGGAAAGGGGCTGTCGGGTGCTCAACTTCGCTCCAGGGCACGGTCGGTGAGGGCTCCGGCGGAGCCGGTGTACTGGGTCGGGTCGGTGAGGGCCGCGAGGTCGAGGCCCTTCAACGCGGGATCCGTGAACTCGGGTTCCTTCAACTCGAGTTCCTTCAACTCGGGTTCCTCGGCGAGGAGTTCCACGAGGGGGCGGTTCTCGGCGGTGGCCCGTCGCGCCGCCCGGGTGAGCAGTTCCTTGGCGCGGGCCCGCCCGAGCACCGGCGCGAGTTCGGCGGACAGCCGCTCGGAGACGATCAGGCCGTGGGTGAGGTCCAGATGGGCGCGCATAGCGTCCGCGTGGACCCGCAGTCCCTCGGTCAGCTCGGCCGTGTCGAGCGCCGCCCCGCCGACCAGCCGCAGCAGGTCGCGCAGGGGCTCCCACTCGGCGTGCCAGGCACCGGCGGGCCGTTCGTCCTCGGCGGCCAGGGACCCGTACAGCGCCGCGGCGAGCTGAGGCGCCCGGCGGGCAGCCGCGGCGACGAGGGTGGAGCGCACGGGGTTCGCCTTGTGCGGCATGGCCGAGGAACCGCCGCCCGTGCCCTCGCTCAGCTCGCGGATCTCGGTTCGGGCGAGGGTGAGTACATCCGTGGCCGCCTTGCCGAGGGCGCCCGCGGTGAACGCGAGGGCTCCCGCCAGGTCGGCGACGGGTGTGCGCAGGGTGTGCCAGGGCAACACCGGTGCGGCGAGGCCCAGTTCACTGGCATACGCCTCGACGAGGGCAGCCGTGTTCGGAGTTCCGTACGCGGTGAAGGCCGCCAACGTGCCCGCCGCACCGCCGAGTTGGGCCGGGAGCCGGTCCCGTACGGCCTGGACGCGGTCTCTGGCGTCGAGCACCAGCGACCGCCAACCGGCCGCCTTCAGCCCGAAGGTGGTCGGCACGGCGTGCTGGGTGAGGGTGCGCCCCGGCATGACCGTGTCCCGGTGCTCGCGCGCGAGCCGGGCCAGCGCGATCTCCGTACGGGCGAGGTCGGCCAGGATCAGGTCCAGTGCCCGGGCGGCGACCAGCATGGCGGCCGTGTCCATGATGTCCTGGCTGGTCGCGCCCCGGTGGACGTAGGGGGCGTGCTCGGCGTCGACGGCCTCGACCGCCGCCGTCAGGTCCGCGACCAGCGGGATCACCGGGTTGCCGCCGCTCCGGGCGCGGAGCGCCAGATCGCGGACGTCGAAGCGCTCGGCGTCGGCCGCCGCGGTGACGGCGTCGGCGGCCTCCGCCGGGGCGAGACCGAGCGAGGCCTGCGCCCGGGTGAGGGCCGCCTCCGCGTCGAGCAGTGCCTGAAGGAAGGCACGGTCGCCCGTCGCGGACTCGGCGGGCGAGCCCGCACGGCCGGGCGCGAGCAGGCCGACGTCCAAGCCGAGAGGTTCGCCGGGATCGCCGGAACCGACGGAATCACCGGGACCGACGGGATCGCCCGAACCGGTGGGATCGCCGGGATCGGCAGGGGCGGCAGCTGTCACTGGAACTCCAGGAAGACCGTTTCGCCTTCGCCCTGAAGGCGGATGTCGAAACGGTACGTCCGGTTCGTGCCCTCGGCCGCGATCAGCGTGGCGCGCCGCTCGTCCGGCAGCGAGTCGAGCAGCGGGTCCACGCCGTCGGCGAGGTACGCGCGGGTGAAGAGGTGGTGCGTCAGACCGCGCGCGAACACGCACACGCTGATGTACGGCAGCCCCGTGTTGCCCGGCGGCAGCGTGTGGAGCGCGTAGTGCCCGTCGGCGTCGGTGGGGACCCGTCCGTAGCCCGTGAAGTCGACGCCGTTGCGGCCCACGAAGCCGCCCGTCGACGGGTCACGGCGCATCGAGCCGGGCGCGCCCTTCAGCGAGCCGTCGGGCGCCGCCTGCCAGAAGTCCAGGAGGGCGTCGGGGATCGGCGCGCCCGCGCCGTCGAACACGTACCCGTGCAGGGTGATCGTGTCGGAGTGGCCCTGGGGCGCCACGTCGGCGCCGCCCGGAAAGGGGAGCGCGTGCCCGTAGAACGGGCCGATGGTGTGGGACGGGGTGGGGAGCAGGCGCCCGGTCGTCTCGGTCATGGTCAACGGCCTTCTTCGATCCAGGTGGCGGAGGGACCGTCGAGGACGATGTCCCAGGCGTAGCCCATCGAGAACTCGGGCCGGGAGAGATCGTGGTCGTAGGTGGCGATCAGCCGGTTCCGGGCCGCCTCGTCCGTCACGGACTGCAGGATGGGGTCGTACCGGAACAGCGGGTCGCTCGGGAAGTACATCTGCGTCACGAGCCGCTGGGTGAACGCCGTGCCGAACACCGAGAAGTGGATGTGCGCGGGCCGCCACGCGTTGGTGTGGTTGCCCCACGGGTACGGGCCCGGCTTGATCGTGGTGAACGAGTACCGGCCCTGATCATCCGTCAGGGTCCGCCCCACACCGGTGAAGTTGGGGTCGTGCGGCGCCGGGTGCTGCTCGCGCAGATGGGCGTACCGGCCGGCGGCGTTGGCCTGCCAGATCTCGACGAGCTGGCCGCGCACGGGACGCCCCTCGCGGTCGAGCAGCCGGCCCGAGACGGTCATGCGCTCGCCGATCGGCTCGCCCCGGTGCTGGAGGGTCAGATCGCTGTCGTGCTCGGTGATGTCGGTGACCCCGAACACCGGCCCCGACAGCTCGACGGCTTCCGGGTCGCCTCCGCTGACGGCGACCAGCGGCTGCTTGGGGTGCCGCAGGAGCGAGCTGCGGTACGGCGGGTAGTCGCGCCGCGGGTGGTGCAGGACCGGGGCGCCGCCGGCGACCGCCTTGTCGTACGTGTCCTGGAGATCCTTGATCTCGACGTCGATGTCCGACTGGGTGAGAGCCATGAGGGTTCCTAACGCTCCAGTACGAGGGCGAGGCCCTGGCCGACGCCGATGCAGAGGGTGGCGACGCCGACCCCGGTGCCCTTGCGGGCGAGCTGGTGCGCCACGGTCCCGGCGAGCCGGGCGCCGGACGCGCCCAGCGGGTGGCCGAGCGCGATGGCACCGCCCTGCGGGTTCAGGATCGCCGGGTCGAACTCGGGCCACTCGGCGACACAGCCCAGGACCTGGGCGGCGAACGCCTCGTTCAGTTCGAGAGTTGACAGATCGTCAAATCCCTTGCCCGCCTTGGCGAGTGCACGGTTGACGGCCTCGACGGGGGCCAGGCCGAAGTAGTCCGGGTCGAGCGCGGAGACACCGGTCGCCGAGACGCGGGCGAGGGGTTCGCGCCCGGTGGCCCGCAGGCCCTCCTCATCGACCAGGAGCAGGGCGGCGGCGCCGTCGTTCAGAGGTGACGCGTTCCCCGCGGTGACCGTGCCGTTCTCCTTGCGGAAGGACGGCTTGAGCCTGGCCATCGCCTCCAGCGACGTCGAGGCCCGTACGCATTCGTCGGCGCCGAAGACCAGCGGGTCGCCCTTGCGCTGCGGGACCGGCACCGGCGCGAGTTCGGCGTCGAACAGGCCGTCCGCCTGGGCCCGGGCGGCCTTCTGGTGGCTGCCGAGGGCGTACTCGTCCTGCTGCTCGCGGCTGATCTTGTGCTTGTCGGCGATGAGTTCGGCGGACTCGCCCAGCGGGATGGTCCACTGCGGGTCCATCTTCGGGTTGACCATCCGCCAGCCCAGCGTGGTGGAGTACAGCTCGGTGTGCCCGGCGGGGAAGGGCTTGTCGTTCTTGGGCAGCACATAGGGGGCCCGGCTCATCGACTCCACGCCACCGGCGAGGGCGACATGGGCGTCGCCGACCGCGATGGCGCGGGCGGCCTGGATGACCGCTTCGAGGCCGGAGGCGCACAGCCGGTTGACCGTCACGCCCGGCACGGAGGTGGGCAGCCCGGCCAGCAGTCCCGCCATGCGGGCGACGTTGCGGTTCTCCTCACCGGCGCCGTTGGCGTTGCCGAAGTACACGTCCTCGATCCGGGACGGGTCCAACTCCGGCGTACGGGCGAGGAGTTCACGGATGGCGTGCGCGGCCAGGTCGTCCGGGCGCACGGCTGCCAGCGACCCGCTGTACTTGCCGAACGGGGTGCGGACGGCGTCGACGATATAGACGTCCTTCACGACTGGATCTCCTCGATGAGCTCGTCTGCGATACGGATCTTCGCGGCGGTCCTGGCGACGATGTCCGCGACGGTGACGCCGGGCGCGGTCTCGATGAGTACCAGGCCCTCGTCGGTGATGTCCATGACGCCGAGGTCGGTGATGACCCGGTTGACGCACGCCTTGCCGGTCAGCGGCAGCGCGCACTCCTGAAGGATCTTCGGCGAGCCGTCCTTGGCGGTGTGGGTCATCACCACGATCACCGTACGGGCGCCGTGCACGAGGTCCATCGCGCCGCCGATCCCGGTGATCATCTTGCCGGGGATGGCCCAGTTGGCCAGGTCCCCGCCCGCGGACACCTGCATCGCCCCCAGCACGGCGACGTCGATGTGCCCGCCGCGGATCATCCCGAAGGAGAGCGACGAGTCGAAGTAGGAGGCGCCTGGCAGGACCGTGACGGTCTCCTTGCCCGCGTTGATCAGATCCGGGTCGACCTGCTCCTCGGTCGGATACGGGCCGGTGCCCAGGATCCCGTTCTCCGACTCCAGGATCACCTCCACGCCCGGCGGGAGGTAGTTGGGGATCAGCGTCGGCAGACCGATACCGAGATTCACGTACTGGCCGTCGTGAAGCTCACGCGCGGCGCGGGCGGCCATCTCTTCCCTGCTCCAGGCCATCACGCACGCACCGTTCCCTCTGCGGCGGGCGCCGAGACCGTCCGCTTCTCGATCAGCTTGGAGTTCGCCTGCTCGGGTGTGAGCGCGAGAACCCGCTGCACGAAGATCCCCGGCAGGTGCACGGCGTCCGGGTCGATCTCGCCCGGCTCCACCAGCTCCTCCACCTCGGCGATCGTCACCCGTCCGGCCATCGCGGCCAGCGGGTTGAAGTTCCGGGACGACTTGTTGAAGACGAGGTTCCCGTGCCGGTCGCCCTTCGCGGCCCGCACGAGCGCGAAGTCGGTGCGGATCCCGTGCTCCAGTACGTACTCCGTACCGTCGAACTCCCGCACCTCCTTGGGCGGCGACGCCAGCGCCACCCCGCCACTGCCGTCGTAGCGCCACGGCAGCCCGCCGTCCGCGACCTGCGTACCCACTCCGGCAGGCGTGTAGAACGCGGGAATCCCGGCGCCGCCGGCCCGCAGCCGCTCGGCCAGCGTGCCCTGCGGGATCATCTCCACTTCCAGCTCACCGGCCAGATACTGCCGCGCGAACTCCTTGTTCGCCCCGATGTAGGAGCCGGTGACCCGGGCGATGCGGCCCGCCGCCAGGAGCACCGCCAGCCCCGACTCCATCGCCCCGCAGTTGTTCGAGACCACGCCCAGGCCGGAGACCCCGCGCTCGTGCAACGCCTCGATCAGCACATTCGGCACACCGCTGAGCCCGAAACCGCCGACCGCCAGGGTCGCGCCGTCGGGCACATCGGCCACTGCCTCGGCGGCTGTGGCGACCACCTTGTCCATCTGCGAAGCCTCATCTCTGCCGAGCGTCAGCGGCCCGATTGGTCCCCGATTAGTCAGGGCACTGAGTATTTCTTCGAGGTTTCAATCACGCTGTCATTCGAACCCCGGACCGTCAAGACCCTCAGGGAATCCGCAGCTCGGAGTCTCGTCGCGCGGCGAGACAAGGAGAGCAACTCACCGGTATCGTTCAGTGCACCAACGAACAAGGAGGGCACATGGCCGCGGTGGATCTCTCCGCCCACCCCGGGCACCTGGCCCGGCGACTGCAGCAGGCGCATCACCTGCTCTGGAACACGATGGTCTCCGAGGAGATCACCTCGCCCCAGTTCGCGGTCCTGAACGCGCTGGTCGCCGAACCGGGGCTGGACCAGCGCTCGGTGGGGGAGCGGGTCGGGCTCGACCGGTCCACCATCGCCGAGGTCATCACCCGCCTCGGCCGACGCGGACTGCTGGACAAGGTCCGCGACACCCAGGACGGCCGGCGCTTCCTGCTCCGCCTCACCGACGAGGGCGTGCGCGTCCACCGGAAACTGACGGTACGGACGGCGCGGATGAACCAGGTCTTCCTGGCACCGCTCTCCGGCGAGGAGCAGTGCGTCTTCTTCGATCTGCTCCAGCGGGTGTCGGACGCGGCGGAGGGCCTGCGCAACCCAGGCGCCCCGGTGGCTCCCCTCGTCACGCAGAACTGAGGCTGCTGAGGCTCAGGCCCTCGCTGGTCAGGCCTTCGCGAACACGACCCAGACCTGGCCCTCCGCGAAATTCATGGGACTGCCGTCCGCGGTCGTGAACTCGGTGCCGTCCTCGGCCGCCGGACGCTTCCAGCCGGCGTCGTAGGCCTTGCCGTCGCGCAGGACCTTCGCCGTCCCCGAGCCCACCGTGTTCGTGTACGGGGTGTTGTTGCCCAGGAAGTCGCGGAACGTGGACTTCCGAACGTTCACGTACTGCACGACGACCGTCGAGGCCGCCACCCGCTTCCCGTCCGTCGTGACCGTCGGACTGCCGTCCATCGACACCAGCCAGCGCTGCCGGTCCTGCGCCCAGTCGAAGGTGAAACGGGCCGCCGGGAAACGGACCGTACGCGTGCTCTCGGCCTTCCCGCCCGCGGGCGCCGCCCCGTACCGGAACCCCGTCGTCAGCGCGTCCGCTCCGGGCACGGACTTCAGGAGCCGCTCCGGACGCAGATAGAGGTTGTGCGGCACGGCCTTGTCCGACCCCCGGTAGTACGCCCCCTCGTCGTCCTCCGGGGACACCGCGCGCAGCGGCGCCCTGTCGATCAGCGGCATCAGCTTGCCCTGCGCGCCCGAGAAGGCCAGCGTCGGCTCGTTGAACTGGCGCAGCAGCTCCAGATCGGACTCACGGGCACTGCGCACCGGGCCGATGGCCTTCGGCAGCTTCGTCGCGTACACGGCCATCAGCCGGCTGAGGCCGCCCTCCACCTGCTCCGCGTACACGAGGTCCGCGGCGTCCAGGCCCGTCTGCGGACGGGCGGCGGGGACGTTGTCGATCTTCACGGCGAGCGGCGAGGGGGCGCGGGGTGCCGAGCTCTCCGAGCTGCCGCTGTCCGTGCTGTCGGGGACGTCACCGCGCCCGTCGTCGAGCCGGTTCCCGGCTGTCGTACAGCCCGACGCCAGGGCGGCGGCCACCGTGGCAGCCAGCAGTGCCGCCGTCATCGTGCGGCGCCGCCTGAGCGCCATCCGTCCCATGCCCACCGTTGCCACCAATTCTCGTATTGATGATTGTGTGCTTATAAGTTCATTGATGGCCTTACCCGCTCGGTTCTGATTGCGCGCGCCGATCGGCCGATCAGCCCAAGTTGATGACCGATCGATATCTGCCGAGGGGCCCGGCGGTGACCGTCCGGGTACCCCTGTGCGCCCCGCTCACCGCCGTCCGGCCGGCGCCGGTCAGTCCCGCGGCCCCAGGATGTCCGCCAGGTCGTAGCCGACGGGCTCCTCCAGCTGGGCGTAGGTGCAGCTCTCAGGCGTACGGTCCGGCCGCCAGCGGCGGAAACGGGCCGTGTGCCGGAAGCGCTCGCCGTTCTCCATGTGCTCGTACGCCACCTCGCACACCAGCTCCGGCCGCAGCGGCAGCCAGGAGAGGTCCTTCTGGCCCGTCCACCGGCTGGGCGCGCCCGGCATCCGCGCCGACTCGTGCGCCGCGTCCTCCGTCCAGGCCGCCCAGGGATGCCCGGCGGCCGACTCCATCCGCAGCGGCTCCAGCTCGGCGATCAGCTCCTCGCGCCTCTTCATCGTGAACGCCGCGCACACCCCCACGTGCTGCAACGCGCCCCCGGCGTCGTACAGCCCGAGCAACAGCGAACCGACGACCGGCCCGCTCTTGTGGAGCCGGTAGCCCGCGACGACGACATCCGCCGTGCGCTCGTGCTTGATCTTGAACATCAGGCGCTCGTCCTGCCCGTAGCGCAGCGCGAGCGGCTTGGCGACCACCCCGTCGAGGCCCGCGCCCTCGTACTGCTCGAACCACCGCCGCGCCACCTCGACGTCGGTGGTCGCCGGCGCCACATGGACGGGAGCCGTGGCGCCGGACAGCGCGGCCACCAGCAAGGCCCGCCGGTCGCTCAGCGGCACGTCCAGCAGCGACTCGTCGGCGAGCGCGAGCAGGTCGAACGCCACGAACGACGCCGGATTCCGCTCGGAGAGCGTCTTCACCCGGGAGGCCGCCGGATGGATGCGCTCGGTGAGCGCGTCGAAGTCGAGCCGCCCGTCGCGCGCGATCACGATCTCACCGTCGACCACACAACGCTCCGGCAGTCGCTCCCGCAGCGCCCCCACCAGTTCGGGAAAGTACCTGACCAGCGACTTCGTCGTGCGACTGCCGATCTCGACCTCGTCGCCGTCCCGGAAGACGATCGCCCGGAACCCGTCCCACTTCGCCTCGTAGTGCATGTCCGGCGGAATCCTCGCGACGGATTTGGCGAGCATGGGTTTTACGGGGGGCATCACCGGTAGATCCATGTTCCGACTCTATGAGCCGTGAATGGTGTCCGCCTGATGAGCGTTACGCGATGGATCACGCCAGGCGGGAAGCGGCTACAGCTCTGCCCGCCAGGCTCCACGTGCGAGCCTCGTCCTGCCGTCCGGCGTGATCAGGACATTGGCTCCACGCGCGGGCAGTTCGCCGTGCTGGAGCCAGTAGGCGCGGATCTCGTCGAGGGCGTCCCACAGGCGACGGCTCCCCGACTGGTGAACCGTGGGCGGGTCGGAGCCTCTTGCCGTGGCGCGGGCCCAGGAGCCGTCCGGGTGTGCGAGCCACGCCGTGCGGAGCCCGGCGTCTTCCGCGTAGCCGTACACGACGCCCGGCACTGTGATGTCGAGCATCGAGGCCAGGTCCCACGCCTGCTCGACGTCGACGACCGGATACGGGCCGGTGGTGACGTCCTCGCCGTCCTGCTCGCGTGCCGCGGCGAGGATCTCCCGAGGACCCGGCGGGTAGTCGGCGCCGTGCCGGGCGCGCATGAAGCCGGCGCGGTCCCATTCGACGCGGCCGACGGCGCTGCCGTCCTGCTGCTTCTCGGCAGTGACGATGAGCGATGTGCCGCCGATCGTCGTGACCAGTCGGCCACCGGGCCTGAGCGCGGCGAGCCAGCTGGCAGGCACGGGCCGGACGCCGACCGTGGCCACGATGCGGTCGTAGACGCCGGGCAGTTCGCCGGTGGCGTCCAGGGCGGCGAGGCTGGGGCGCAGTTCGATGTGCTCCAGACGCTCGCGAGCGGCGTCGACAAGGTACGGGTCCACGTCGATGCTGGTGACCTGGAGGTCACCGAGGCGGACGCAGACGAGGGCTGTTCCGTAGCCGGAGCCTGTGCCGACGTCGAGCAGTTCGTCGCCGTCGCCGAGGCGGGCGTGCTGGAACATGCGCACGACCAGGCTCGGCAACGTCGCCGACGACGTGGGCGGCCCCTCGGGGTGGTCGTCAGGCTTGGCCTCGTCGGCGTGCAGGGTTCCCGCCCGCGTGATGACCGAGCTGTCCTTGTACGAGGTGGCGAGCCACCTCTCTTGGTCGTCCGGTCCACTGCGGAGACTCCACCCGTCTGGGCCGCGCTGCCACCAGCGGGGTACGAACTGGTGGCGCGGGACGGCGGCGACTGGTGCGCGCCATCGTGAGCTTGCGTGCGTGACGCGGGCCGCCAGATCGGCGGCGTGCGGCTGCCAGTTCATGATGGGACACCGTACGCCGGTGCGCAGGCAGGGGTGTTCGCCGGATCGCAGTCGCTGGAGTCGTCCGGCGCACAGCCCTGGCCCGTACGTACCGGGACGGCCGTTCGCGCCTCCGCCCAGCGCGGTCCGGAGAGGATCTCTTCGAGGGTCAGGCCCTTGACGTTCCCGGTCGGCAGGAACCGGGAGAGGATGCAGCCGTACACGTCGCCGTCCGGCGAGATGGCGGCGCGTTGGTGGAAGCAGTGCCCGCACAGTTCGCTCACGCTCGGGATACTCACCGCCTGGTCCGCGGCGCGTCCGACCTTGCGCGCGCGGTCGATTTGGATCCGCGGAACACCCAGCTGCTGCAGCTCGGTCTCAGCCTCTTCGGTGCGCTGCCCTTCAAGGACGTGCACGATCCCGGCACGCAACGGGATCCTTCGTCGCAAAGCCTCGACGATGTTCGCTCGGGTGCGGGCGTAACTGCCCTGCACTCCCGTGATCTCGTCGTGCTGCGCGGGATCGTCGCTGTAGTAGCTGGTGGCCAGGCGTACGCCGTCCTGCTCCAGCGTCTCCCACAGCGTGCCGCGGATGTGCGCGAGGTTCGAGTACACCTCGACTGCAAGGCCGTGTCGGCGGGAGTACTCAATCAGCTCGACGAGCCTCGGATACAGCGTGGGCTCACCGCCGATGAACTGGATGCCTGGGATCCCAAGGCCTGCGATGGCGCGGATCACCTTCAGCCAGTCGTCGTGCGTCATGGTGCCGGTGCTGGCCTTCGGACCGGAGAGCGTGCAGCAGTGCGTGCACTGGAGCTGGCAGCGGGCTGTGAGCTCGCATTCGACGGAGAGAATGCCGACCGAGGGCGACGTACGCGCTTTGGCAAGGGTGGGAATGCTCATGGCTGTCCCTTCGACGGAGGGTGATCGTGGTGCCGCACGGGAAGTCGACCTGCTTGGGGCGCCCGGAGCGGCGGGCTAGGACCCGCCCCGCCGGAGTCCTTCCGGGATCACCGACGGGGCAGGCGGTTCCTCCTCACCTCAGTCCTTCCGGGGCCTGCGGTGAGGCGGGGTCTGCGTGCGGCCCTGACCCGGATGCGCCGCCATGGGGCCCCTCAATACCGGGGCACGGTGCCGTGCGTCAGTCGGGGAGCGGGGGCATACAGCGTGCGTGCGCGTCGCTCGGCGGGGCTGAGCTGGGCATATGGAACATGTCGTACGGCGCGGACTTCTGATCGGCCGTGATGGGCTTGTCGCAAACGGCACACATCCGCAGCCCAGTGAGGGTGCCGTAGTGGTCGCACAGGGAGAGGACTGAGCGGGCGAGACGCCGGACTCGCCGAACTTCGCCGGCGAGACCGACCGCCTCGATCTCCTCCAGACGCCGCAGGGCTTCGCTCATACCGGCCATCGCGACCTTCGCCTGAACGTCGTCCTCGGCCTTCCCGGCGATCGCAGCGTCGACCTCCCGCAGGAGCCACGCCAGGTTCACGCGGTATCGGTGCTCGGCCGACTGCAGATCCTCGTACCGGATCAGCGGAGCTGCCTCGTCGAGCAGCACGGCGGCGTCCTGCCGCATCGCCGCGACATCGAGCTGAGCGTCGATTTCACGCTGGGTCGCGCTCACAGCGCGAGCCCCTGCCCCCGGTGGCGCGGGCAGTCGCACAGCGGGAAGATGCCCATCGTCGGCAGCGGCTCCTGGCCGCCCATGACGCTGAGCGTGCCGCGGTCCTCGGTGATCTGGCCGGCGCGGCTCACGGCGTAGACCCTGATCGTCATCTTGGCCCCGGGGTTACGTTCCCCGTTCGGGGCTGTCGCTTTCGCCATGGCGGCGCTCCTACTCAGCGTTGGTCACTCCCGGGGCCGTGTCAGGCGGTCGCCGGGTCCGCCGGGACCGTTGCCCGGTGTGGCCGTTGTTCGTGCTCCTACGCTTCCAAGAACGGCACGTTGCGTCACGGGCAGGAGTGACCAACTTTTCTGGACAGCGGGCACGGCGTTCACCAGGAGCAACGCCCTTTCTTGGGCAGCGCGTTGGACCCACGGCTCTGCGATCTCGGGGCAGCCGTAATCCTCTTGGGTGATGGCGCGGCTACGGTAAGTCGACAGCATCGCGCAGGGAGCCCGCCCATGACCCCTCGTTCCAAGCCCGGTTCCAAGGCTGACCGGGACGCCCTCCGCAACGACATGACCGCCGCCGGATGCACGATCACGGACATCGCTGTCGAGATGCGCACCCGCTACGGGATGCGTCCCCGGGAGGCATGGCGGCACGCCCGCGGGTGGACGCTCCAGGAAGCGGCGGACCGCATCACCCAGGTCAGTAGCCAGCACCGCGGCGAAGCCGTGGCCGCTGATGCTTCCCTCCTCGCCAAGTGGGAAAAGTGGCCCGGCCCTTCCGCGCGTCGGCCTACGCCCTCCGTCCTCCTCGCCATGGCGGACGCCTTCACATGCCGTGTGGGGGAGCTGCTTGATCTGGACGATCGGCGGGCCCTGCCGGATGCGGACCTGCGTCTGCTGAGCGGCGCTGCGTCATCCCCCGAGCCTCCACCTGTCAAGCGGCCCGCCGCCACGGCGGTGCCGGAGCCGACCGGCAGCGAACTGGTCCGCCTCGCCGCAGACGAATCCGCAACCTGGGCGCATTGGGCCGAGGTGTCCAACGTCGGTGTCATCGCGCTGGAACAGCTCATGGCCGACACCCGCGCGCTGGCCTGCGACTACCTCACCGCCGACCCGCTGCCTCTCTTCGTCCGCACTCGCCAACTGCGCGACCGCGTCTTCGGCCTCCTCGAAGGGCACCAACACCCGCGGCAAACTACTGACCTGTACGTCGTGGCCTGTTATTTGTGCGGGCTGCTGACGTGGATGTCCTCAGACCTCGGCCAACTGCGGGACGCGGACACGCAGGGCCGCACGGCATGGCTGTGCGCGGAACTCGCCGGACACAACGACCTGCGTGCCTGGGTGTTGTCCACCCGTTCCAAGGTCGCGTTCTGGGACGGGCGTCTGCGGGACGCCGTCAACTATGCCCGGCGGGGCGCCGCGTACCGCCCGACGGGAACCGTCGGGGTATTGCTGGCCTGCCAGGAAGCCGATGCATGGTCCCAACTCGGCGCGGAGACCGAAGCGTTGGGAGCCCTCGCCCGCGCCCAGGATGCCCGCGACACCATGACTGGCGAGGACGAGGTCGGAGGCATCTTTGCCTGCCGGCCCGCACGGCAGGAGAACTACGTAGCAGCGGTCCAGCTGAGGATCGGCCGTCCGGCAGACGCCCTCCGCGCGGCGGACATCGCCCTCAGCCTGCTGAAGACGCAGCCTGTACGGGCGTACGGCACCGAGGCGCAGATCCACATCAGCAAGGCAGCGGCGCACCTCGCCACAGGCGAGGCCGAGGGCGCATTCGAAGCCCTCGCGCCGGTGCTTGCACTTCCGCCGGATCACCGCATGGAACCAGTCACCCGGCGCCTGGGTGAACTCCCCGTCGACTGCAACCGTGACTCCGGAACGAGGAGAGTCGGGCTGCACGCAGCCATCGAAGAGTTTCGACTGCACTCCGCACCACGACGCCTTGCACTCTCGCCAGGAGAAGACCCCGCCTGATTTGATCTCGGGCTATGACCTCTCAACCCGACACCATGCGCAACCACTGGTGGTGGCGGCCCGGTTGGAGCGTGGGCCGTCGCTTCTACACCTGGCATCTGACGTTCGAGGGCCAGGACGACGTGCACCGGCTCGCCGCCGAGTACCGGTCCGCGCTCGCCCCTCTCGGAGACGCCCTGACCCCGATCCCCGATCAGTGGCTGCACCTGACCATGCAAGGCATCGGCTTCGTCGGGGAGGCCAAGGAAACAGACGTACTCGCGATCACCGACGCCGCCCGCGCACGCCTCGCCGCAGTCCCGGCCTTCGACCTCCAGCTCGGGCCGGCGGTCCTCGACCCTGAAGCCGTGCTGCTGCACGTCGAACCGGACGGGCCCGTCCGCGCTGTGCGGGGCGCGATCAGGGAGGCAATCGCCGACGTCCTTGGCGAGGCCCCGGAGAAGGCAGAAGGCTTCACCCCGCATGTCTCTGTCGCCTACAGCGCCGGGGACGGGCCGGCCGAGCCCATCGCCCAGGCCCTGAGCGAGCTCGCCCCGACCCCGGCTGCGGCTCGTATCTCTACGGCGGAACTCATCGTGATCCACCGCGACAACCAGATGTACGAGTGGGAGTCCTTCGCCAAGATCCCACTCGGTTAGCTGCCACACCCTCGACTGATCGCCGCGACAACACCGATGCCGACCACGACTGCGCAGGGCACCCCGGCCCACAGTGCTGGCGCGAGCGTGCCCACGGGGGGCGTGACGACTAGGGCTGCCGCCACGAGCACCATCAAGGCCGCCAGGTTGACCGCGATCGGCCAGCGGGCGGAGGGTCGGCATAGCCTCTGACCAGGCAGTAGGCGCATGGTCGCAGAATCATGTTCCGATTCTGCACGGGTCGGAGGTGACTCGCCCGGCGTGGTGACATGCGCCCTGATATGCGAGGTGCGCGCCATGCGCCTACCGTGGCTGGCATGGGAGACGCGGTGGAGCTGGAGGCGGCGGGGCGGAAGGTGCGGCTGTCCAGTCCGGACAAGGTCTTCTTTCCGGAGCGTGGGTTCACCAAGCGGGACCTCGCCGAGTACTACATCGCCGTCGGCCCCGGCATCCTGCGCGCGCTGCGGAACCGGCCCACGACCCTGGAGCGGTACCCGGACGGCGTGACCGGTGAGTCGTTCTTCCAGAAGCGGGCGCCGAAGAACATGCCCGACTGGATCCCCACCGCGCACATCACCTTCCCCAGTGGCCGCAGCGCCGACGAGATGTGCCCCACCGAGGTCGCCGCCGTCGTGTGGGCCGCCCAGTTCGGCACGCTCACCTTCCATCCGTGGCCGGTACGCCGCGACGATGTCGACCGGCCGGACGAACTGCGCATCGACCTCGACCCGCAACCGGGCACTGACTACGGTGACGCGGTCCGCGCCGCCCACGAACTGCGCGAGGTGCTCCACGAGTACGGGGATCTGCGCGGCTTTCCCAAGACATCCGGAGGGCGTGGTCTGCACGTCTTCGTGCCGATCGAGCCGCGCTGGACCTTCACCCAAGTCCGCCGGGCTGCGATCGCCGTCGGACGTGAGCTGGAACGCCGGATGCCGGAGCAGGTGACCACGGCCTGGTGGAAGGAGGAGCGGGGCGAGAAGATCTTCGTCGACTACAACCAGACGGCGCGTGACCGCACCATCGCCTCCGCCTACTCCGTACGCCCCCGCCCGCACGCCCCGGTGTCGGCACCCCTCACCTGGGACGAGGTCCCCGACGCCGTACCCCGTGACTTCGACCTCGCGACCATGCCCGCGCGCTTCGCCGAACTCGGCGATGTGCACGCGGACATGGACGAGCACGCCTACTCCCTCGAAGCCCTGCTCGAACTCGCCAGCCGTGACGAACACGACCACGGCCTGGGCGATCTGCCGTACCCGCCCGAGTACCCGAAGATGCCGGGTGAGCCCAAGCGGGTACAGCCGAGCAGGGCCAGGAAGGAGAACGGCCCTACAGCTCCTTGATCCTGATGTCGCGGTACGAGACGACATCCGTCGTGCCGTGCACCTGCAGTCCGAGATAGCCGGAGGCGAACCGTCGCCCGTCCGTGCCCGGGTCGTCCGAGCGCGGCGGGGTGAAGTCCTGGCCACCGGTGTTGTCGAACTCGTTGATCAGCGCACCGTTGCGGTAGATCGAGTAGTGCTGGTCCACCACACGGATCTCGTAGTCGTTCCAGGTGCCCTTCTGGGTGACACCGGCTCCGGCCAGACCCACGCGGTCGAAGCCGTAGACCGAACCGGTCTTGTACATGTCGCCAGTTGGGCTGTCGAACACCTGGACCTCGTGCCCGTACTTGATGGCGACCCACTCCGGCCGTGACTCCTCCGGATGACCGTGGACCCCCGGGAACCGCACGAACACACCGGAGTTGGCGTTGCCCGTGCCCGGCGCGTCGTCACGCCACTGGAGCTTCAGCGAGAAGTCCCCGTACTTGCGCTCGGGGAACCACAGCATGCCGAGCCCGGCCTTCGTCGTGCCGGAGGTGATGGTCCCGTCGGCGTTCAGGCCGAACGAACCGCCGCCCACGTGCTGCCACTTGGCGAACGACGCCGGAGTTCCGTCGAGGATTGTCCGGTAGCCCTCGGTCTGGCCGGGCTTACCGATGCCCGACTGCTTGGCCGCCTTGTTGATCAGGTTGTACTCGCGCTGGACGACGACACCTTCCTTGAGGAGGGCGTCGAGGACGGTCGTCACGTGCTTGAGGAACAGCGCGTGGGAGGTCCACTCCTTCTCGTCCTCGATCAACTCGTTGATGCGGCACCGGCTGTTGGTGATCCGGTTCGGCACGCCCGAGTCGATCGTGCCGACGATGACCGTCAACCGCTCGTCGTACTCGGCACAGTTGGGCGCCGGCACACCGCCGCCCGGGGCGACCGTGAAGCTCACGGACCGGGCGTCGGACGTGTTGCCCGCCTTGTCACGAGCGCGGTACGCCACCGTGTGCGCGCCCACGCGGTCGACCACCACGGGCGCGGTGTAGGCGAGATACGGACCGCCGTCGAGCGAGTACTCGATCGCCTCGACACCCGAGCCGTGCGCGTCCGTCGCGGTCACCGTCACCTTGGCGTTGTTGATGTACGCACCGGACGAGTTCTTCGTGCCGTCGACGCTCACGCCGGTCACCGGGGGAGTCTTGTCCTCCTCGGGCGGCGCCACGACGGTGAACGAGACCGACTTCTCGGCCGCCGCGTTGCCCGCCTTGTCCGTGGCCCGGAAGCGCACCTTGTGGGTGCCCACCTCGTGGACCATGACCGGGGCGGTGTACGGCTGCCAGGCACCCGCGTCACCGATCGCGTACTCGATGGTGTTGACGCCGGAACCCGTGTCGGAGGCCGTCACCGTGACGGTCGCCATGGAGAGGTACTCCCCTTGCGGGTTCTGCTCACCGGTCACGGAGGCCGATGTCTCCGGGGGAGTGGTGTCGTCCGTCGGCTTGGCCACCACCGTGAACGACTCCGCCTTCTCGGCGGCCATGTTCCCGGCCTTGTCGAGCGCCCGGTAGCGGACCTTGTGGGCGCCGACCTGATCGACCACGACCGGTGTGGTGTACGGCTGCCAGGCACCCGCGTCACCGATCGCGTACTCGATCCGTTCCACGCCCGAACCGGCGTCCGTCGCGCTGAGCGTCACGGTCGCCGAACCGACGTACGCGCCGTCCGCGTTCTGCGTACCGCTCACGTCCGCCGCGGTCTCCGGTGCCGTGGTGTCCTCGCCGGTGCCCTCGGTGACCACGAGGATGCCCTGCATCTGGCCGTGGCCGGGGATGGTGCAGAAGTAGCGGTACCGGCCGGGAGTGAGTGTCACCTCGGCCGTGTACTTGCCGCCCTGGTCGTCGTTCGGGCTGGCCAGGATGTTCAGCGGTACGTCGTTCTGGTACTCCGGGTCGGACACGTCGAACGTCAACGTGTGCGGCATTCCGGTGGTGTTGCCGGTCGCCTTGCTGTTCTCGAAGACGATCGTCGTGGGGCCCGCGACCGCCGTGGTGGGCGCGGACGTGTACTTGGTGATGTCGTCGCCGGCCGTCCATGTGAGTGTCTGCGCGGCGGCTGCCGCGCCGGCCGGGGCGCCGTCGGTCTGGCCGGACGCCGAGGTGGACGCTAGCCCGAGCACCATCAGCAGCGACGCCACAAGTGCCGTCCACAGCCGTCCAGTTCTTCGCCTTCGCATGTCCGTCACGCTTGTCACTGCGCCTCCCTGGCCAGCTGATCGGCGGCAGGCGTGGGGCCACCGCCCTTGTACGTCACCTGCCACAGCGCGGACTTGGAGTCCGACGTGAAGAAGCCGCGCCCGTAGTCGAGGACGTACAGCGTGCCGTCGGGGCCGAACTTCCAGTCCATGAGGTTCTTGATGCCGTCGTTGCCGATGGGAATGATCTTCTTCAGCGACTCGGCGTGCACCGGAATGCCGCCCTGCCCGGCCGTCTTGGGGTCGAGGAGCACGGCGTGCCGCGGCTGGTCGGCGTCGTAGAAGTCGCCGACGAACCACTTGCCGTCCCAGTACGAGGGCCACTTGGCGTCGCTCGCGGTCGTGGCGTCGTACCGGTAGACCGGCCCGTCCATGGCCGCCTGGCCGCCGCCCTTCAGCCACGGCAGCAGGAACTTCTGGTCCTCCGCCTTGTACGACGGGATGCCGTTGGCGTCACGCGGGAAGTCCGGTCCGCCGCCCTGGGGCGAGTACCAGATGGTGTTGGAGGTGACCGGCGGCAGGTTGACGAGGCCGTCGTTGTTGGGCGACTCGTTCTTCGGCGCGTCGCAGTTGTACCAGCCGAGCGGCTGGTTGGGATCGGGCAGGTTGCGGTCCCGGTAGGGCTGCTTGTTGCCCATGCAGTACGGCCAGCCGTGGTTGCCCGGCTTGGTGATCGCGGCGAACGTGTCGTACTTCGCCGGCCCCCAGGTCGTCGACGGCGCCCCGGCGTCCGGGCCGACCCAGCCCGCGTACAGGGTGTCCGTCTTCTTGTCGATGGAGATGCGCGCGGGGTTCCTGACACCCATCACATAGATCTCGCCGCGCGTCTTCCCGCCGCCCTCGGCGGTCTCCTTGCCCGTGAAGAGGTTCCCCTCGGGCAGCGTGTACGTGCCGTCCTGCTCCGGGTGGATGCGCAGGATCTTGCCGTTGAGGTTGTTGGTGTTGCCCGCGGTGCGGCGCGCGTCCGCGAAGGAGACGCCCTTGTAGTTCGGCTGCGGGTTGTTGCCCGAGTAACCGCCGCTGAAGCCACTGGAGTTGTTGTCGCCGGTCGCGATGTAGAGGTTGCCCTTCGAGTCCCACGCCATGCCGCCGCCCGAGTGGCAGCAGCTGTGGATCTGGACGGGCCACTTCAGCAGGACCTTCTCGCTGCTCATGTCCAGCTTGCTTGTGGTCGAGTTGAGCGTGAAGCGGGAGACGTAGCGCTCGGCCATCCGGGTGTCGCGGTTGATCCGGGAGTGGGGCGTGTAGTGCAGATACACCCAGCCGTTCTCCTCGAACCGCGGGTCCAACTCGATGCCCAGCAGGCCCTCTTCGACCTTGATGAGCTCGTCGCCGCCGCCCTTGTTGCCGAAGACGGTGAGCGCGCCCGCCAGCGAGACCTTCTTGGTCTTCGGGTCGTAGACGTGGATCTCGCCCTTGCCCTTGCCGATGTCCGGGTTGTTCCAGTCCGTGACGACGGGCTGCGAGGAGTCGGCGCCGCCCCGGCCGATGTAGAACACACGGCCGTCGGGCGCGGTGACCAGGCCGTGCGGCTCGCCGATCTGGTCGTTCTGCCCCGGCTGGTTGGGCTGGGTCAGGCGCTCCGCCTTGTAGTTGGCGTTGATCGTGGCCTTGCAGTCGGCCTGCGCGATACGGGTCGTCCAGTTCAGGGCGCCGCGCAGATGGGCGCGGAAGTCCGTCTCGTCGTACGAGGAGACCGTGCCGCCCATGCCGGTGTAGAAGGAGCGGCCGCCGTCGTAGTCGCGGCACCAGGACACCGGGTGGTCCGCGCCGTTCTTGCTGTCGCCCGGCTGGTACGTCGACTCGCGGACGCGGGCCACGGTGTGCACGTCGCCGGACGGGTTCTTGACCCAGTTCAGCCACTGGTCGGGGCGCTTCCACTGGAGCGGGAGGTCCTTGGTGGCCGGGTGCTGACGGTCACCGACCTCAACGGTTGCGCGCTGTACGGCGGTTGGGCTGCCGGCCGCCGGACGGGCGCCGACGAGTCCCGAGAACCAGTCCGAGTAGGGCTCGGCGCGGGCCGCGTCATGGATGCCGAGGAAACCGCCGCCCGCCTCCATGTACGCCTCCAGGCCGGACTCCTGCTCCGGTTCGAGGATGTCACCGCCGCCGGTCAGGAAGACGACGGCGTTGAAGCGGCTGAGCTTCGTGTCGTTGGTGAAGACCGAGGCGTCGTCCGTGGCCGTCACGCTGAACCGTTGTGCCGCCGGCCCCGTCAGGCCGATGTCCTCGATCGCCTCGATCCCGGCGTTGACGACGGGCGACTCCTCGCCGTTCGCCGCGGATCCGTGGAAGATCAGCACACGTACGTTGGCGCCGCCGGGCGGCGACTTGATCGACATCGTTGTCAGCGCCGGGTCGGGCGCCTGGCGCGCGCTCGCGGCCGGCCCCGAGAGGACACCCGCGGTGACGACTCCGGCGGCCAGCGCGGCCGCCCAGCCCCTGTGTCTGGCTCTGCGTCTGGTGATGCTCAACCCTCGTACGGTCAAGGGCTTTTGATGCGGAGTGCGCCGCATGTGGTCACCCATCCCTCGTCGGTCACAGCAACAGCGCCATGGAAGCTAGACCTTTTCGTGGAACTCGCCAATAGGTATGACCGGGATCGCACGAACTTTGTCCTGGGTGTGGATAAACGGGCGCGATGCCACTACCGTCTCCCGGGTTCGTCTCTGTCACTCGGTCCTTCAATTCCGTCAATTCCGTTGATTCCGCACCCAGTTGGGGGAGTTCGGCATGGGCACCACGGACGACATGGACAGACGCGGCCTCAGCCGGCGGATGGTGCTGGGCGGGGCCGCGGTGGCCACGGTCGCGACATCGTTGTCGCTCGTGGCGGCGCAGGACGCCACCTCCGCGGACAGTCCGGTCCGGACCGCGCCCGCGGGCGGCGAGGTGAAGCACCTCAAGCTCTACATCGAGAAGCTCGCCGACGGATCGATGGGCTACGGCTTCGAGAAGGGCAAGGCCTCGATCCCCGGCCCGCTGATCGAACTCAACGAGGGCGACACCGCCCACATCGAGGTCGAGAACACGATGGACGTGGCGGCGAGTCTGCACGTCCACGGCCTGGACTACGAGATCTCCAGCGACGGCACGAAGCTGAGCAGGTCCCAGGTGGAACCGGGCGACACCCGTACGTACACCTGGCGCACCCACGCCCCCGGCCGCCGCAAGGACGGCACCTGGCGGGCGGGCAGCGCGGGCTACTGGCACTACCACGACCATGTCGTCGGCACCGAACACGGCACGGGTGGCCTCCGCAAGGGCCTCTACGGTCCTGTGATCGTCCGCCGCAAGGGCGACATCCTCCCCGACAAGACGCACACGATCGTCTTCAACGACATGACGATCAACAACAAGCCCGGCCATCAGAGCCCCAACTTCGAGGCCACGGTGGGCGATCGCGTCGAGTTCGTGATGATCACGCACGGCGAGTACTACCACACGTTCCATGTGCACGGTCACCGCTGGGCGGACAACCGCACCGGCCTGCTGGCCGGCCCCGACGACCCGAGCCAGGTCATCGACAACAAGATCGTGGGACCCGCCGACTCGTTCGGCTTCCAGGTGATCGCCGGGGAGGGCGTCGGCGCCGGGGCATGGATGTACCACTGCCACGTCCAGAGCCACTCGGACATGGGAATGGCGGGCCTGTTCCTGGTGAAGAAGACGGACGGGACGATCCCGGGATACGAGCCACACGAGCCGCACGAGCACTGACAGCTCCGCTTGAGGGGCTGGTTGGTGTCTGCGGGTTCGATGTGGCTGGTCGCGCAGTTCCCCGCGCCCCTTTGCGGCGTGGGTTAGGCGGTTCTTCGGGGGTGCACACTCGACCATTCGAACAGGGAGCGCTCTCAATGGTGCGTCGTACGGCGGCTATCCTGATCCGCAAACGCCGCCCTGAGGAGCCCCGAGGTGTCCGAGCAGTCGACAGAGCCCCGCCCGACGCTGGAGGCCGTGGCCGCCAGGGCCGGAGTGTCCCGGGCCACCGTGTCGCGTGTCGTCAACGGCGGTGACGGTGTGCGGGAGCCCCTGGTCGAGCGGGTCAGGCAGGCCGTCGAGGAACTCGGCTATGTGCCCAACCAGGCCGCGCGCAGCCTCGTCACCCGGCGGCACGACGCCGTCGCCGTGGTGATCGCCGAACCGGAGACCAAGGTCTTCGCCGACCCCTTCTTCGCGCTCCAGCTCCGGGGCATCAGCAAGGAACTGACGGCTCACGACTCCCAGCTCGTACTGCTGCTCACGGAGGGGCGCGCCGACCACGCGCGCGTGGGCCGCTATCTCGCCGGCGGCCATGTCGATGGCGCGCTCGTCTTCTCGCTGCACCTCGACGACCCGCTGCCCGGCCTCATCCACGGTGTGCCGACGGTGTACGGCGGGCGGCCCGGCTGGAGCGACGGTTCGCGCGGCGCGGTGTACGTCGACTGCGACAACCGGGGTGGCGCCCGCGAGGCCGTACGCCATCTCGTCGGGCTGGGCCGCCGACGCATCGCCCACATCACCGGCGCCCTCGACCAGACCTCGGCGGTCGACCGGCTCGACGGGTTCCGGGACGTGATGGTGGACGCCGACCCGAAGCTGATCGCGGAGGGCGACTTCACCCCGGCGGGCGGTGAGCGCGCCATGCGGGAACTCCTCGACCGCTGCCCCGACCTGGACGCGGTGTTCGCCGCCAACGACCTCACGGCGGTCGGCGCCATGCGCGTCCTGCGTGAGCGGGGGCGGCGGGTGCCCGAGGACGTCGCGGTCGTCGGCTTCGACGACATGCTGCCGTTCACCGAGCAGGCCGACCCACCGCTCACGACGGTCCGGCAGGACATCGAGGAGATGGGTCGGCTGATGGCGCGGCTGCTGTTGCGGGGGCTCGACCGGACCGCGGTGGCCTCCGGCGGATTGGCGGGGGCGCCGTCCAGTGTGGTTCTGCCCACGACATTGGTGAGGCGGGCCTCGGCGTAGCCGCTCCGCGGAGGGGTTCTGTTTTGGGTGCGGGCCGGTGGGGGTTGCTCGCGCAGTTCCCCGCGCCCCCAAAAGATGAAAGACAGGGGCGCAGCCCCGTCTTTCAGGGGCGCGGGGAACTGCGCGACCAGCCACGACTCACCCGCAGACGAAACCGCAGGCCCAGCGGAGCGCCTACGCGCTTACGACCCGACCGTCACCGTGAAGCGGCGCGGGTTGCCGTCGTGGGCCGCGCCCGATACGTCGGGCTGGCCGTCCGGGCGTACGTCGTCGTACGGGAAGGCGTAGCCGATGGGCGAGTTGGCGTGTACGACACGCGACCAGTGGTTGACGGCCGAGCCCTTGTAGTAGTCGGCGGTGGTCGTGCCGTTGGGCTGGGTGGGGTGGGTGAGCATGATCGAGCGGTTGAAGCCGGCGGCGAGGCGGGCGAGGAGGGCCTTCTTGTCGTCGGAGTCGCCCGGGTTGTTGGCGAACGGCCCGTGGTTGCAGGTGAAGATGTCCTTCGACGTGGGCTTGGCGAAGGTGTGGCCGCCCGCGAAGGTGAGCGTGTCACCGCTGACCCGGCCGGTGAGCGTGCCCCGGCCGCCCTGGAGGTCGATCTTCAGGTCGGTCGAGCGGTACTTCGCCCAGACCTCGTCGATGTAGCTGTTCCAGAGGTCGCGGAACGGCATCTCGGCGGGCCGGTCGAAGTACGGGGCCATCAGGTTCTGCGGGGAGATCACGCGCAGTACGGAGCCGCCGTCGCCGCGGATCACCAGCTTGTCCCAGGGCTGGCCGTCCCTGGCCGCCTGTGCCGTGAGGTCCGAGGCGATCCGGTCGACCGCGCCGTCGGGCAGGGGCGCGACCGTGTGCGTGGTGTCGCCCTCCAGGGTCAGGCCGATCGGGAGGGCGGTGACCAGGTCGACGTAGCTGATGTTGGCGTACAGCTGCTGGGTGTTGAACGTGAACTCGCAGAACGACCAGGTCTTGCCGTAGTTCGAGTCGCCGGGCGTGGCGAACGCGGGCTCCACCAGCGCGGGGCCCGGGTTGAGGAAGAAGTTGAGCGTGCTGTCCCGTACGAAGTAGACGCGGGCGCCGAACATCTGAGGCAGCGTCAGGATCTTCGGTGCCGAGCCGGCGGCGCCGAGCGGGATGGCGCAGTCGACGGGCAGCGGGGTCTGCGGCGCCGAGGGGGAGGTGGGCCGGTAGACGCTGCCGTCGGCCCGCAGCAGCACCCAGTCGCCCGTCGACTGCTCGTGCCCGGTGACGTACGCGCGGACCGTGCCCGGCAACGAGGCGTTCTTGAGGGCGAGTTCACATGTGGCGGGAGCCGCCTCGGCAGTGGGGCTGAGGGCGCTTCCCCAGACGGGGTAGCTCGCGGTGGCTCCGACGGCTGCGGCTCCGGACAGGAACGCTCTGCGTGAGATCACGGAAGTCTCCTGGGATGTGGGGGGAGGCAGGGGGATGGGCCGACCCGTGGGGGGATCGGCGCCCTGCGGTGCACCACTGTTCCCAGGGGGAGTTGAGGCGTCAAGGGTTATGACTGAGAGCGCTCTCGAAATCTGCTTGCGTTCAGAAGTTGACGGCGAAGTCGACGGCGCGGTGGCCGAGTCCCTGTCGAGGGGGCCCGGCCACCGTCCGCCCTGCTGTCTGGCCTGTTGGCCACTGTTGCCAGGCCTCTGGTCACCAGTCCTGTCGGCAGTCCTGTCGGCAGGGCTGTGAGCAGTTCTGTGAGCAGTCCTGTCGCCGTTGTGTGGTCAGCTCTGTGGTTCGCTCTTGATCACCGCGAAGCGCGCGCCGTACGGGTCGGCGAGCTTGGCGATACGGCCGACGCCTTCCAGTGACGTGGCGGGCATCCGGACCGTGCCGCCCAACTCCTCGGCCTTGGCGACCACGGCATCGGTGTCCGTGACCTCGAAGTACGGCAGCCAGTAAGCACCCGTCTCGCGCTCCAGCGGGTCGTCGGCCAGTGGGACGACACCGCCGAACATGGAGTCCTCGCCGCCCTCCGCTGGATTCACGCACGTGTACGTGCCGCCGGGGAACGGCATGGCCGAGGTCTCCAGGCCCAGTACGGAGTTGTAGAACGCGGCCGCCGCGGCGATGTCCGGTGTGTAGAGCTCGACCCAGCACAGGGAGCCCGGGTCGCTCGCGACGTCGATGCCGCGCAGCCGGCCCGGCTGCCAGACGCCGAAGGAGACGCCGGCCTTGTCGCTGAAGACGGCCAGCCGGCCCTCCTCCATGACGTCGTCCGGCGCCATGAGCACGCGGCCACCGGTCTGCTCGACGGCCTTGGCGGTGGCGTCGGCGTCAGGGGTCTGGAAGAACACGTTCCAGGACGGTGGGCCCTGTTCGGGAGAGGTCTGCATGCCGCCGGCGGCGGTCTTCCCCGCCAGTTGGAAGAAGCCGTAGCCGCCGGACTCCGGTCCAGCCGACCGGAAGTCCCAGCCGAAGAGGCCGTTGTAGAAGGATGTGGCGCCGTCGATGTCGCTCGTGCCGAGATCGACCCAGTTCGGGGCGCCGGTGACGAAACGGGTGGTGAGCATGTTGCCCTCCTTTGAGGGGTCCCGTTGCCTGCACTGCCGAGTCTGGCACCGTGCACTGACAAACGCGCCCTGGCGCTGCCGCTGGGCTTGGCGGGGCGTTTGGTTACCCTTGGTGCTTGGGTGCTCTCTGTGTGTGGCTGGGTGCTTGCGGTTGTGGGTGTGCGGGGTGGTGGGGGGCTTGGCGCGCAATTCCCCGCGCCCTTTGGGGCGCGCCGCCGTGCGGCCCGCCCACTCCGGCCCACATCATGGGGTCCGCGCGCTCAACACTGGAGCCGGCCGTGGCGTGCCGGGGCCTGGCATTGATCCGGCGTTGATCGAACGTTTTTCGGTGCGCGGCACGATCCTGGGCATGCACAACGACACCATCGCCGCGCCCGACCTCTCCTGGCAGGAACAGGCACTGTGCGCCCAGACCGGATCCGAGTTCTTCTTTCCCGAGCCGGGCAGCTCGGTGCGTGAGGCGAAGCGCATCTGCGGACTGTGCGAGATACGCTCCGCCTGCCTCGAATACGCGCTCGACCACGATGAACGCTTCGGCGTCTGGGGTGGCCTGTCCGAGAAGGAGCGGCTCAGTCTCCGCCGCACGCAGGACCAGCAGGACCAGCAGGACCAGCGACAGCACCAGCAGCAGTACTGACGGCGGCGCCCGTCATTCGTACGTCACCATGAACCGCTCCGTCCCGGCCGGTACCCGCACGTCCTGGCCCGTCACCTCCAGCTCCCGCCCGTCGGCGGACGCCGCGCGCACCCGGCCGAACCGGCACGGATAGACGAACCGCACGCCGTCCGGAGCCTCCGTGATGTCGACGGTCACCGTTCGCCCGGCCGGATCGTGCGCGAGCCGGTACCCGAACGGTTCCCCGAAGAGCGTGGGCGCCGCTTCCACCGCGACCCGTTCGCCTTCCGGTACCCAGTGCGGACGTACGCCCGGCGCGATGTAGAGATGCGGATCGCGGTCCTCGTCCGCCTCGAAGAAGAGGATGTCGCGGATCAGCAGCAGATACTCGGCCGCCGCCCAGCCGTGCGGGATGTCGCCCATGTACCAAGGCCGGTACGGGACTTCGGCGAAGTCCGAGGCGACCGGGAACGCATGCTGCTCGTTCCATGCGCCAAGTGCCGCCACCCGGCCCGCCGTTCGGGGGAAGCCCGCGCCGACCGTCCAGCCGAGCAGCGCGTCCATCCGGGCGGGATCGCCCGCCAGCAGGTACGCGTGTGCCAACTGCAGGGTCAGATAGGGTCCGTACGCGTTCCAGGCCGCCTCGTGACGATAGCCGCCGGTGACGAAGTGCGCGTACATCGTGTCCAGGGTGAGGCGGGCGGCCCGGTCGACCTCTTCGCCCAGCTTGCTGCCCATGTGCAGGCGCAGCGGGTGGAAGTAGGCGGCCGTGCCGATCATCGTGGAGTCGAGCCGTCCGACGTCGGCGGGCCCGGTCGGGATGTACGTCTCCCAGGCGCCGCGGGCACGCTGCTCGGCCAGCACCCAGCGGATGGAGTCTCCGGTTGCCCGCTTCAAGTCGTCGAAGGCGGCCCAGAGTTCGGGGACTTCGGGTGCGTCGATCCGTTCCGCGAGGCGCGCCGCCTCGTACAGTCCGGCGAGGCCCCAGAGGTCGTCCCAGTAGTGGGGCTTGTCGCGTTCGCCGAGGTGCTCGGCGCTCCAGCCGCTGTGCAACAGCCCGTACCCGTCACGGTTGTCGCGGAGCCAGCGGGCCGCGTCGCGCACGTACGGGACGTACAACTTCGCCCCGAACGCCGCCTGTCGGCCGGCAGTACGGTCGAACCGGCCGATCGCCCACAGCGCCTGGCCGTTGCTGTCCCACTCGCGGTCGTCCTTCTCGTGCGGGCCGCCGTAGAAGCCGTACTCGGCGCAGGGGCCGATCCGGCCGGTGCCCCTGTTGAACCGCAGCGGGTAGTGCGTGCCCAACTGGTGCTCGGCCAGAGCCGAATCGCCGACCAGTGAGCAGGCAGTGGCCTCCACCGACGAGTCGCGGATCCAGAACGAGTCGTAGACCGTCGGGCCCGGATGGATCTCCCCGTGGTCCGAGAGGATCAGCAGCTGCGACCGCGACTGCCGGAAGAGATCCGTCAGATGACCGACCGGGGAGGGTAGTTGGGGCTGGAGCCCCTGTCCCAGCAGCTTCGCCGCCCAGAAGTCACGGTTGGCGGACTCCAGTTCAGTCGCCGGAGTTCCCTTCAGCTCCGCCAGATCGTCGGCTCCGGCGTACAGATCGACCGGCAGCCGTACGTCGAGTTCGAAGACCTCGTCCGCGGCGACCCGGAACGGCCAGGCGAACACGGCACTGCACAGCCCGGCCACCTGGTCCTGCGCGTCCAGGGCGCCGTTCAGCTTCCCGCCCGTCACCAGGTCGTGGAACGGGCTGTGCGCCAGATACGTGTCCGGATCGAAGGAGGAGTCCGGGTTGCCGTACACGCCGTACTGCTCGGGCGGGGTGTCGAAGACCGGCCCCCACCCCGAGTTGGTCTCCACGCGCTGTTCGTCCGGCAAGTGACGCAGGTAGGTCAGCCGCCGGTCGGCGATCTGACGGCCGTTGCGGTCGTGCCGCTGGAACCCGCTCGGCCCCGCGGGCATGACCGCCGCGCACAGCAGCCCCTCGTGCGGCTGCCCGGTCGGGCTGCTCACCGTCACCCGCGACACGACCAGGTCCCGCTGCCGCGCGCCGACGGGCGTGGCGAAGGTGCGCTGCACGAACTCGACGCCCTCCGGCGTACGGAACGTCGTGAGGACGACCGGTAAGTGCGGTGCCTCCATGCGCTGTTCGACGCTTCCGCCGTCCGGGAGCTGGGGCAGCCGCAGCGTGCCCGTCGCCGGATCGTGCAGGAAGAACGAGAGACAGTACTTGTCGTAGACCGGCTCGATCTCACCGGCCTGCCCGATCAGGGACTCCTGCCGGTGGTCCTTGACCCCGACCATGTGCCAGTAGCGGTACAGGGCGTTGGAAGCGAAGGCCCCCTCCTTCGACTCGTACGTCCCGGCGTCGAAGTCGTCGCTCCAGTGCCGGAAGGCCTGCTGCGCCCACCAGGGCACGGGATACGGAACCTGTCCCTTGCCCGCCCAGCCGCGCCACATGACCTCGTAGAACATCCACTCATGGGTCTGTGCCATGGTGTCTCACCCCCTCCGGGCACCGTTGCACCGCGGGCGCGAACCGTAAATGCGTACGACGGACGGTCGCGGCACGATGGGCGGCTTTCGGCTTCGGGGCAGGCCGCATCGGTAATCCGGCGCGCACCACGGTCCCCGACAGGCACAATCCACCCCATGGTCCACGCCCCGCAGCACCAGGCCGAGAGCCTGCTGAACGCCCTCGATCCACTCCCGTACCCCTTGCGCATGCGCGAACTCGCCGCTCGCACACGGGAATTGGAGGAGACGTGTCCGCTGCTGGACGAGCTCGAAACGCGCGGCGCCTACGAGCGTGGGCTCGCTGTCGTCGCGGCGGCCGTCGCCGGGGACACCGAGTGGATCGCGGCGCGTATCGCCGATCCGGACTCCTTCGTGCGCGGGCACGCGTTGCGCACCGCCGACAGCCTCCAAGTGCCGGACTCCGCCTACGAGTCGGCGCTCACCGACGCGCCCGAGGTGATACGCCGACAGCTGCTGCGTGCTGTCGTCGCGGGCCGGCGCACCGCGCTGGCGGACCGGCTCGTCGACGAGGTACGGGCGGAATGGGGCGACGAGGAGGCGGCACGGCTGCTGCCCGGGTGCTCCCCGGAGACGGTCGCCCGACTGCTGCCCTCGCTGCTGCACGCCGTGAAGGGATCGAAGCCCCTCGGCCGACGGCACCCCGGAGCCCTGCTGGACGTGGCGGAACGGGAGTTGGCCGCCCTGCCGGAATCGCTGCGCGACGCCTGGTGGCAGCGGTACACGGAGGTCGTCGTCGTCACCGCGGACGTGGAGCCACTGCGTGTGCTGGAGCTGGTCGAGCGTCTCGGGCCCTCCCGGATCCCGGCTCAACTCCTCGACCAGGCGGGCGCGTTCGCCGCCGTCGCGCCCGAACGGGTGCTCCGGCTGCTGATCTCGGACCGCTTCCCCTCCTACATCGGCGCACGCAGTCGCTCGCTGCAACGCAGACTGGCGCGATCCGGGGCGGAGGAACTCGCCGTCTACGGGCGGATGCTGGCCGCGTCGGGTGGCCTCGCGCCGCTCCTCCAGGCGTTGCCGCCCGCTCGCCGCCACGCCTTCTACACGGCGTCGACCACGGACCGGGGTGCGGACGGTGCCACCGTGGACGCGGTCATCCTTGAGGCGCTGCCCCGCAGTTGTGTCGCAGAGGAGGCCCGGCGGATGGCCGCCGCGGCACGCGAACGCGGAGAGACATGGGACACCGTGCTGCTCGCCGAATCCTTCTTGCCCGTCGCCGAGGTACGGGAGCGGCTCATCGAGGCGACGCGCCGTCCCGCAGCCGAAGACCGGGCGCTGGCCTGGCCGTTGCTGATCCGCAACGCCGCCCGCTCCGGCGACTCCGCGGCCGTCACCGCCGTACTGGAGGAGTCGGCCAGGCTGCGCAACGAGCAGGATCCGGTGCGGCTGCCCGCCCTGAACGCGATGTCCCGCACCCCGCCCGCCCTGTTCACCGAGGACGCCGAGCCGCACCTCGACCGGATCGCCGCCGACGCCGTCGAGGCCCGGGACTCCTCGCACCAGACCCGGGGCAACCTCAGCGAGCTCGCCCTGTCCGTGCTGCGCGAGCACGCGGCGGGCGGATCACGGGAGTTGGTGAACTGGGCCCTGCGCACACTCGTCCGGATCTCCGGCAACACCGGAGGCGCCGACCTGGGCCGACTCGACGAGAAGCTGCGGCGCGGCCAGGAACACCAGGTGTACGAGGCGTTGAGGCCGTGGATCGAGGCGGGCGCGGAGAAAGCCGACTACAGCCTCGCCTTCTCGCTCGCCCGGGCCGTGGGACGTCGCGCCGCCGGCATGCCCGAACTGCAGGAACTCCTGTGGCAGGCCGTCCGGTTCGGAAACGACCGCACCGTACGCGACGCGGTCGAGCTGTGGCTGGAACCGCCCGCCACCCGCGACGAACGGGTCGCGCGCATCCTCTCGCTCGAACCCTCGGCGGGAACACTGTGGCCGGTCCAGCACGTGATCACCCGACGCCGCACCGACCTCCTCGACGTGCTCCTCGCGGACACCCCGCCGTACGGGCGTTTCCTCACCAAGGGCAGCTCGTGGACCGTGCCGGTGGGCCACGACGTACGGCGCTGGCTGCCACGCCAACAGGAGGCCGTGGCCAGACAGTTGGCCGAGCAGGCCGCCGACGCCGGGCTGCCGTCGTACGCACGGGCCGCCGCCATCGCGCAGGGCGCGCGGATACCCGGCGCGGGCGTCGGACTCGTACGCGACTGGACCGGCTCGTCGGACGTCGTGCTCGCGGAGGCCGCGCTCGGCGCGCTCGCCCACACCGACCGGCCGGGCGACATGCTGCCCGAACTCCTCGCGCACGCCGGGAACGACCGCGCCCGCGTCGCCGTGTACGCGGCGACCCGGGCATCCCGGCACGTGGCGCCGTCGCGGCTGGTGGGACAGCTGCGCGAGGTGCTGCTCGGCCCGGGCGTCAAGGTGACCAGCCGCAAGGAGGCCGCCCGTCTCGCCGCCGCCCGGCTCCCGATACCGATGGCGGCGGGGCTCCTCGCCGAGGCGTACGAGCGTCCCGGTGCCCACCTCGACGTCCGGGCCGCGTGCGTCGCCTTCGCGGGCGCGCTGCTCACCGAGGAGAACGTCTGGACACTTCTGCGCGACGCGTCGGGCGCCGAACCGGTGCTCCGCGCTGCCGTCCTGCGCTTCTCACCCCTCGACCTGCCGGAACGGCACCGCGAGCGGTACGCCCGTCTCGTCCGTGACGTGTGCGCGACCAACGACCCGGCGACGGCGACCCTCGCCTTCGCCGCCCTGTCCCACTGGGCGCCCTGGTCCCCGGACGCTCCCACCGTCCTGGCCTCCGCCACGGCTGACCTGTCGAACCGCACGAGCTGGCGGGCGGCGGCGCAGGGCCTCGTGATCGCGGCGGCGGGATCGGCCGGGGGAGCGAGGGGCCTGCGGGAAGCTCTGCGCGTACTGGCGGAGGCGGAGGCGCAGGCGGAGGGGGAGTCCGAGCCCGAGTCCGAAACGGAGACCGGCGCAGGCGCTTTCGCCGCCGACGCCGAACCCCGCCGCGACCGCCCCGCCCGCCAACGGATCGACCACCTCGTCGCCCGGCTCGCCCAGCAGGCCAGAACGGCCGCGGGACCCATCAGGGAAGCGGCCCTCGGGGCAGGCAAGCTGCTCGCGCGCTACGACGGATTCGTACCGCAGGCCGCCACCGTCGCGGCGTTCCATCTCGACCTGGACGCGGAGGCGGAGCGGGTCGACGCGTCCCTGGACCGGCTGGCCGCGCTGACGGAAGGCCGGCCGGCACTCGCCGCCCGCACCGCCACGGAACTCGCCGCGAGGCTCCGCCGGACGCAGGAGGGCGACGCCGAGATCCTGCTCGGCGCCGCCCAACGGCTGACTGTCCACGGTGGCCACAGCGAGGGACTGCTGGCCACGGCGATCACGGCCACGCTCGGCACCCGCACGGGCTGGGCGCCTCCGTGGAGGGCCCAGCTACGAGCCCTGCGCCGCCACCCACACCCCGACGTCCGGGACGCGGCACTGGCGCAGATGACGGCGTACGAATGAGCCCGAGGAGGCCCCGTAAGGGGCGCGGGGAACTGCGCGCTCAGCCACAACTGGCCAGCAGCCGACGAACAACCGCACCCGCCCAGAGCCAACCGGCTATACGGCGGCAGCCCTCGCCGCCATCCGCGCCTTGCGAGCCGCGAGCTTCTCGTCGAACTTGGCGGCCTCGGCGTCGAGCCCGCCCATGTAGAGACCCAGCTCTTCCTGGGCCTTGAGGCCCTCGGGGCCCAGACCGTCGATCTGCAGGACCTTGAGGTGACGCAGCACCGGCATCAGCACGTCGTCGTGGTGGATCCGCATGTTGTAGACCTCGCCGATCGCCATCTGCGCGGCGGCCCGCTCGAAGCCGGGCATGCCGTGTCCGGGCATCCGGAACTGGACGATGACGTCCCGCACGGCCTGCATGGTCAGGTCGGGGGCCAGCTCGAACGCGGCCTTGAGGAGGTTGCGGTAGAAGACCATGTGCAGGTTCTCGTCGGTCGCGATGCGCGCCAGCATGCGGTCGCAGACGGGGTCGCCCGACTGGTGGCCGGTGTTGCGGTGCGACACGCGGGTCGCGAGCTCCTGGAAGGCGACGTACGCGACGGAGTGCAGCATCGAGTGGCGGTTGTCCGACTCGAAGCCCTCGCTCATGTGCTGCATACGGAAGGCTTCCAGCTTGTCCGGGTCCACGGCGCGCGACGCGAGCAGGTAGTCGCGCATCACGATGCCGTGCCGGCCCTCCTCCGCGGTCCAGCGGTGCACCCAGGTGCCCCAGGCGCCGTCGCGGCCGAAGAGGGAAGCGATCTCGTGGTGGTAGCTGGGCAGGTTGTCCTCGGTGAGGAGGTTCACGACCAGCGCGATGCGGCCGAGCTCGGTGACCTTGGACTGTTCCTTGTCCCAGGCCTCGCCGTCCTCGAAGATGCCGGGGAAGTTACGGGCGTCGGACCAGGGCACGTACTCGTGCGGCATCCAGTCCTTGGCGACCTTCAGATGACGGTTGAGTTCGGTCTCCACCACTTCTTCCAGCGCGTACAGCAGCCGTGCGTCGGTCCAGTCGGAGGACGGGCTGCCGAGATGGGGAGAAGTGATCGTCACGGGGGCTCCAGGGGGACGTAAATGCTGAGCGTTCACACAACCTACGGCATCGTAGGCTACGTATCCGTAGGTTACGATGCCGTAGGTTAAGCGCTACGTAAAGGGTCCTGATCAGCGACGATCTCTCCGGAGATCGCCAGGAGCCGCTTCCTTGAGTCGCCCACCTGGCGGACACCGCAGGTCCAAGGAGGCGAACGGGTGTCCCCGGCGGTCGTTCAGGCGTACAGCCCCCTGAGCCGGACCGAGAGGCATGTCACACAGCCTTCGAGCTTCTCGAACTCGCTGATGTCGACGAGGACGGGCTCGTGGCCGAGATCGGCGTACAGCTCGGCGGTCTTGGGCGCGCTGGCCGCCATCAGCAGCTTGCCGCCGCCGAGGAGCACCACATGGGCGCCGGACTCCTCCGGCACCCCGAGGAAGCGCGGGAAGATCGACGGGGTGTCCACCAGCGGTTCGTGCCCGACGACCGTCCCGTCCGGGAGCGCGGTGACGGCCGATTTCAGGTGCAGCACCTTGCTCACCGGTACGGCGACGACTCGTGCGCCCAGCGGTTCGAACGCGGCCCGCAGTTGCTGGATGCCGGCCCCGTTGGTCCGTCCGCCCCGGCCGACGTAGATCGTGTCGCCGACCTTCAGGACGTCGCCGCCGTCGAGCGTGCCCGGCTCCCACACCCAGTTCACCGAGCAGCCGAGCCGCGCCACGGTCTCCTCGACCCCGGCGGTCTCGCCGCGCCGCGACTGCGCGCCCGAGCGGCCGATCAGCGCCACGTTGCGGTAGACGACCACCGCGTCCTCCACGAACACGGAGTCCGGGCAGTCGTCGGCGGGCTCCACCTCGACGGTCTCCCAGCCGTGCGCACGCAGCGCCTCCGCGTACGCCTCCCACTGTTCGGCCGCCAGCTCGACGTCGACCTTCGTGCGCTCGATGTGCGTGACCAGACCCTCGGCCAGGCGGGGGCTCGGGCGGCGGATGAGGGCTTTCTGGCTGGGCACGTGCGTTTCTCCGTCTCGGCCGGGTGTGTCCCCGCACATCATGCAGCCCATGCCGGAGTCACAACAGCCCCCGGGGGTGCGGGGCTGGCGAGGGGATTGTGGCGGGTGTGTCCGTATCCGCGAGGCGCTCCGCGCCGAAGGGGCGCGGGGAACTGCGCGACCAGCCCCCACCGTCCCGCACCCTCCGTCACAACCTGGTGCCCCCTTGCCCCTGCGGAGCCCTACCCCACGAACCGCCGAAGGTGCTCCGCCGTGAACGACCCCTCCGCATCGAGCAGCTGCCCGGGCGTCCCCTCGAAGACGACCCGACCACCCTCCTTGCCGCCGTCGGGCCCCAGATCGATGACCCAGTCGGCGTGGGCGACCACGTCGAGGTTGTGCTCGACGACCAGCACCGTGTTGCCCGCGTCGACCAGCCGGTCGAGGAGGGCGAGCAGACCGTCGACGTCCGACATGTGCAGGCCGGTCGTCGGCTCGTCGAGGACGTACACCGCCCCCGTCCGGTGGAGCCGAGTCGCGAGTTTGATGCGCTGCCGTTCCCCGCCGGAGAGCGTGGACAGTGGCTGACCGAGCGTCAGATACGTGAGCCCCACGTCCCGTAGAGCCCGCAGACGGCGGCGTACGCCCGAGTCCTCGAAGAAGTCCAGAGCCTGATCGGCCGTCATCTCCAGTACGTCGACGATGGAGTTGCCGCCCACGGTCAGCCGCAGCACCTCGTCCTTGAAGCGCCGCCCCTCGCAGCCGGGGCAGGTCGTGGTCACCGGGTCCATGAACGCGAGGTCGGTGTAACTGACCCCGCGACCCTGGCAAGTCCCGCACGCGCCCTCGGAGTTGAAACTGAACAGGCCGGGCTCCACGCCCGTCTCCCGCGCGAAGATCTTCCGTACGGTGTCCATGACGCCGAGGTACGTCGCCGGAGTGGACCGCGCCGAGATGCCGATGGACGACTGATCGACGACCACGGCGTCCGGGTGCGCGGCCGTGAACTCCTTCGAGACGAGCGTGCTCTTCCCCGAGCCGGCGACACCGGTCACGGCCGTCAGCACTCCCGTGGGGAACTCGACCGTCACGTCCCGCAGGTTGTGCAGATCGGCGCCCTTCACCCAGAGCCCGCCGGTGGCCTTCCGCGTGCGCCGCTTCACCTCGGTGCGGCGGCGCAGACAGCGGCCCGTCGGGGTGTCGGCCGAGGCCAGCTCACCGGGCGTCCCCTCGAAGACGACCCGTCCCCCGCCCGCCCCCGCCCCCGGTCCCATGTCGACGATGTGGTCGGCGAGAGCGATGACGTCCGGGTCGTGCTCGACGACCAGCACGGTGTTTCCCTTGTCCCGCAGCCGCAGCAGCAGATCCCCGAGCCGTCCGACGTCACGCGGGTGCAGCCCCACGCTCGGCTCGTCGAAGATGTACGTCATCCCGGTCAGGCTCGACCCGAGGTGCCGCACCATCTTCAGCCGCTGCCCTTCCCCGCCGGACAGTGTCGAGGTCTCCCGGTCCAGGCTGAGATATCCGAGCCCGATCGCCTCGATACGCTCCAGGGAGGCGACGGCGGCGGCCGCGACCGGTGTGGCGACCGGGTCGTCGATGTCCTTCAGTACGGGGATCAGGTCGCTGATCTGCATCCGGGTGCAGTCGGCGATGGACAGGCCGGACCGCCCGGTCGGCCCCGTGCCGATCCGGGTGGCGAGTGCCGCCTCGTTCAGCCGCGCGCCCCGGCAGCCGGGGCAGAGCCCCTCCGTCATATAGCCCTGCACCTGGTCCCGCGTCTTCTGGCTGAGCGCGGACAGGTCCCGCTTGAGATACAGCCGCTCGAAACGGTCGGCGAGCCCTTCGTAGTCGGTGTTCCAGGTGCCGCCCGAACCGCTGATGGTGACCTTGCTGCCGGGCCGCCCGCGCAGCAGGAACTCCCGCTCGGCCGTGGTGAATTCACGTACAGGCTTGTGCGGATCCAGCTCGGTGGTGTTCGTGTACCCCTGCCCCTGCCAGGTCCCCGCGGCGAACGGCGGGAAGAGGATCGCGCCGTCCGCCAGGGACCGGTCCGGGTCCAGGATGCGGTCCCAGTCGGGCCGGACCGTGCGCCCGAGGCCGTCGCACTCGGGGCACATGCCCGACGGATCGTTGAACGAGTACGCGGTGGCCGGGCCCGCGCTCGGACTGCCGTGCCGCGAGAACAGCACCCGGATCACCGAGTACACGTCCGTCATCGTGCCCACCGTCGACCGGGAGTGGCCGCCGACCGGCTTCTGGTCGACGACGATCGCGGGCGAGAGGTCCTCGATGGCCTCCGCGTGCGGCCGCTCGTACTTCGGCAGCCGGTTGCGGACGAACCAGGTGAAGGTCTCGTTCAGCTGGCGCTGCGACTCGACCGCGATCGTGTCGAAGACGACCGACGACTTCCCCGACCCCGACACCCCGGTGAAGACCGTGAGCCGGCCCTTCGGGATGCGCAGGGTCACGTCCTGGAGGTTGTTCTCACGAGCCCCGAACACCCCGATGAACGAGTGCGTACCGGAAACGGGCTGGTCAGGGCCGGTGATGGGCTGATGTGTACCGGTGGTCAACTGGCTCATACCGCCGAAGCTAGCCCGGATACCCGACAGCTTCTGGCGTGATTTCCTTGAGTTCTCCTCCTTCCATCAGCAGCCAGCGGGTGATCCCGATCGACTCAAGGAACGGCACGTCGTGGCTGGCCACGATCAGCGCTCCCTCGTACGACTCCAGGGCCGTGGTGAGCTGCCGCACGCTCGCCATGTCGAGGTTGTTGGTCGGCTCGTCCAGCATCAGCACCTGCGGCGCGGGCTCGGCGAGCATGAGCGCGGCCAGCGCCGCCCGGAAGCGTTCGCCGCCGGAGAGCGTCGCCGCCCGCTGGTCGGCCCGCGCACCCCGGAACAGGAAGCGGGCCAGGCGTGCCCGGACCCGGTTGTTGGTGGCGCCGGGCGAGAACCGGGCCACGTTCTCGGCGACCGTCAGCTCGTCGTCGAGTACGTCGAGCCGCTGCGGCAGGAAACGCAGGGGCACATGTGCCCGTGCCTCTCCGGAGACCGGCTCCAGCTCCCCGGCGATCGTCCGCAGCAGAGTCGTCTTGCCCGACCCGTTGCGCCCGATCAGCGCGACCCGCTCCGGCCCGCGCAGATCGAAGCTGCCCACACTCGCGCCGTACGCCAACTCCAGGTCCAGGAGCGTGAGTACGTTCCGGCCCGGCGGCACGGCCGTGTACGGCAGGTCGACGCGGATCTCGTCGTCGTCCCGCACCGCGTCCACGGCGTCGTCGAGGCGCTCCTTCGCCTCGGCGAGTTTCTCCTCGTGCATGATCCGGTGCTTGCCCGCGGACTCCTGGGCAGCCCGTTTACGGGCACCCATGACGATCTTCGGCTCACGCTTCTGCTCGAACATCTTCTGCCCGTACTTCTTGCGTCGGGCCAACTTGACCTGCGCCTCGGCCAGTTCACGCTTCTGCTTCTTCAGATCGGACTCGGCGACGCGCACCATGCGCTCGGCCGCCTCCTGCTCGGTGGCGAGCGCCTCCTCGTACGCCGAGTAGTTGCCGCCGTACCACGTCACCTCTCCGGAACGCAGATCGGCGATCTGGTCGACCAGGTCCAGAAGTTCACGGTCGTGGCTGACCACGATCATGACTCCGGACCAGGCCTCGACGGCCGCGTACAGCCGTCGGCGCGCGTACAGGTCGAGGTTGTTGGTGGGCTCGTCGAGGAGGAGGACGTCGGGCCGGCGCAGCAGCAGCGCGGCCAGCCGCAGCAGGACCGACTCGCCGCCCGAGACCTCGCCGATGGTGCGGTCCAACTCGATGTGGCCGAGGCCGAGTTCGCCGAGGGTGGCGACGGCTCGCTCCTCCACGTCCCAGTCGTCGCCCACGATGTCGAAGTGCGCCTCGGACACGTCGCCCGCCTCGATGGCGTGCAGCGCGGCCCGCTTGCCGGCGATGTCCAGCGCCTCGTCGACCCGCAGACCGGTGTCCAGGGTGACGTTCTGCGGCAGGTAGCCGACCTCGCCCGCGACGCGCACGGTGCCGTCGGCCGGGGTCAGTTGCCCGGCGATCAGCTTCAACAGGGTTGATTTTCCTGATCCGTTGACGCCGACGAGCCCGGTCCTGCCGGGTCCGAAGGCCACCTGCAGATCGTCGAAGACGGAGGTGCCGTCCGGCCAGGCGAAGGAAAGGGAGGTGCAGGTGATGGAGGTGGGGAAGGTTGACATACGCGCCTCGCGGTACTTGATGCGGTCAGGGCAACGCGTATCGAGACACCGGGGCGGCGATGACGGCCGGGAGGACGGTCGGAAGTCCTCAGGGCATCCTGGGAGGAAAGGGGAAGGCCCTGTTCCGGAGGACGGCTCGAATGCCGAGGTCGCACGCTGCGCACACACGGACACGTGTGTGACGAGGTGTCTCAGGACCTCAGACGAGCAACGTCCTTCTCCAATCGGCGACAACAGAACCGTCATACACCGTAGGAGAGGCTCTCACGGCTGTCAACGAATTAACGTGAGCCCCCACCTCGACCGCACCAAGGAGACCCCGTGCCCACCGGTTCCCTCTCGTTGCCCGCCCGGCTCTACCTGCTGGCCTGGGACACCACGAAGCTGAAGGTCACCGACGCCGCACACCTCCCCCATCTCGTCCGGGCCGGTGCCCTCACCGAGCTTGCGCAGCGCGGGCTGCTCGCCGACGTGGACGGCATCGCCACGCCCACCGACCCCGACGCCCAGACCGGGGACCCCGTCCTCGACGGGCTCCTGGAACTCGTCGAGGAGTCCCGCCCGCACAGGTGGAAGACCTGGGTCGGCCTGCGGGCCCGCGTCACCCTGGACGCCGTACGGGCGCAGCTCGCCGCCGACGGGTATCTGCGCGCTGAGAAGACGAGGGTGCTGGGGGTGTTCCCGTCGGTGGAGTACGAGATCGACCGCGTCGCCGTCGTGGACGGGCTGCGCGCGGAGGCCCGGGAGGTACTCGAGGGGCCGGTGCCCGTCGAGGAGGTGCCCGAGCGGGACGCGGCTCTCGTCGCCCTCGCCGCCGGGGCAGAGCTGCGCACCCTGCTGTCGGGCAAGGAACAGCGGCAGTACAAGCAGCGGATCGAGGACCTGGTCGAACGCAGCGGGGCGACGACTCCCGCCGTGAAGCAGGCGGTCCAGGAGGTGCGTTCGGCGGTGGTCCTGGTGATGACGACGACAGGGGTGCCCGGGAGCTGAGGGGCAGGAGAGGCCTGTGCCGCCCGGGAGTTGAGGAGACGGGCGCCCTCGCCGTCGCGACCACCGGTGCGGGCCTGGCCTGGGAACTGGGCGCGGCGGACGGTGACCGTCTCGACCGGGACAGCGCGCTCGAAGCCGCGAGCGAAGCGAGATGGGGGTCCCCCGGACGGAGTCTGGGGGAGCATCGCGGCCGCCGTCCGGGTGCCGGTCAGCGCCGACATCGAGACCGGCTACGCAGAGGACGCCAAGCGTGTCGGCGACACGGTCCGCGCGGTACTGGCGGCCGGGGCCGTGGGCGTGAACATCAAGGACGCCCTGTGCGGGCCGGATCGGGCGCGCAGGGGTGGCGAGCCCCTTCGATCGGTCGTCGAGCAAGCCGAGCGGATCGCGGCCGCCCGGGAGGCCGTCGACTCGGCCGGGGTGCCGCTGTTCGTCAACGCCCGCATCGACACGTATCTCCGGGGAACCGGACACCTGGCCGCCACCCTGGAGCGCGCCGCCGCCTTCCTCGCCGCCGGGGCCGACGGAATCTTCGTGCTCGGTACCGTCGACCCGGCCACCGTCAAGGGCCTGGCCGAGGGCGTGGACGGTCCGCTCGACGTGATGGCCGGCCCCGGCGCCCCGTCCGTCGCCGAGCTGTCCTCACTCGGCGTCGCCCGGATCAGCGTCGGCTCGGGCATCGCGCAGGCCGCACACGCACTGGTCCGCCGTGCCGCGCGGGAGCTGCTGGACACGGGAACGTACGAGTCGCCGGCCGGCGGACTCGACCACGACGAGCTCAACACCCTGCTGGGGAAGGGGCGCTGACTTCTCCGGAAGGGGTCAGCAGGCGTCCCGCAGGAGTTCGGCCAGCTGCTGGTCCAGGTCCTGGTGCAGATGCTCCAGACCGAAGGGCACGACCTGGGTCGTACTCTCCAGGAAGCGCCGCAGTTCGCCCGTGCGGACGTGGACCACGGCGGTGCCCTCCGGGGCGTGGAACTCCAGGACGATGCGGTCGTACCCGTACGGCCGCACGCGGACGTCGCCGTGTCCCACCGGCTCCTCCAGGCCCGAGGCGAGCAGCTCGCGGGCGAAGGTCCAGATCACGTCCACACCTTCGAGCGTGGCCGGGGCCGGGAAGGACATGCGGACGGCGAAGGGGTCGTGGGGGTCGTAGCGGAGGGTTGCGGGAATGCTCGGCATCCGCGGAGCCGCGGCGACGAGACGGGCCTCTACGGGCTGCTCGATGACGGTGGACAACGCCTTGCTCCCTTGTGACGGCTGGACGAACGGCGGACGGATGAGCCGGGCACTTGTAGAGACGCTCGAAGCGGCCGATCCGTGCTCACCAAAGGGCATGAAATTCGAGTGACCTCCGTCACCGCCTTCAATCACGGAAGTGATCCAAGATTCCTGAAGTGACCGCCGATGCCTTCCGGGGCATCTGGACTCCACTGGGGGAGTGGGCTAGCTTCGCCCGCCATGAGGGGCTTGGGGAAGACGCGACGCACGAGACATACGAGATCCACAGGGCGCACGGGATTCACAGGGCGTACGGGATCCACGAGGCGGCTGGTGACCGCGGGGGTGTGCGGACTCGTGCTCGCCGCCACGCTCACGGCACCCGCGCAGGCACTCGGACCGGACCAGGGATCGGGCCAGGCGGCAGGCAACAGGGTGGGTGGCGGTTCGGGCGGCGGCTTCGGTGGCGGGAAGGCGCCGCGCTGGGAGTTGAAGGACAGTGGCACGGACGTCCGCTTCCGCGGGCTCTCCGCCGTCAGCCGCAACACCGCCTGGCTGGCCGGGTCCAAGGGAACCGTGCTGCGTACCGCCGACGGCGGCAAGAACTGGCGGAACGTATCGCCGCCGGGAGCCGCCGAGTTGGAGTTCCGCGACATCGAGGCCTTCGACGGCAGGCGTGCCGTGGTGCTGGCCATCGGCGAGGGCGAGGCGTCCCGGGTCTTCCGGACCGAGGACGGCGGGGCGACCTGGACCGAGTCGTTCCGCAACACCGACGCCAAGGCCTTCTACGACTGCATCACCTTCTTCGACAGCCGCCACGGCCTGGCCATGAGCGACCCGGTGGACGGGAAGTTCCGCATCCTGTCGACCCGCGACGGAGGCCGCTCCTGGAAGGTGCTGCCGAGTGCCGGCATGCCCGCGGCCCAGACGGGCGAGGCGGGCTTCGCGGCGAGTGGACAGTGCCTGGTGAGTTCGGGGTCGCGGGACGTGTGGCTGGCCACCGGCGGGTCGGCACGCGCGCGCGTGCTGCACTCCTCCGACCGGGGCCTGACCTGGACGGCCACCGACACCCCGATCCCGGCGGGCGACCCGGCGCGCGGCGTCTTCGCCGTCGCCTTCCGCGACCGGACGCACGGCATCGTGGTCGGCGGCGACTATCGAGCCGACCAGGCGTCCCCACAGGCGGCCGCGACCAGCCGCGACGGTGGCCGCACCTGGACGACGGCCGGCACACCGCCGCCCGCCTACCGCTCGGGCGTCACCTGGCTCCCGCACAGCCGGACCTCCGCCCTCGCGGTCGGCCCCACCGGCACCGACCTCACCACGGACGGCGGCCGCACCTGGCGCACCCTGGACACCGGCTCGTACGACACGGTGGACTGCACCCCCGACCGGGCCTGCTGGGCCTCCGGCGAGAAGGGCCGGGTGGCACGCCTGGAACGCTGACCGGGATCCCCCGGGAGAACGGGACCGGAACGGCTTCGGCAAGTGACCGTCGGCCGCGGGGTCGTACGCTCGTCACATCATGACGACGACCGTACGCATCCCCGCGGGCTGGCCCGCCACCGAGGACCAGGCCCGGGCCGTACAGGACGAGTTGCGGGGGCGGGTGGTCCTCGACGAGCCGGGGCCGCCGCCGGGGACCGGCCGGGTGACCGGGGTCGACGTGGCGTACGACGACGAGCGCGATGTCGTCGTGGCCGCGGCCGTCGTGCTCGACGCGTCGACCCTCGACGTGGTCGCCGAGTCCACGGCCGTGGGACAGGTGCCGTTCCCGTACGTCCCCGGGCTGCTGGCCTTCCGGGAGATCCCGGCCGTCCTGGCCGCCCTCGAAGCCCTGCCGTGCGCACCGGGCCTGGTCGTCTGCGACGGCTACGGTCTCGCCCACCCCCGCCGCTTCGGCCTGGCCAGCCACCTCGGCGTCCTCACCGGCCTTCCGACGGTCGGCGTCGCCAAGAACCCGTTCACCTTCACGTACGAGGAGCCGGGCGCCCCGCGCGGTTCGGCCTCCCCGCTGCTCGCGGGCGAGGAGGAGGTCGGCCGGGCACTGCGCACCCAGACGGGCGTCAAGCCGGTGTTCGTCTCCGTCGGCCACCGGGTGACCCTGGACACCGCCTGCGCCCACATCCTCCACCTCGCGCAGCGCTTCCGCCAGCCGGAGACGACCAGGCTCGCGGACGCCCTGTGCCGACGGGAGTTGAAGGCGACGGCCCCCTGAGACGGCCCCCTGAGACGGCCCCCTGAGACGGCCCCCTGAGACGGCCCCCTGAGACGGTTCCCTGAGCACGAGTACTCGGCACCGGCCTCCGAGTACCGGTTCTGAGTACCCGTTCTGAGTACCGGTTCTGAGTATCTGTACGGATGCCGGGCCCCCGCCATGATCGGCAGGCTGTGACGCATGACGACACACCGTGCCCCGAAGCCCGCCACCAGCCCCACCCAGCCCGTCGAGCGGGCCGTGATGGCCGGACTGCTCCTCGCCGTCCTCGCCGGAGTCGCCTGGATAGCCGGGATGATCTACACGGTCATGGGGTGGCCGCTCTGAGCAGTTCCTCGCGGCCGATGACGTCGGCCCGCGTGGCCGGCACCGTGCAGGCGTAGGCCCCGGCGATCGCGCCGAAGAGCCCGCAGCGCTCGGGCGGTTCGCCGCTCAGCCGACCGAACAGATAGCCCGCCGCGAAGGCGTCCCCGGCCCCGTTCGAGTCCACGACCGGCGCGCTCGGCGTGACGGCCGGGATACGGGTCAGCTCACCGTCCAGCAACTGGTACGCGCCCTCGGCCCCGGCGGTGGCGACGACCACCTCGGCCCGGCCCCGCTCGGCGATCCGCCGCATGGTCCGCTCCGGGTCCGCCAACTCGGCCGCCGACAGGAACACGACGTCGGCCTCGTACGCGAACGCCTCGTGATACGCCTGCGCGCCGTCCCAGTTGTGCAGATCGGTCGAGATGCTCACCCCCGCCTCGCGCAGCAGCGGGAGGGCGTACGCGCAGGGGTGCGTGATGGAGACATGCGCGTGCCGGCTCGTCTCGGCGAGGGCCCGTACGGTCTCCGGGGGCAGCCGGTCCTCCTCCCGCGCGCGCGTGCTGTCGTACAGCGACAGCCGCCGCCCGTCCGGCCCGACGAGGTTCACCGCGCGCTTGGTACCGGCCGGCTGCGGAACCTCGGTCAGCGCGACACCCCGGTCGCGGTGCCATTCCCGCACCAGATCCCCCGCGTGATCCTCACCGACCATGTCGAGATGGTGCGTCCGCAACCCGAGCGCATGCACCCCGAGCGCCACGAAGTCCCCGGTCTGCCCGGCCCGCGTCTCGATCGCGGGCACCATGTGGCTGTCGGCGAGGGGCAACGGCAACGAGGACACGTACACGATGGTGTCGACCCCGGCACCGCCAAGGACGAGTACATCGATCGAGCGGCTCAAGTGCCCTCCTGTGATGGTCGGGGTCCAGTGCAACGCCCCGTCTTTTAGGGGCGCGGGGAACTGCGCGACAAGCCACGACGCGCCCGCAGCAGTCATCCGGCGCTGCCCGCGGGGCGCCTCGCGGAGCGTTACCGCGTGGCAGCAACCCGAAAACTGATCCCAGCCCCCCGCAACCGCTCAATCAGCGATTCCCCCATGGCAACAGCGGTCGTCACCTGCCCAGACACCGAGGGAAGCTCGTCGAACGCAAGACACAACGCGGACTCGGCCAACATCTTCGCGGTGTCCCCGTACCCGGGATCCCCACCGGAGACCTCGGTGAACACCCGCCGCCCACCCCCCTCACCGACGAACCGCACGGAGAACCAACTCTCCGCCCGCTTCTCCTCGCTGGGCCCGTCGCCGGGCTTGAGCCGGTCCGACAGCCACCGCCGCACCGGCGGCACCTGAGCCGCCGCGATGACCGCCCCGGCCCCCGCCGCCCCGCCCAACGCGAACGGCAGCGTCTCGACGGCCGCGTAGTGCCGGTAACGGAAGTCGGGCCCGTACCGCTCCAGCGCCCGCGCGGACCGCTGCACGATCTGCGCGTCGATAGTGGGCAGGGGCAACGCCCACGCCCCGACCTCCTTGGCGTACCGCGGAGCGCTCGGCGGCGCGTACGCCCGCCGTCCCACCAGCCGGGGCTCGTGCCGCTTGCGGTCCCGCGCCGCGGCGAGCATGTGCCGCCCGCGCGACATCTGGTTGAGGGCGGAGGCGAAGGTGCCGCCCGAGAACATGCCCCCGGCGCGTACGAACCCGTCCACGGTCAGCGGCACCCCTTCGGGCAGCTGACGCACGGTGAAGTAGGCGCCCAGGTCGTGCGGGATCGAGTCGAAGCCGGCGGCGTGCACCAGCCGTGCGCCGGTCTCACGCGCGCGTGCATCGTGCCGCACGTACATGAGGTCGACGAACTCGGCCTCTCCGCAGAGGTCCAGGTAGTCGGTGCCGGCCTCCGCGCAGGCGGCGACCAGGTCCTCGCCGTACGTGAGGTAGGGCCCGACGGTCGTGGCCACCACGCGCGCGTGCTCCGCGAGTTCCCGCACGGACGCCGGATCGGCGACATCGGCCCGCAGCAGCGGCAGCTTCGCGCAGGCCGGATCGATCGCTGCCAGGCGCTCCCGCAGCCGTTCCAGCTTCGCGGTGTCGCGCGCCGCGATCGCCCACCGCAGCCCTTTCGGAGCGTGCGCGGCGAGGTACTCCGCCGTGAGAACTCCGACGAACCCCGTGGCTCCGAAGAGCACGATGTCGTACGCGCGCTCCGTCCTGTCCTGCCTGCTCATGGCACCTCTCAGCCGTCCAGCCCGCGCCGTTGTCGGTGGCTGAGGCTAGCGTGAGGTACGAGGAGCCGAACCAGGACCCCGTGCGAGGGGCCGAAAAGGACCGGAGGCGGCCGTGGCCCCGACGAAGACAGCCCTGAAGAAGTGGGAGAAAGTACGCGAGTTCGCCCTCGGACTGCCGGGCGCGGTCGAGGAGTTCCCCTGGAGCGAGAGCGTCGCGAAGGTCAACAAGAAGGTGTTCGTCTTCCTGGGTGTGGCCGACGGCAGCTATCCGCTGGGCGTCACCGTGAAGCTCAGGGACGAGGTGGCGCACGCCCATGCGCTGTCCTCACCGGGCGCGGAGCCCGCGGGATACGGCCTGGGCAAGGCGGGCTGGGTGAGGGTCCCGCTGGAGGAGAAGGGCGCCCCGGCCGCGGAGCTGCTGTGCGACTGGGTCGAGGAGAGCTACCGCACCATCGCCCCGAAGAGGTTCATAGCTGAGCTGGACGCGCGCTGAAGCTCCTGGTTGGCTTCCAGAATCTACTAAGCGCTTGCTCGCCAGGGCTTGTGCGGAGTGGAACACGTTCTTAACATCACTGATGTTACATCAGGTGTGTCACAGTGCTGGGGGCTTGATGGCAGCGGCAGGAGCGGCGGGGCACGGCCCGCTCGCCGGGGTGCGCGTGGTTGAGCTGGCGGGCATCGGGCCCGGCCCGTTCGCCGCCATGCTCCTGGCCGACCTGGGCGCGGACGTCGTCCGCGTGGACCGGCCGAACGGCGGGGGACTCGCGATCAAGCCCGCCTACGACATCACCAACCGCAACAAGCGCTCGGTGGTCGTCGACCTGAAGGCACCCGACGGCGCGGACCGGGTCCTCGACCTGGCCGACCGCGCCGACATCCTCATCGAGGGCTACCGCCCGGGCGTCGCCGAGCGCCTTGGGGTCGGCCCCGAGGCCTGCCACGCCCGCAACCCGAAGCTCGTCTACGGACGCATGACCGGCTGGGGCCAGGAGGGCCCGCTCGCCCCGCGCGCGGGCCACGACATCGCGTACATCGCGGTGACCGGCGCCCTCGGCATGATCGGCGCGCCGGGCGAGCCCCCGGCCGTCCCCGCGAACCTCGTCGGGGACTACGCGGGCGGCTCGCTCTACCTCGTCGTCGGCGTCCTCGCCGCCCTCCACCACGCCCGCGCGACCGGTGCGGGCCAGGTCGTGGACGCGGCGATCGTGGACGGCACGGCCCACCTCGCCTCGATGATCCACGGCATGATGGCCGCCGGCGGCTGGCAGGACCGGCGGGGCGCCAACCTCCTCGACGGCGGCTGCCCGTACTACGGGACGTACGAGACGGCCGACGGCCAGTACATGGCGGTGGGCGCGCTGGAGGGCCAGTTCTACGAGGAGTTCGTGCGGCTGCTCGGCCTGGGGGAGTACGCCTCGGCGCGCAAGGACGTGTCCCGCTGGGGCGACCTCCGCGAGGCGGTCGCGGCCCGCTTCAAGACGCGTACGAGGGACGAGTGGACCGCGGTCTTCGAGGGCTCCGACGCCTGTGTGGCGCCGGTGCTGTCGCTGCGCGAGGCCCCGCACCATCCGCATCTCGCCGCCCGGGGCACCTTCACCGACCACAGCGGCATCACCCAGCCCGTGCCCGCACCACGCTTCTCCACCACCCCCACGGCCGTCCGCAGCGGGCCCGCGATGCCGGGCACCGACACCGCGGACGTGGCCCGCGACTGGGACGTACCGGACCTCCTGAAGGGCAGCGCCGGGCCGGAGGGCAGCGCCGAGTTGGATGGCAGCGGTGAGCCGGTGGGCAGCGGTGAGTTGGTGGGCGACAGCGAACCGAAGAGCAACCGCGAACCGAAGAGCAACCGCGAACCGAAGGGCAGCACCCAATGAAGCGGCAGATCTTCGCGCCCGAGCACGACGCCTTCCGCGAGACCGTCCGGACCTTCCTCGCCAAAGAGGTGCTGCCGCACTACGAGCAGTGGGAGAAGGACGGCATCGTCTCGCGGGACGCCTGGCTGGCCGCCGGAAAGCAGGGCTTGCTCGGACTCGCCGTCCCGGAGGAGTACGGAGGCGGGGGCAACGCCGACTTCCGCTACAGCGCCGTGCTCGCCGAGGAGTTCACCCGCGCGGGGGCCGCCGGGCTCGCGCTAGGGCTGCACAACGACATCATCGGGCCGTATCTGACGGGCCTCGCCACCGAGGAGCAGAAGAGGCGCTGGCTGCCCGGTTTCTGCGACGGCTCACTGATCACCGCCATCGCCATGACCGAGCCCGGCGCGGGATCGGACCTCCAGGGCATCAAGACGCGCGCCGAGGACCGGGGCGACCACTGGCTGCTCAACGGCTCCAAGACCTTCATCTCGAACGGGATCCTGGCCGACCTGGTGATCGTCGTGGCGAGGACGACCCCCGAGGGAGGCGCCAAGGGCCTCTCCCTGCTCGTCGTCGAGCGCGGCATGGACGGTTTCGAGCGCGGCCGCAACCTCGACAAGATCGGGCAGAAGGCCCAGGACACCGCCGAGTTGTTCTTCCACGACGTACGCGTCCCCAAGGAGAACCTGCTGGGCGAGCTCAACGGCGCCTTCGTGCACTTGATGACGAACCTCGCGCAGGAGCGGCTGAACATCGCCGTCGCCGGGATCGCCGCCGCCGAGTACCTGCTGGAGATCACCACGGAGTACGTCAAGGAGCGCGAGGCCTTCGGGCGGCCGCTGTCCCGCCTCCAGCACATCCGCTTCGAGATAGCCGAGATGGCCACCGAGTGCGCCGTCACCAGGACGTTCGTCGACCGTTGCACAGCCGACCACACGGACGGCGAACTCGACGCGGTGCACGCCTCGATGGCCAAGTGGTGGGCCACCGAACTGCAGAAACGCGTCGCGGACCGCTGTCTCCAACTGCACGGAGGCTACGGCTACATGACGGAGTACCGCGTCGCCAGGGCCTTCACCGACGACCGCATCCAGACCATCTACGGCGGGACGACCGAGATCATGAAGGAGATCATCGGCCGCTCCCTGCTCGGCTGACCCTCCCGGCCCTCGCGGGCTCTCCTCGAAAGGCTCACGCGTGACCACCGAAGCGTACGTGTACGACGCGATCCGCACCCCGCGCGGCCGCGGCAAGGCGAACGGCGCCCTGCACGGCACCAAGCCCGTCGACCTGGTCGTCGGGCTCATCCACGAGATCAGGGCCCGCTTCCCGGGGCTCGACCCGGCCGCCATCGACGACATCGTGCTCGGCGTCGTCGGACCCGTCGGCGACCAGGGCTCCGACATCGCCCGGATCTCCGCCATCGCCGCCGGACTGCCCGACACGGTGGCCGGCGTCCAGGAGAACCGCTTCTGTGCGTCGGGCCTGGAAGCCGTCAACCTCGCCGCGATGAAGGTCCGTTCGGGCTGGGAGGACCTGGTCCTCGCGGGCGGCGTCGAGTCGATGTCCCGGGTGCCGATGGCCTCCGACGGCGGCGCCTGGTTCGCCGACCCGATGACCAACATCGCCACCAACTTCGTACCGCAGGGCATCGGCGCCGACCTCATCGCCACCATCGAGGGCTTCTCGCGCCGCGACGTCGACGAGTACGCGGCCCTGTCCCAGGAGCGCGCCGCCGCGGCCTGGAAGGACGGCCGTTTCGAGAAGTCCGTCGTCCCCGTGAAGGACCGCAACGGACTCGTCGTCCTCGACCACGACGAGCACATGCGCCCGGGAACGACCGCCGACTCGCTCGCCAAGCTCAAGGCGTCGTTCGCGGATATCGGCGACCTGGGCGGCTTCGACGCCGTCGCGCTGCAGAAGTACCACTGGGTGGAGAAGATCGACCACGTCCACCACGCCGGCAACTCCTCCGGCATCGTGGACGGCGCCTCGCTGGTCGCCGTCGGCTCGAAGGAGGTCGGCGAGCGGTACGGCATCACCCCGCGCGCGCGGATCGTCTCCGCGGCCGTCTCCGGCTCCGAGCCGACCATCATGCTCACCGGGCCCGCGCCCGCCACCCGCAAGGCACTCGCCAAGGCCGGGCTGACCATCGACGACATCGACCTCGTCGAGATCAACGAGGCCTTCGCCGCGGTCGTCCTGCGCTTCGTGAAGGACATGGGCCTGTCCCTGGACAAGGTCAACGTCAACGGCGGCGCGATCGCCCTCGGCCACCCGCTCGGCGCCACCGGCGCGATGATCCTGGGCACGCTCGTCGACGAACTGGAGCGCCAGGACAAGCGGTTCGGCCTCGCCACGCTCTGCGTCGGCGGCGGCATGGGCATCGCCACCATCGTCGAGCGCATCTGACTCCCCAGTGGACCAACGGACTTCCAACGGACTTCTACGGAGAACCCCCTCATGACCGAGAGCACCACCATCCGCTGGGAACAGGACGAGACCGGCGTCGTCACCCTGGTCCTCGACGATCCCGCCCAGTCCGCGAACACCATGAACCAGGCGTTCCGCGACTCGCTCACCGTGATCGCCGACCGTCTGGAGGCGGCGGTCCAGGCCGACCCCGACTCCATCCGCGGCATCGTCTTCACCTCCGCCAAGAAGACCTTCTTCGCGGGCGGTGACCTGCGCGACCTCATCCGCGTCACCCCCGAGACCGCCCAGCAGCTCCTCGACGGAGGCCTCGCCATCAAGCGCGACCTGCGCCGCATCGAGACGCTCGGCAAGCCCGTCGTGGCCGCCATGAACGGCGCGGCCCTGGGCGGCGGCTTCGAGATCGCGCTGGCCTGCCACCACCGCGTCGCCCTCGACGCGCCCGGGTCCAAGATCGGCTGCCCCGAGGTCACGCTCGGCCTGCTGCCCGGTGGCGGCGGCGTCGTCAGGACCGTACGCCTCCTGGGCATCGCCGACGCGCTCCTGAAAGTGCTCCTCCAGGGCACCCAGTACAGCCCGCAGCGCGCCCTGGAGAACGGCCTCGTCCATGAAGTGGCGGCCACCCGCGAGGAGATGCTCGCCAAGGCCCGCGCCTTCATCGACGCCAACCCCGAGTCGAGCCAGCCCTGGGACAAGCCCGGCTACCGCATCCCGGGCGGCACCCCGTCCAACCCGAAGTTCGCGGCCAACCTGCCCGCCTTCCCGGCCAACCTGCGCAAGCAGACGAACGGCGCGCCCTACCCGGCCCCGCGCAACATCCTCGCGGCCGCCGTCGAGGGCTCGCAGGTCGACTTCGAGACCGCGCAGGTCATCGAGGCGCGCTACTTCGTGGAGCTGGCCGCGGGCCAGACCTCCAAGAACATGATCCAGGCCTTCTTCTTCGACCTCCAGGCCGTCAACTCCGGAGCCAACCGGCCGGGGGGCATCGAACCGCGCCCGGTCCGCAAGGTCGCCGTCCTGGGCGCCGGGATGATGGGCGCGGGCATCGCGTACTCCTGCGCCCGCGCGGGCATCGACGTCGTCCTGAAGGACGTGTCGGCCGAGGCGGCGGCGAAGGGCAAGGGCTACTCCGAGAAGCTCTGCGCCAAGGCCGTCTCCCGGGGCCGTACGACCCAGGAGAAAGCGGACGCGCTCCTGGCCCGCATCACGCCGACCGCCGACCCTCAGGACCTGGCAGGCTGCGACGCCGTCATCGAGGCCGTCTTCGAGGACTCCGCGCTCAAGCACAAGGTGTTCCAGGAGATCCAGCACATCGTCGAACCGGACGCGCTGCTCTGCTCCAACACCTCGACCCTGCCGATCACCGCGCTCGCCGAAGGCGTCGAGCGACAGGTCGACTTCGTCGGACTGCACTTCTTCTCGCCCGTCGACAAGATGCCGCTCGTCGAGATCATCAAGGGCGAACGCACCGGCGACGAGGCACTCGCCCGCGCCTTCGACCTCGTACGGCAGATCAGGAAGACCCCGATCGTCGTCAACGACTCGCGGGGCTTCTTCACCTCCCGCGTCATCGGGCACTTCATCAACGAGGGCGTGGCGATGGTCGGCGAGGGCATCGAGCCCGCCTCCGTCGAGCAGGCCGCCGCCCAGGCCGGCTACCCCGCCAAGGTCCTCTCCTTGATGGACGAGCTGACCCTCACTCTCCCGCGCAAGATCCGCGCCGAGTCGAAGCGGGCCGTCGAGGAGGCGGGCGGCACGTGGACGGCGCACCCCGCCGACTCGGTCATCGACCGCATGGTCGACGAGTTCGGCCGCCCCGGGCGCAGCGGTGGCGCGGGCTTCTACGAGTACGGGGAGGACGGCAGGCGGGCCGGGCTGTGGCCCGGGCTGCGCGAGCACTTCACGCGCGCGGGCGCCGCCGAGGCCGAGATTCCCTTCCGGGACATGCAGGAGCGCATGCTGTTCTCCGAGGCGCTGGACACCGTCCGGCTCCTGGAGGAGGGAGTCCTGACATCCGTCGCGGACGCCAACATCGGTTCCATCTTCGGGATCGGGTTTCCTGGCTGGACGGGTGGCGTTCTGCAGTACATCAACGGGTACGAGGGCGGGCTGCCGGGCTTCGTGGCACGCGCGCGTGAGCTCGCCGAGCGGTACGGGGAGAGGTTCGCGCCTCCGGCGCTGCTGGTGGAGAAGGCGGAGAAGGGGGAGCGGTTCGGGGACGTGTGAGGGGTTGGCGCCGGGGCTTTTTCCGCCCCCGCCGCCCCTACCCATTCCCGTCCCTCTGGGGCTCCGCCCCAGACCCCGTGGGGTGCGTTTTTTGGGTGCGGGCCGGTGGGGGCTTGTCGCGCAGTTCCCCGCGCCCCTAAAGACCTTAGGGGCGCGGGGAACTGCGCAATCTTTTGGGGGTTCGGGGGCGAAGCCCCTGAGTAGTGACGGGAATGGGTAGGGGCGGCGGGGGCGAAAAAATCCCGCCCATTAGCCCGCCGTACCGCTGAGCGACACGCCCCCCTTGCCCCCAACCCCCGCGCCCCCGACGCTGACCGGCGAACCCAGGTCCCCCTCCCCACGAGGAGCCAACGATGGGCCGCCGCCCCGCCCACGCCCTGCTCGACATCCTGCGAGGCGAGGGCGTGGACCGAGTCTTCGGCAACCCCGGCACCACCGAACTGCCGTTCCTGGCAGCCCTCGCGGACATCGAAGACGCACCCGAATACATCCTCGGCGTCCACGAGGGCGCGGTCGTCTCCATGGCCGACGGATACGCCCGCGCCACCGGCCGCCCCGCCTTCGTCAGCCTCCACATCGCGGCGGGCCTCGCCAACGGACTCATCGGCCTGCTCAACGCCCGCCGCTCGCGGACCCCGCTTGTGGTCATGGCCGGCCAGCAGGACCGCCGCCACCTCCAGCAGGACCCCATGCTCTCCGGGGACCTCGTCGCCCTCGCCGCGCCCGCCGTGAAGGCGACCTACGACATCCAGCACGCCCACGACCTCCCGCTCGCGCTGCGCCGCGCCTTCGCACTCGCCGTACGGCCGCCCGCCGGGCCCGTGTTCCTGTCCGTGCCCATGGATCTGCTGGCCGAGGACACGGAGGTCGACGTCCCGGCCCGTACGCCGCCGCTCAGGCCCACCCCTGCCGGTGGCCTCGACCGGGCCGCCGTCCTGCTCGGCGCCGCCGCCCGGCCTGTGATCGTCGCCGGGGACGGAGTGGGCCGCGAGGACGCGCTGGCCGCGCTCGTCCGGACCGCCGAGACCTGCGGCGCACCCGTGTACCACCAGCCGATGGCGGACCACCTCGACTTCCCGACCACCCACCCCCTGTACGCCGGGATGCTGCCGCCGCGCCACGACGCCATCCGCGCCGCGCTCGCCCCGTACGACACCGTGCTGATCGCCGGGGCGCACGCGTTCACACCGCACCACTACAGCCCCGGTCCCGCACTGCCGCCCGGCATCACCGTCGTACAGCTCGACTCCGACCCGGACGAGATCGGCCGCAACTTCCCGGCCGACCACGGGGTTGTGGGCGCGCTCCGTCCCTCCCTGGACCGGCTCGCCGAGCTGCTGCACGAGCGGGTTGCCGAGCGCACGGCGAAGATCCGGGTGCTGCGTGCCTGTGACCGGCACACGGTCGAGCGGGAACGTGCGGAGGCCGCCGCCCGGGCCGCCTACTCGCCCGCGCCCCTCGCCCCGTGGGCCGCCGCCCACGCCGTCGCCCGCGGGCTGCCACCGGGTGCCGCCGTCGTCGAAGAGGCCATCACCGTGGGCCTGTTACTGCGTCGGCTCGTGCACCTCGACCGGCCCGGCAGCTACACGCACACCGTCGGCGGCGGGCTCGGCTGGGGCATCGGCGCCGCGGTCGGCCGGGCCCTCGCCGAGCCGGGACGCCCGGTGGTCGCGGTCCTGGGCGACGGTTGCGCGCTCTTCGGCCTCCAGGGCCTGTGGAGCGCGGCGCGGTACGCGGCTCCCGTGCTGTTCGTGGTGATGAGCAACGGCGCGTACCGCACTCTCCAGAACACCTACGAGGCGATGGGCGGCAACGGCCCCTGCCCCGGCACCGAGTTGGGGCAACTCGACTTCACACAGGCCGCCCGCTTCTTCGGCATCGACGCTGTGCGCGCGGAGAGCGCGGATCACTTACGTGAACTGGTGGGCGGTGCGGGTGAGTTGGCGCGGCCGATGCTGGTCGATGTGCCGCTTCGGTGAGAGTGAGAGTGAGGGTGAGAGGGAGGTGCGGCGGGTCGGCGAGGCGGCTCGGCGTGGCGCTTCGGCAGAGCGAGGGCGGGTCGACGCGGCGGCCCAGGGGCGACGTACGACTTCACCGGACTTCGTCGTACGAGTTCACCGGCGGCCGGTGACTCACAGGGCCCCGCACCTTGTCACCCGCCTGCCGGGGCCGGACCATCGGTCCATGACGGACAGTCAGGTGCCTCGAGTACCTCAGGTGCCGAAGTCGGTGCTCGCCCGCGGGGCGGCGCTGCTGCGCGCCTGCGGTGAGTCCGAGGGCGCGCAGAGCCTGGCCGAACTCGCGCTGCGCACGGGGCTGCCCAAACCGACCGCGCACCGGCTGCTTGGCGAGCTGGTCCGGCTGGGGCTCGTGGAGCGCGGAGCCGACGGCCGCTACGGCATCGGGCTCGCCCTCTTCGTACTCGGTCAGTCGGCACCGTCCGCACGCGAACTGCGGGACATCGCCCTGCCGTTCCTCGGTGACCTGTACGCGGCGACCGGCGAGAACGTGCACCTGGCCGTGCCCGACGGCCCCGACACCCTCTTCCTGGCGAAGCTCACCGGCCGCCGTGCCACGCCGATCGTCTCGCGCACGGGCGGCCGCCTGCCGGCCCACTGCACCGCCACGGGGAAGGTCTTCCTGGCCCACGACCCCCGGCCGCCGTACGTCTCCCTGCCCAGGCTCACCCCGCGCACGCTCGTGCTGCCCGGCCAGCTCGCCCGTGACCTGGCACGGACCCGCGCCCGCGGCTTCGGCGTCAACCTGGAGGAGGCCGAGATCGGCATCTCCGCCGTCGCGGCTCCGGTCTACGCCCGCGAACGCCGCCCGGTCGCCGCCATCTCCGTGACGGGCGGGACCCGGCGCCTCGACATGGAACGCATCGGCGCGCGGGTGTGCGCGGCGGCGAGAGCGTTGACGCGGGCGCTGTCGGCGTGAGCGGTGCACGGGCGGGGCTCTGACGACCAACACCCGACGCCGATTGATGGCGACTCCCGCCGCGGACCGGTCACTGCTCGGTCCTCCCGCCCGCCTGCATCGACACCGCCAGCTCGTGCTCGGTCAGTCGGGCGCCGCTCAACTCCTCCACGGTCCGGCCTCGTACGAAGATCAGCACCCGGTCGCAGACCTCCGTCAGCTCGGCCAGGTCGGTCGAGGCGATGAGCACGGCGGCACCGCCGGCCGCCAACTCGCCTACGATGCGGTGCATTTCGGACCGTACGCCGACGTCGACGCCACGCGTGGGGTCGTCCAGGACGACGATGCGGGGCTCGGTGGCCAGCCACTTGGCGAAGACGACCTTTTGCTGGTTGCCGCCTGAGAGGCGGGCCACGACGTCGTGCGGGTCGCCGCGCAGGCGCAGACGCTCCGTCAAGTCACCGGTGCGCCGGACCAGTTCGGCGCGCGAGGGCATGAAACCGCCCCGCCCCAGCGCCAGCCAGCTCACCGCCGTGGTGTTCTCCCACACCGTGCGGTCGGTCATCAGCCCGTACCGTTTGCGGTCGCTCGGTACGAAGGCCACGCCCGCCCGGACCGCGTCCCGCAGGGACCTTGGCAGTCCCCGGCCACCGATGTCGACCCGGCCGACGGAGACGGTCGTACGCCCGCACACCACCCCCAACGCGTCTAGATGGCCCGCCCCTTGGAGCCCCGCCACACCCACGACCTCTCCCGCGCGCACGGTGAAGGTCACGTCCGCGAGGCGCCCTGGGACACACACCCCGGAGAGCACGACCGGCGGCGGCCCGTCGGCCACGGCACGCGTCCGCCGCACCGGCTGCTGTGGTGCCCCGCCCAGCATCGCCGTCACGAGATCCGGCACGCCGACGTCCTCCCCGCGTACACCGGCCAGCGTGACCCGTCCGTCGCGCAGCACCGTCACGCGCTGCGCGAGGCGCATCACCTCCTCCAGGAAGTGGGTGACGTAAAGGATCGCGATGCCGCGCCCGGTGAGCGTCCGCAGGACCTGTTCGAGGCGGTCCACGGCGGCGGCAGGCAGTGCGGACGTCGGCTCGTCGAGCACCAGGACGCGCGGCCGGCGCAGCAGCGCCCGTGCGATCTCCGTCAACTGCTGGTCGGCGAGCGGCAGTTCACCCAGCAGCGTGCTGGGCTTGACGGCGAGTCCCAACTCGGCCAGTACGGGGCGCGCGGCGCGGTCCATCGCACTCCGGTCGAGCAGCCCGAAGCGCCGCGGTGGACGGTGGGGGAAGAGGTTCTCCCGTACCGAAAGATCGGGGAAGAGGCTCAACTCCTGGGAGACGACGGCGATTCCACCCGACCGTGCCTCCTGCGCGAGCCGCACCGTCCCGTCGTCCGGCCGCAGCGTGCCCGACAGGATCCGCACGAGCGTCGACTTGCCCGCCCCGTTCTCACCGACCAGCGCATGCACCTCCCCACCCCGCAGCCGGATGTCCGCTCCGTCCAGGGCCCTGACCCCGCCGTACGACTTGACCAGGCCCTGCGCGGCCAGCATGTCGCCGTACGTCATCTCAGCGCGCGTCCTTCAACGGCTTGAGCTGCGCCTTCTGGTCACCGAGCAGCTTGTCGATCACGGGCTTGTACCAGTCGTATGCCGCCTTCGCGGACTTCTGCCGCGTGATGATCTCGTCGATGTTGGAGGAGTCGACGACCCCGCCGGGGGAGAGGAACCAGCCGTCGGGCAGCTTGCCGTCGTTGTCGCGCACCGACTCGATCAGCATCGCCGTCGAGAGGTAGCCCTTGAGGAAGTGCTGCGGGTCGATGGTGACGAAGTTCGAGCCGTCCTCGACCGCGTCGAGGGTCTTCGGGTCGACGTCGAAGCCCGCCGTCAGCCACTTGCCGTTCTTCTCCTTCTTGATCTTCGCGAGGTTGTAGCTGTCGGCGTCACCTACCCCGAGGAAGGCGAGGGCCTTCGGGTGCGCGCCCACCTGCGACGACCAGGAGCTGTGGTTCTGCCCGGGATCGCTGTACGTCTGGAAGGGGCCGAGCACCTTCACGCCCGGGGCCTCCTTCCTGAACGTGTCGGCGATGCCCTTGGCCCGGTTGTCGAGCACCGGCGTCCCGGGGTTGGGCACCCCGACGACGATCTCCCCCTTCGGGTCGTCGCCGAGCCGTTTCAAGGCCTCCTTGGCCATCAACTCGCCCAGCGCGTAGTTGTCGTTGCCCACGTAGAAGGTCACCTTGCTGCCATCGGTGGGGGAGGTGTCCAGGGCCACGATCGGGATGCCCTGGTCGACGGCGCGCGCGGCGGGCCGGGTGAAGATCGGCGGGTCGAGGTTCTCCAGGACGATGCCGTCCTTGGCGCGGGCCGTGAGGTTCTGGAAGAGCTGCACCTCGGCGGGGCCGTCGGTGTTGGGCGGGCCGACGGCCTTGAAGTTCACGTCCCCCGCGTGGTCCGCGGCGCTCTCGGCGCCCAGCACCATCTCGTGGGCGAAGTTCAGGCTGATGTTGGCCACCGCGATGCCCATGTCGAGCCTGCCGCCGCCCGAGCCGCCGGGGCCGTCGTCGTTGCCGCAGCCGGTGGCGGAGAGGAGGACCAGCGCGCCGAGCGCGGCGGACAGCGTACGCAATCGGGAGTGCATGACGGCCTCCAAAGCGGCTCTGAACAGAACGCTGAACACTCGGAACGCTGAACACTTGGAACTCTGAACACGTCGAACTCTGAACACTTCAATGCCGGCGACGCCCGCCGCGGCGCAGCGCGCTGTCCGCCGCGACCGCGACGAGGATCACCCCGCCGGTCGCGAACGACGTCCAGTTGATGGGGACTTCGAAGAACACGAGCCCGGAGGCGACGACGGACAGGATCATCGCGCCGGCCACCGCCCCGACCACCGAGCCACGGCCGCCCGCGAGCGGAGTGCCGCCGATGATGCACGCGGCGATGGCCTGCAACTCGTAGCCCTGGCCGAGCGTGGGATCGCCGGCCCCGTAGTACGCGAGCGCGAGGACCGCCGCGCACGCCGTGGTGAGACCGGACAGCGCGAGGGCCTGAACACGGGTACGGACGACCGGGATACCGCTGAACGCGGCGGCGTCGGGATTGGATCCGATCGCCCGCACCCGAGCCCCGAACCGGGTGCGGGCGAGCAGCACCGCGAGAACGACCACGACCGCGAGCAACACCCAGAGCGCGAAGGGCACTCCGGCCGCGTCACCGCCCGCGAGCGTGAAGAACGAGTCGTCCAGCGGCAGATCGGTGATCTGCTTCCCGTCGGCGAGCGCCAGCCCGACACCACGGAACAGCATCAGCGTGCCGAGCGTCACGATGAACGACGGCAGCGCGAGCAGCGTCGTGACCAGTGCGTTGAAGACCCCGAGCACGATCCCGGTGACCAGCACCGCAGGCACTGCCAGCCAGGGCGCGACGCCGTCCCGGATGAGCAGGGCGCCGACGACCAGGCACATCGCGTAGCTGCCGCCCACCGACAGGTCGACTTCGCGCATGGCGAGCGCGAAGACCATGCCGCACGCCATCAGCGAGATGTAGACGGAGTTGTGCGCCGTGGAGAGCAGGTTGTCACTGTCGAGGAAGTCCGGGTAGGGGATGCCGATGCCGGCGACGAGCAGTGCGAGGACGACCAGGACGCCGAGTTCGTCGGGCAGCCGTCGTCGCCAGTTCCCGAGGCGGCCCGCCGGCAGCCGGCCACGACCGGGCGACAGCCTGAACCACCGTCCGCCGCCGCCCTGTTCGCGGGCGCGCTCGGCGTCGTCCACGGCACGGTCGGTCTCGGTCATCGGACACGGCTCCCGAACGCCGGCGGTTGGGGGTCGCCCCGCAGCGTCGGGCCGCCCGGCGCGCGCGGCAACACGGCCGTTCCAGCGAATGGAACAGCGTCCGACGGGGACCGCAGCGAGGCGAGGAGGCGTGGGCCGAAGGGAGCCGCCGCCGGACCCGGCCACCGCGCGTTCCGAAGACCGGAAACGCCCCCTTGCCCGCCGCCTGACGGGTCATCACACTCACCGCATGGAGACGCGGACCGCGCTGGTGACCGGAGCGGCACAGGGCCTCGGGCAGGAGTTCGCCGTCGCACTCGCCGGACGAGGCTACCGAGTCGCCGGACTCGACCTCGTCCCGCAGCCCCGGACGGCCGAACGCATCCTGGACTACGTGGAGTTGATCGCCGACGTCACCGACGAGGCACAGGTCCACGCGGCACTTGAGCGAGTGCTGGAACAGTTCGGCACTCTGCACGTCCTGGTCAACAATGCGGGCGTGTACCCGGAGTCGCCCTTCGAGGACATCACGCCGGAGGAGTGGCGGCGCGTGATGCGCGTCAACCTGGAGGCGCCGTTCCTGATGACCCAGGCCGTCCTGCCATACCTGAAGGCGGCGGGCTGGGGGCGCATCGTGAACATCGCCTCCGCCGCCGTCCTCACCGCACCGCCCACGATGGTGGCGTACACCGCCTCGAAGGCAGGCCTGATCGGCTTCACCCGGGCACTCGCCTCGGCGCTGGGCCCGTACGACATCACGGTCAACGCGATCGCGCCGAGCATGGTCCGCACCGCGACCGCCGAGCGCACGGTCGGCGCGGGCGGCGGCTTCGAGCACGTCCGCGCCCAACAGGCCGTCCCCAGAACCCAGGAGCCGTCCGACCTGGTCTCCACGCTGCTGTACGTCGTCGACGAGGGCAGCGGATTCCTGACGGGCCAGACGCTCAACGTGGCAGGCGGATCGGCGTACTTGTGAGGGCTGGAGGCGCAGGTGTGAGGGACCGGGGACGGCGGCTCAGGACTCCTCGGTGAGCCACTCCCGCAGCTCCTCCTTCAAGGACCGCTGAAAGGTCGTCAACAACGCCTGCACCACGAGCGGTTGCATGTGTGCGGACAGGTCCTTCACCGCCTCGACGGACTCACGCTCGGACACCTCGTCCCGGAACAGCAGGGACAGCTCGTGGGCCGCGGCGCGCGTGTGCTTCAGCAGGACCGTGCGCGCGGCGAGGATCGTCTCGTGCGCGATCGGTACGTCGAGCAGCTGGACGCCGAGCCGCAACAGTCCGAGGTCCACGAGGTACGTGCCCGGCGCGGAGGCGGCCTCCCTGACGACGCTCATCGCGACGAGCCGGTCCAGGTCCTCCGTGCTCAGCGGCCGCCCCGCCCGGCGCTCCAGCTCCGCGCGGCTCACCTCCTCCGCCGAGTCCGGCGCCCAGGAGGCCACCACGGCCCTGTGGATGGCCAGGTCGTGGGCGCTGAGCCCCTCCGGCAGCTGCTGCAGATAGCGCTCGATCGCGGCCAGCGTCATCCCCTGGTGCTGCAACTCCTCGATGAGCGCGAGCCGGGACAGATGCTCCTGGTTGTAGTGCCCCACTCGGCGAGGCCCGATCACGGGCGGCGGCAGCAGCCCCCGCGTGCCGTAGAAGCGCACGGTCCGCACCGTGACCCCCGCCCGCGCGGCCAGCTCGTCGACCGTGAGCGTCGGCTCCTCGATGTCCGTCGCCATGACCGCTCCTTCGGGTGCCACATCTGCCTCACGGGTGCGGTGCAACAGTATTGCTGTCTCACCTGAGTTGTGAAAGCTTCCACGGCCGGCCGACGGCCCTCAACGCCGAGACCGATTGTCAGTGGCGGTCCGTACGGTTGGCGTCATGTCGGAGATCACATACGCCCGGGGCGACGCCACGACCCCGCTGGGGAAGGGCATCAAGCTGGTCGCCCACGTTGGCGGGCGGGTGGGTCCGCTCAGGGGAGACGGGCCCCGAAAGGGGCGCGGGGAACTGCGCGACCAGCCCAACGCAACCCGCACAAGGCCACCCGCATCAGCGCACCCGCACCCCTCCCCGCCCCCCCGCAGAGCGCTACCGCTCGTGAACGGAGTTCGTCGCCGCGATCTTCTTCCAAGACTTCGGCCGCACCAGCTCCCCCTGAGCCCGAGGCACGATGGAAACGGCCTGTGCCGCCGGCGCCCCCGGCTTCGAGGCCTGGTACAGCCACGTGTCGAACAGCGAGGCGAGCGGCTGCCCCGACACCTCCTCCGCGTACTTCACGAAGTCACCGACCGTCGCGTTCCCGTACGAGTACTTCTGCGGCCACCCCTTCAGAATGGCGAAGAACGCCTCGTCCCCGATCTCGTTGCGCAGTGCCTGCAAGGCGAGTGCCCCACGGTCGTACACGGCGATGTGGAACTGGTTCTCCGGCCCGGGATCCCCGGGCTTGACGGTCCAGAAGGGATCGTCGGCGGCCCGCGACGCGTACACGTAGTCCGCGATCTCCTGTGCCGTTCCCTCATCCTCGTGCTCCGACCACAGCCACTGCGCGTACCGGGCGAAGCCCTCGTTGATCCAGATGTCCTTCCACCCGGTCACGGACACATGGTCGCCGTACCACTGGTGGGCCAGTTCGTGCACGACCACGGACACGTTCGTCCCGCTCGCGAACTGCCGCGGGCTGTAGAACGGCCGGGTCTGAGTCTCCAACGCGTACCCGGTGTTGGTATTGGGGACATAACCACCCAAAGCCCTGAGACCTTGGAACAGGGTCCCAGGTCCCTATCTCAAGGTCTCAGGCTCCTGAGACCTTGAACAAGGGACCGGACAGCTATGCAGGCCGAGCGCGAGCGGACATGGCAGCGCCCCCGGTCACGGGACCAGGGGCGCCGCGGCCCTACCCCACCGCCTGGCAGGGGAGGTTAGGGAGGGCCGTCCTGGAGGGGCTTATGCCCCGATCAAGATCACGGAATGCCTAATATATTAGGCCGACAGATGATCGCTATCGGTCAAGCGTTGGCGGGTGCGAGATCTTCCTGACGACGATTCTTGGATTCCCGAACGCCTAGAGCGAATGGGGCGACAGCTCCAGGCCGAACGAATGCGGCAGGACCTCACCCAGGAATCCGTGTTCCTCGCCGCCGGTATCAACCGGGCGACGCTGCAGAACATTGAGGCAGGGCGAGGAAACCCCACCATCATCACGCTCCTGCGGATCGCTCACGTTCTCGGCGTCCCGCTTGCCGAGCTCGTAGGGTGATCCGCGCCAGCCCTGTCTCATCCGTAAATCTGTCCGCACGGGCCGTTGCACTTCATCCGTCCCGAGCCGTCATTCATCGGCAGGATTGCCCCGCCGCAGCCGCACATCAGGATGCTGAGGATGTGCGAGATCATTCGTCTACGCGCCACCGGTTGGCCTCCCCTTCGCGTCCTCGTAGGCCTGCCACAGCTCGTCGCCCATCGCGCACCGCTTCCCAGGGCAGCCGTCGCTGCAGTTGGCCCCGTGGGCGATGTAGGCGCGGTACGCCTCCGCGGACCGGCTAGCAGTGGCGTTGACCACGCGCTGCAGATGCGGGGCAGAGCCGCTGTTGTCCGCCCAGTCCCATCGGGTGCTGCTCACGCGTCCGCCTCCACGGCGAGCTGGCGGCCCGCTTCGGCGATCAGCCGGGCAACGTCTCGTGGTTCGCAGAGCATGGCGGCCGAGGACATCGACACCGACCAGTACGAGCCGTAGGTGCGCGGGTCGAACTCGACGACGTCCAACCGCGGCACGCCCACAACGGTGCCGCGGCCCAGGGCCTCCACGCCCAGCGACCGCCAATCGACCGCGGCCTCACGCCATTTCTCCGGCATGCTGGCAGGCACCAGCGCGTAGTACCTGATCGCGTTCGGATCACAGATGACAGGGCCCCCGTCGAGGGCGTCCCTTAGGAACGCGTCTGCATCCGCCGGCTCCGTCGGGTCAGCCAGGACGTGCACCAGGCGCCCAGGGATACGGACAGCAGAGAACAGGGTCCCGAGCGGCAACAGCGCCATCCGGTGCTCTGCCCACTCCGTCAGGGATCGGCTCCGGCCCTCCTCGTCGAGAGTCGACAGCAGCCACTGCTGCGTCGCGAGTGCACGGTCGGAGCTGGTGTGGACGAGTACTGCGGGCCCTGGCCGTACCGGCCTCTGTGCGGCGCTCACCGGACGACGTCCGGGTGCGGCCGAGCGGCGGGGGGCTCGGTCCTGGGCAGAGGGCTCGGGTACGCGAGCCGGTTGGGGTAGATGCCGGCGGCTGCGTCAGCGAGTGTGGCGCGGCGGGCTCGGCTCTGCGGGGTTCGAGGGGGTGTCATGGTCGGCTCCATGCACAGACGGTGTGTTTACCGTCACATCGTGCCGACATGGCAAGGCCGGAACTATCAGTCCTTACTGATAGTCCCGGCCAAAGCTTGACGCTCCGTTAGGCGCTGAGCCAGGAGCCGTAGTTGAGGAAATCCTCTGGCATTCGGCGCCTCGCAGACTCAAGGCCTGCGTACGTCTCACGCACCGTCGGGTGGTACCGGGTCTGCTGCGGCGCGAGCTTGCGCGCCTCCAACAGGTTCTTGAACGCGGCGTCCGTACGGCCGGTCCACATCTGCGCCCGGGCCACCTCGGCATAGTGGTGCGCCAGCCGGGACGGCGGCCAGCCGTCGGGCATCGTCATGTCCTTCGCCGTCTCGACGGCCTCGCCGTACTCGTCCAGCTCGGCCAGCACGCTGACCCTGTGTACTCCGACGTTCGTCGGTCCGAACGACAGCCAGTGCACCCGCTCGGCCGGTCCCGTCCGGTCCGCGATCCGACCGGCCTCGGCAAGGTGCTCATTCGCCGTGTCGCCGTCCTTGTCCCGGCCCGCCAGCACTGCCGCCCCCAGGTGCAGCTGGCCGGTGAGGACGTCCCGTTCCCGTCCCGGCTCGGCCTGCTCCAGGGTCGACATGCCGAGCCGGACGAGCCGCTTCCCGGTGCGGTAGTCGCTTGCCCGGAGATAGGCCAGGGCCCGCAGATACTGGCGCATGCCGCCGAGGACCGGATCCGAGGCGCGCTGTGCCGCCCACTCCAGGCGGTCCAGCGCGATGGCGGACAGATCGATGAACCCGAGCTTGGTACTGACGTCGTACGCCGTGCGATAGATGCTGGCGAGGGTCTGCCACGCCCTCGTCGTGCCGTCGATGTGCGCGACGGTGGTTGCCTCGCAGATGAGGGGCGGCAGCTCGGCCGCGGCCTGCTTGATGTTCGTCTCACGGACCAGCGCGCACAGCTCATCGGCCTTTTCGGCCAAGTCATCGAGCGCGCGCGGGGCGACGTCCGGATCCGGGCCGAGGTCGTAGACGTTGAGCGCCTCGCGAACTGGGTTGATCAGCCCGTCGAGTTGGTCCTGCTGGAGCTCCTCAAGGTACGGCTGACCTGTGAGCTCCGTCGTCGGAACGGACAGGGCCCGGGCCAGAGCACCGATGACGGAGGGGCTGGCGGGCAGATAGCCCTGCTCCACTTTGGTGAGCGTGCTGTACGAGACGTTGCTCTTGTTGGCCAGCTCACGCTGTGTCAGCCGACGGCGTTTCCGCGCCGTCGCGATCCGTGCGCCGGTGTGCTCTTCGATGGGCTGTGGCATGCTGAACTCCGTTCTGCTCGACAACAGAACGGTACCCCTGGTCGGCTCCAGGACGTACGGCGATCGGCCCCCGCCAACGCGGGGGCCATCGTTGCTTCTCAGGCATGGCGATAGGCCCCCTGCGCGGCCCGTGAGGACCGTGCAGGGGGCATCGTCATGTGTAGTCACGTCGGGTGGGAACCAGGGCCATGCCAAGCAGGGAGGACGACGGGTCATCGTCCGGGTCGGGGGCGCCGTCGCGCCTGCAGACCAGTGCGTCAGGGTCGCCGGGCGGCGGTTGGAGGCTGTAGCCGTCGGGGCACTGCGGTCCCGCCGGCCCCTGCTCGCCGCGGGGTCCCTGCTCCCCCCGCGGGCCCGTCTCGCCCTGAGGTCCCTGCACTCCCGGCTCGCCCTGCGGCCCTTGGACGCCATCCGTACCGGGCGCGCCATCCGTACCCGCCTCGCCGTTCTGGCCCGGTGTGCCCGGGGAGCCGTCCTCCCCATCGGCACCCGGCTCACCGTCGGCCCCGGGGCGCCCGGGTGCGCCCCTCGGGCCGGGGATCGGCACCGGGACCTCGGCCCGCGCGGGCAGGTCGTCGACCGCGTCGGACGGGTCCGGGGCCACCGGTGTCTCGCCCTCGGCCCGCACCTGCGAGCGGAGCTCTCGTACGTCCGTGGCGAGTGTGGTGACGGCCTGGCCGCGACGGTCGGCCTCGGCGGCGAGCTGGTCGGCGCGGCTTGTCTCGCCGTCGATACGTGCCCAGACCATTACGACTGCGCCGGTCAACGCGACTAGCCAGCAGCCAAGGGCGATCCACCGCCACCGGCCGGCGTGTGCCCGCTCTGTACGGGTCACGGATCGCCTCCCATCTCGACGATTCGGACGCGGAGACGCGCGAGCTCCACCTGGTCGGCGAGCCTCTCCTCGAGGAGCTCGGTGATGCGTGCGTCCCGCTCGGCGAGGACCAGGCGCAGGCCGTCGCGCTCGCCGCGCAGGCCGTCCCGCTCTTCCTGGATCTGGTCGAACTCCGCGTTGAGACGGCCGTTCGCGTTCTCGCCCCTCTTGCCGAGGTAGGACGCCACCGCCGCGCCGATCGCGCCGAGCCCGACGAGTAGCCCGCCGAGGGTGGTGACGTCCAAGATGCCTCCCCTCGGGGGTTAAGGGAGACGGTGCCTGTCGCTCGTCTGCCGGTTGGGCACGGCCCATGTCAGGCCGAGTCCGCCGGCGACTGCCCCGGCGATGATCCAGAGTTCGCCGCTCGTGACCGTGCTGTCGGCTGCAGCCGTGGATAGGGCGCCGCTTCCGGCGACGAGGCCGGCCACGATGGCCTTCCAGTACTTCGAGAGCTTCATCAGTCCACCACCTTGAATCCGTGCTTGAGACCCAGGCTTCGCAGGCTGGCGAGCCCGGGGTATCCGTCGGCGGCCGCGCCGGTGTAGCCGCAGCGCCGCTGCCACGCCGCGTAGGCGGGCGTGGTCGTCGTGCCCCAGTGGCCGTCGCCGTACGAGCGCTTGAGGAGGCCCTCGTCGACGAGGGCGACCTCCACTGTCTCGACGCCGCCGTACGACCGCGGCGTGCCCTTCTTGGGCGGGTCGGTGCGTGCTGCCGTACGGAGCCGGGACAGACTCACCGTCGGCGTCACCGGCGCAGGTGTGGCTGGCGGTTTGGGCGAGCCGAGGCGCCCCGCGATCCTCGACCGCATCGACGTCCAGTCGACGCCGCGGGGGTCGCTCTTTCCGGGCTGCCAGTCGAGGTGGCGCAGGACGGAGGCGGCCGTCCAGCCGTGCGCCCTGCAGATCGCCGCGGCGACCCGCTCGATGGCGAGCAGCTGCGCGGGCGGCCAGGGGTCCACGCCGTCGCCGAGGTTCTCGCACTCGAACCCGTAGAAGTAGCGGTTCCCGTCGGTGCCCGCCTCGTTGTCGACCGGCAGCGTCCGCTCGGCGATGACCGCCTGGAGCACGTCTCCGTCACCGAGGCCGGCATGGTTGGCGCGGCCGTGGCCAACGAGGTGCACCTTGCCGTCCTTGGTGATGACGCCGTGGCACAACGGCCCGGGCAGGCCGCTGTATCCGTCGCGGCAGATCTCCACGGTCCGTTTGCTGCCGGAGGTCACGGTGTGGTGAATCATCACGCCATGCACCGGCCCCCACGGGCCCTTGGAATTGCGGTTGTGGTCCTCCCAGTCGCCGACCTCGACGACGACCAGGCCCTCGGCGCGCAGTGCGCCGAGGAGGGATTGTGCGGTCAGTGGCTTGGCCATCGGCGAGCCCTCCTTGGACAGCAAGAGGCCCCGGGACCGGGGCGGTTCCGGGGCGATGAGGCGGGTGGGCGCGGGGTCAGGAGGCAGGTTCGACGAGGATGTCGCGGGCCGTGATGTCGGGGGTGCTGCCGGCCGTGCCGAACTTGATGTACATCACGCGGGCGTAGTACTCCTGGCCGGGCGTGAGTCCGTCGAGCAGGGATGTGCGGCCGCGGTACGCGAAGTCTCCGGCGGTGGCGATGCCCTCGGAGGAGACGCCGCGCAGCACCGTGGGCGCGAGGACCTCAAGGCCGGAGGAGTCATCCACGAACACCTGCGGGGCGAGCGCCACCCTGTCGCTGTTGGCAGCGTTGTTGCGCAGGCCCCCGCCAACGCTGATGGTGACGCGGCCGGTGGTCGGCGCGGTGAAGGTCACGCCGACCTCCGGCGTCCCGGCGGTATAGGTGACCTCGGTGATATTGGCGATCACGGTGCCGTCCAGGGCATAGACCGTGGGCGGGGTGTCCAACGCCTTGATCTTGGATCCGGCCAGCAGATCGGGCACGATCTCTCCTTCCTACAGGGCGCGGATAGCGGGCTTGGCCAGGGCCACACCGGATCCGGCAGCGTGGGCCTTGATGATCCCGTTGTGGGACCGTTCGACGGTGAAGCGCTGCGGGTTGAGCAGCTGCATATTGTCGTAGGAAACGATCAGGTTGGCGTTCGAGTTGGCGGTCTGCCGCACGCTGCGCAGGCCCACGTTGCTGCCGGTAGTGAGGCTGGTGTCGATCGCGCTCACCTGCCAGTTCCCTGTGGCCGCGGCGCTGGCCTGCCGCACCCGGGCCTGCAGCTTCGACCCGCTGACCTTGAGCCGCAGCCGGTAGAACGTGAAGGCACTGTGGACCAGGGACGTGGTGAACGTGTCCAGCTGCGTCTCGACGCCCGCGACCCTCTTGCGGAGGGTCAGCGTGATGACCTGCGAGGTCGAGATGGACAGTTGCGCGAGGTAGCAGTTCGCGTCGTCCGTGGCCCGGGCGACGACGGAGACGAGCTGGGGGCCGCCGGTGGCGAGCGCCGCGGTGGCGACATCCGCCCAGACGTCGTGGTCCGTTCCGGCGACCGGGGTGAGATCGAGACGGGCGACGTCGACGGCGGTCAACTGGTGGGCTGCCTCGCTGCCCTGGGTGTAGTGATCGGCCGCGGCGCCGCCGGTACTGACCCACGCAGCGCCGATGTCGGGGGTTCCCCAGCCGGGTGTGGTAGTGCGGGTGAACGTGTCGACCAGGGCTGGCGTGGCGGCGGTGACGGTCATCACCTCGCCTCCCGTCCGGATGTAAATGGGGAAGTTCTCCGGCGTGCTACTGGCCGGCCGGAGGGTGGCCTGGTGGACCCACAGAACATCGGTGCTCGGCGGGAAATCCGCCACGGTCGCCGCCAAGTTCGCAGTGACCGAGTTGGCCACGGGGGTGACGATCTTCTCGAACCAGGTCCAGACTCCGGCTTCCACGGCCACGTCGTTGGCGGCGGTGTCCAGGTAAGTCCCGCTCACGTTGAACCAGTTCACATTCAACGCAACGCTTCTGGTGGTGGAGCAGCGCAGCCAGCCGGACGCCACGTACTGCCGACCGACGACCACCCCTACCTGGTCGGTGCCTGCGTTGGGGAACTGGGAGACGCCGTCAGGGACGAAGAACAGCGCCCAGTCGGCCTCGAAGGGCTTGGGCAGCGGCGCGGTCACGCGGTCGATGACGCCGCCGGAGGCCGACCAGCCGGTCAGGTCCTCCTCGAAATCAGGGTTGACGGTGAGGGACGGGTAGGCCGTGGTCCACAGCGGACCGAGGGTGGTCAGGACGGGGACCGTGGTGTCGTCGTCATCGATGGCGGCCGCCAGCTGGCTGCCTGCGGTGTCGCGGCGGTCGGCGTCGTAGACGGCCACCGCCCACGGACCGCCGGGAGTGCAGTTGAAGTACAGGTCCCAGTCGATGGGGTGGCCGATCCGCTCTGTGTACCCCTGCGCGAGCAGGTCGATCAGGCCGGGCGCCAGCCACTCAGGCGGGTCGCTGATGGTGAGCCGGTCGCCGCTGTCGACGTCTGTGACGGCGTCGATCAGGCTCGGAGCGGCTGCGAGGTCGATGTGCACGACCGGGTAGCGCGCCTCGTCCACCGTGCCGAGATGCATACGCCAGCCGGCGTGCTGTTGCGTCTGGGCGTCCAGGTGCAGGTTCAGCGTCACGGAGTCCTGGTAGACGCCCACGCCGTTAGGCGCGGCCTGAATCGACAGAGGTCCTTCCTCCAGGACGGCACGGCCGGAAGATCCTCCGGCCCTCTCCACCGTGACGTCGTTGGCAACCTTCTGGTCGTCGTCGACGGGCTCCAGCGGCGGCGCGATGTGGCCAGGCTCGGTGTAGTTGAGCTCCAGCGCCGGCGTCTGGTTGTACAGCGAGACTCGGTCTCGGTAGACGAGGCCGACTCCCTCCCGTTGTTCGTAGAGAATCCCGCCGTCCGCTTCGGCCGCGTCCTCCAGCAACGACAGCAGCGTGGCCGGACGCTGCACGCCGACACGCTCCTGGACAGAGGTATCGCCGAGCACGGTGAGTGGCAGGTCCTCCTCTTCCGCCAGGCGGATCATGCGCGCCCCGGCGGTTTCCCCTGCCCAGGCGTCGATCGCCCTGTCGTAGGCTCCGGCGGTGGTGGTGTCCCAGGTGTTCCAGGCGGAGATGTGGCCGAGCGCCAGGCCGTCGATGTCCGGGCTGTAGCCGTCGTCCGGGGACGCCACACCGAGCAGACGGCCCACGGTTCCGGCAACGGTTCCGGGGCCGGAACCGGCGTCGCCGCCGATGTCCTGCCACACGATGCCGAAGTCCACGTTCGGGCCATCCTGGATGGCGAAGAAGTCGACGGCGATCCACTGGTTGTAGAGGTCGCTGCCGATGGCGTAGTCGGACGTGAAGAGGGTGTTGCCGTCCGAGTCCTTGCCGAGGATGCGCGAGGTGGTGCTGTTCATCTGGATCAGCCACTCGGCGACGGTGCCGCTGGTCAACACCCGCAGGATCGTGCGGAGCGTGGTGTTGACCGTGTCGAGCCGGTACACGTACTGAATGAGCCAGCTCGTCGACGGTGTCGAGCTGACGGGGATCCGGCCGGACAGATGGGTGAGCGCGCCACTGACGGTCTTGATCGTCGGCAGGGGTGAGGAACTGGCGAGAGAGTCGACGGCCGCCCAGTTCATCGGCGCCGCCTTGAGCGGGAGGACGCCGACCAGCGGGGAGGCTGCTCGCTTGGCGGCCGCCTGGTCCTCCATCGGCCAGTACGCGAGCAGTCTGGGGATGCTGGGGATGCGGCGGCGCAGCGTGGACTGCAGGGGTGCGGCGCCCTGGCCGAGGCGTCGCAGCAGACCGGAGGCCTCGACCGTCACGTAGACGTCTTTGCCCGACACGTCCCAGCGGGCCGGCCAGCTGCTCACCTCGCCCACGAACCGGGTGCGCCGGTTGGTGATCGATGCGTTCCCGGCCATCGTCCACAGTCGCCCGGCGTCGTCGGTGAACGAAGTGGTGCCGGGCGCCTGCGCACTGAAATCAGGGTTGGCCACGATGGTGCCGTCGATGCCGTTGCGGACCTCGACGGCGTAGCAGCGGCCCGCGGCCGGGGTCATGCCGCTGGCGTTGGTGGCGTCGCCCACGCGCAGGGACACCGCGCTGTTGAAGATCGACGTGGTGCCCGACTGCACGACCGGATCGCCCAGCTGGGACCACGGCCCGGAGGTGCCGGACGGCGAGGTGTAGAACGTGATGGTCCTGCCCCCGGCGCCGTTGTTGACGTCGAGAGTCGCGCGCACGGACAGCCGGCCGGACGGTGGGATGACGGGCTGCACGGTCGACGAGGCGCCCAGCGCGTTGGTCCCGTCCGCTGACCACTCGAAGTAGATCCGGTTTTGCCGGACCCCCAGGAACCAGCTCTTGTCGGTGGTCACGGCCAGTTTGCCGACGATCTCGGTGGTGGCCAGCGCGCCGGAGGCGTTCAGCCAGTTCGTCAGCTGGGCATCGGCCCGGACCTCGAAATCGCCGGTGATGTCCAGGGCCGCGGCGTCCGGCGTGGCCGCACGGTCGCCGATCGCCCCGGGCATGCCGAGGAACGCCCCGCCGGCCAGCACCGACACCCTGATGGGGGTGTTGCGTCCGATCTTCCCGAACAGGTCGGAGCGCGGGTTGCGCGGCGAGTACCGGCCGATGACGCCGGGCGCGACCTTGGACTCACCGTTGTTGAAGGTGAGGGTGCACTTCGACGGGTCGACGCGCTGGCCGTAGTCGGCGCGGCCGCGGGTGATGTTGATGCCGTCGCGGACGTACACGTCATCGGTGATGTCGTGCCAGGCCCCGTCGTAGAACAGCTCGACGAGGACCTCAAGAGGGGTCTGGGGAAATACCACGTTCGATACCTCCCGCTACCGTCGCTGGCCGATGGAGGCCTGTACGTCGCCGCCGAGTGCGCTCACCACGCGCCGACCGGTGTCGATCCACAACTGGCCGAAGGCCTGCCCTGCGATGTCGAGGTAGACGACCAGCACGCCGCCCCCGCCCCGGCCGCCCATGAGCGGAGCCATGCCAGAGGTGAGCGGGGTCGAGGGCATAGCGAGCTGCGGGTCGACGAGGCCGGCCATCGTCTTGTCGAGCACGCCGCGGTTGTTCTCGGCTCCCTCGGCGATACCGGGCGGCAGCCAGTGGCCGATCTCGTTGGACGCCCGCTTCGACGGCGAGCCGATCTGCAGGAAGCTCTTCGCCGCGTCGACGACGTTGGTCGACACGAACGACTTGACCTTGTTCCACAGCCAGCTGCCCATGCCGGAGATGCCGTTCCACAGGCCGCGGATGACGTCCGCGCCCTTGGTCACCAGCAGGCGGCCCATGCCGCCCACTGCCCGGCCGAGGCGCCCGGGCAGACCCTGCATCCAGGTGACGAGGTCGAGGGCCTTGCGGACGGCGGCGTTCTTCATGTCGCCGAAGAAGCGGCCCACCTGCCCGGGGATCCGGGACAGCCAGCTGACCGCGGTGAGCACGCCAGTCGTAGCGCCGCGGACGAACCCGACGACGTAGCCCCAGGCCTGCGCGGTCCACCGCTTGACGGTCGACCAGTTGGCCACGACGACCGCGACCAGGCCGATGATGACCGCGATGACCCAGCCGACCGGGCCCATCGCGATCAGCCACTGCGCGGCCATGACCGTCGCCCACGCGACCGCGCGGGCGGCCATGAGCAGGAACTGTGCGCCGGATACGACGGCCGCCCTGATGACGGCCAGGATCCACGTGCCGATGGAGACGAGCGCGGATCCGGTCCATGCCGCCGCGGTGGTCAGCGCGGAGGCGACGGCGCCGGCCGCGATGCGGATGTAGACCCCGAGGCCGATGGCCATCATCCGCATCCAGTTGCCGATCACGCCCCACGTCGACGCCGACATGATGGCGTGAGCTCCGGCCACGATCGAGGACACCGCCGCGTAGGTGATCATCGCGGCCTTGACCGCGAGGACCGTTCCGGCGAGGCCGAGCAGCACGTAGGCCAGCGGCTGGAAAACCGCCTGGTTGTCCATGGCGAACTTGACGAATCCGCCGGCGACTTCGGCCAGCTGCCCCAGAGCCTTGCGCTTGAAGGACTCAAGCTGAGAGGTCGCGTTGCTGCCGGCCTTCTCGACGAGCCGGTCGGTGGCGCCTGCGGCATCGTCCATGCCCGCGGCCGCCGCGGCGGTCGCCGGATCCAACGCATACAAGGCGTCACCCATGACGTTCGCCGGGTCGCCGAACAGTGCAGCCGCGGCGTTCAGCCGGACCTGCTCGTCACCGGTGCCGCGCAGCGCATCGAGCGTCATGCCGAGGGCCTTCTCGGCGGAGTCCCCACCGGCGCCGATCATGCGGGCCATGTCGCTGGCGCTCAACCCGATGCTCTTGTATGCGTCGTCGACCGCGGTGCCGCCGGCGAGCGCGCGCTCGCCGAACTGGCCGATGGCGTCGGCCACCTGGTCGGCGTCCCGCGCTCCCCCCTCAAGGCCCTGGGCGATCAGGCCGGTTGCGGTCTGTCCGTCCAGGCCTACGCGCTTGAACTGGACCGAGTACTCGTTGAGAGTTTCGAGAAAGTCGCCGGCTTTGTCGGCCGAGGTGCCCATGCCGACGGTGATGATGTCGAACGCCTCGTCGGCCGAGTCGGCCAGGCCGGTGCGCATCAGCTGACCGACCGCCGCGGTGGTCATCGTCAGGTCCTGGTCGAAGGTCTCGGCCAGGGCGAGCGCCTTGGTGGTCACGCCTTCGAGGCCGCCCTCGGCCTGCGACGTGTCACCTATGTTCTGGTACACCCCTTTGATGGCGAGGTTTACCGTCTCGGTGCTGTCGCCCCACGCGTTCTGGTACACGGACGCGGAGACCTTGGCGACGTCGGCCGCCTCGGCCGGGCCCAGGCTGAGCTGGGCGGCGAGCTTGTCGTTGGCGGCCTCGACGTTGAGGCTCTCCATGATGCCTGCGCCCAGGGCCAGGCCGACGCCGGCACCGATCCCGGCCGCCGCGGTGTCGAACTTCTCCTGGGCCGCGTCGAGCCCAGGGCCCACCCTCTCCCGCGCGACCAGGTCGAAGACCAGCGAGGTGTCGCTCATAGCTCACCGCCCCCTTCACAGGGGGCGGTCAGCGCCCCTTCTTCAGTTGTTCGTTGGCCTTGCGCTGTGCTTCCTCGTAGGCGTCGAGCCAGGCGAGGTAGTGATCCGTCTCCTCGACCGTGAGGGTGTCCCAGTCCCGCCCGACGATGTGGAGCAGGTGGGCCGCGTCGCCCAGTCGCCTCATTCGACGACGGGCAGATTCGCTTTTCCCTCCTCCTCCGGGTCCTCGAACGCGGCCTCGATCTGCTCGTCGAGCTTGGCCAGGGCCACGGCTTTCTGGTCGGCGGGCGCGTTCTCGGCAACCTGCTCACGCAGCTGCTGCAGCTCGCCCTTGGAGTACTCAAGGGTGAGCTCGTCCCAGGCGAAGTCGACGTCATCGAAGCGGGTGCCGGGATGGTCACGCTTGAGGTACATGAACAGCAGCGCGCGGCGGCACAGCGAGTTGCCCTTGACCACGTCGGTGGTGAAATCGGAGAAGTTCTTGCCGGTCTGCCGTTCCAGCATTTCCCGCTCAACGGACATGAGCTTCTTCGGGTTGTACTTCCAGCGCGTCGGCTCGTCGCTGCCTTCGGGCCTGTAGATCAGGTACACGGGTGCTCGCTCTCCTATTGGGCCCGGGCCGCGATCCGGCGGGCCATGTCCTCCATGGCCTGCTCAACGGCCTGCTTGTACGTGTTCGCGCGACCTTCGAACGCACGGTCGAACCACTGGACTTTGCCGTGCTGCTGGACCCAGTTCTCGCGGTCGCCCCAGACCGGGTGGCGCCAGCCGCTCGCCCTGTTGGTCCGCTTGGGCGCGTTGGGGAAGTTGCGGATGTTCTTCGTCTTGAAGGCCTTGACCCGGGCGCCGGACCAGCGGCCACCGAGCTTGACCTCGGGCCGGATCTTCTTGGCGATGGCCGAGCGCAGCGCGGGCGCGGTCTGCAGGCCGGCCGAGGACATCGACATGATGCCGCTCTTGGCGTCGGCAGCCCCGGGGCGCAGGGCGTCGCGCATGTTCTTCGCGAGCTCCTTGCGCAGCTGCTTGCCGTCCGCCTCCTCGCGCAGAGCGCGCACGAGAGCGGCCAGGCCCTCGTGCGTTTCCACGCCCAGCGCGAACGGCGGGCCACCGCCGGCCATCAGGCGGTCGTCCTCGTGACTGCCCCCGAGGTCGGGAAGCTCACCGACACGGAGGCCTCGTCACCGACCGAACCCTCCAGGGGGTTCCAGCCCTTGATCAGGATGTTGCCGGTGTAGTTGGGGTTCGAGGTGCTGACCGCGGCCTGGTCGGCGCGCACCACGAACGGCACGACCGAGCCCAGGAGCGGCCACATGATCGAGTCGAGCTCGGTCGCTGCGAAGTCCTGCAGGAACTCGCAGCCGAGCTCGCCGCTCTTGAGTCCGCCGAGGACTTCCTTCCAGCCCAGCGACGCGTAGGTAGTGACGTCCTTGTCCTCGACCTCGACCGCCACCTCGGCCTTGCGGGTGTACTCGGTCAAGGTGTTCCCGTTGATCGACAGGAACTGCGCGAGCAAAACCATCTTGGGCACAGCGAGCCCCTTTCTGGGCATGACGAGGGCCCGGGCACCGATGGGCCGGGCTGATCTGACGAGGTGGTGGGACGCGCTACTGGATGCCGAGCGCGGAGACGAACATGAAGCTGGGACCGGTGCCGGAGATGGTCCAGGCGACCTGCCACCAGTCATCCGTAATGGCCGAGCCGTCGGTCCGCAGGATCAGCCCGCCGGCCGCGGTCGCCGCGGCGAACGTGAGGCGGGTGGTGGGTGATCCGAAACCGGGGTCGTTGTCCGACTGCACGCGGGCCGTGATGGTAGGCGTGTCCGCTCCTGCCACCGACAGCACGTGCACCGCGGCGTACAGCCGCTTGCCCGCAGGGACGGCGCCCAGGTTCATGCTGGTGCCGGTGCCCGACGCGGTGCGGGCGGTGCCAGGCGGGTGGGCGAACTGGCCGCGGACGAGGGGCCAGGCGCTCTTGGCCGTGCCGGTCCAGGGGGCGATCTCCCCGACCGCGTCGAACAGGCTGTAGTCCGATCGCAGGGCGTTGGTGAAGTACGCCAGATCGCCGACCGCCGAGTCGACGGGACCGATCGACCAGGGCCCGACGCCGCCGAGCTGGGACCAGGAGGCGTCGTCGACGAGTGAGGGGTCGCCCGCCTCCCACTGCCCCTCGGCGGAGATCTCTGCCGAGCCGAGGCCGCCGAGGACCTCCTTCCATCCGGCCGAGCGGTAGTTCGTCGAGTCCTTGTCCTCGACCTCCGCGGAGAGTTCGACCTTGTTGCTGTGGCCAGTCAGGTCGGCGCCGACGGCGAACAGCCGGACGTCGGTGAGGATCGTTTTCGCCACGTCACTCCTCCTCTGCGGCAGCGGCCTTTCGGCGGCCGCGCGGCTTCACCGGGGGGTCCGGTTCGGTGTCTTCCTCGGCGATCCCGGAGGCGACCAGGTGCGCGGCATCGGCGGTGGGCAGTTCGACGCTCTCGCCCTTGGCCGGCCACGGCTGGCCGTTGCGGCTGGAGTCCTCGGGCATCTGCACCAGCAGGCGGATTCTCATCTCAGGCGCTCCCGTCTCCGATGACCTTGATGACCACCTCGGCACCGACGTACGTGGATCCCGCGTGCTCGTACCAGCGGTAGCCCTGGATCCGCATGACGTGCAGGTCGTGCGCCAGGCCGCCGAGCGCGGCCTCGCCGGGCGCGCCCCGGGCCGCCTCGATCGCGACTTTCAGAGAGGCCGGGCCTGAGCCGGACAGCAACGCGTCGAGGACCTTCTGAGATGACCGGTCATCGGCGCGCCCGACCAGGACGCGACAGGTGATCTCGATCTGGTCCAGCTTGCGGCCCATGGCCTTGTCGAACTCGACCTCGACCTCGCCGGTGAAGAAGTGCGGCTCGGTGATCGAGTCGGGTACGTAGCCGGTGCACGTCAGCTTGGGCACACCGGCCGGCAGGACCACGGCGCTGGCCGCCTCGGCGATCGCCTCGCGGATGGGTGCGATCTGCACGCTGCTCTCCTTACGCGAGGCCGGGCAGGATGAGGTTCTCGATCAGCCCGTATACGTCGGGGTCCCGGCGAGTGAGCCGTACGACGCCCCATTCCGACGAGCCGAGGACGCCCTCGGGGCTGTCCTTCCGCTTGGCCAGGCGCGAGGCCTGGATGAGCGTTGCCTGCTCGACGTCGGACCAGATGACCGGCCATCCCCATCGCACGTAGACCCGTGCCCGCTCGCCGCCGCCGGACGGCCACCGGCCGCCGATGCGCAGCAGCGAGGTGACCGGCTTCAGGTCGTCGAGCGCGTCGGTGGGTTCCACCTCGATCTGCGCGGTGATGTCGGTCCACGGCCCGCCGCGGCGGCCGACCTCGACGACCAGGTCGTCGACGTCGCCGATGTCCGGGGTGAGCAGGTGCCAGCCGTCCTCGTCGAGGGTGACGCGGCCCTTGGGATTGATGATCCGGGCGACTGGCGTGGGGTCCAGCCAGAAGCGGCGGCCGCACGTCTTGTCGATGCTCCTCGACGCAGCCGCCAGGTTCCGGGCGAGCGAACTGTCCCGGTCGTTGTCCGTGATCTTCATGGACTCTTTGAGGGCGTCGAGCGACGCGTACAGCGGCAGCGAGCTCACGAACACGTCGACCTCAACCGCGACCGGTGTCGCCCCGTCCAGGCCTTCGAGCACCGCGGTGTATGAGCCCTGCGCGGTGCCCGCCGGTACCTGCCAGACGAGGCTGTAGGTGGTGCCGGAGACGCCCAGTCCAGCCGAGGTCGGGCCGAACACGGCAGAGCCTCCGGCCGCCGGAGAGATGGTCACCTCGGCGCTCGTGAGGACGGCCCCCGCCTGCCACACCAGGGCGGCGCTCTGCCCCGCAGCAACAGTGATCACAGGCTCGCCACCGCCCCCTGCTGCCGGGCCCGCCGTACCGCGCGCGTGACGCCCTCTTCGAGGGAGACCTTCGGCTGGTACAGGTCGTGAAACCGGTCGGGGTCACCGACGCGGTACGCGACACCGGGGGGTGCCGTCCTGTCATACGCGATCCACGGCTGGTGGCCCGTCTCCTGGCAGATCATGCCTGCCAGTTCCTTCATGGATACGCCGCGTCCGGTGCAGACGTTGACCGGCTCGCGCACGTCGGCGTCGACGACGGCCAGCGCGCCGGCGACGACGTCGTCGATGTGGATCCAGTCGCGGACCTGAAGGCCGTTGCCCCAGACCGTGAACGGGTCCTCCCGCCGGTGCGCGCGGGCGACGAACGCACCGAACGGCCAGTCGTCGCCCTGGTCCTCGCCGTATCCGGAGAACGGCCGTACGACGTGCACGGCCAGGCCCTCGGCGGCGGCCGCGGCCGCCGTCTTCTCGCCGGTGAGCTTGGTCCACCCGTACCCGGCGTCCGGCATGATCCCGTGCGCCGAGTCGGTGTTCGTCTCGTGAAGCCGCCACTCCTCGCTGCCGTCCTGGAACTGGACCGGGTAGACGGCCGAGCTGGACAGGTAGAGCACCCTGCGCTGCCCGGTGCGCAGCGCCCAGTCGAACATCGCGGCGTCGAGCTGCAGGTTGTACGCCATCGTCGCCGGGCGGCCGTCGATCGCCGCCCGGTGCGGGGCCCGGGCGGCGGCGTGCACGACGAGATCGAAGACGCGGTCCGCCCGGCGGAAGACGTCGAGGCAGTCGACGGGCCGGTCCGGGTTGGCGATATCGCAGCCGATGACGTCCCAGCCGCGGCCGCGCAGCTCGGCCGTCATGTGCCGGCCGACGAATCCCCAGGATCCGGTGACGAGTGCGGTCTTCACGAGGACCTCCGTCCGAGGATCAGTTGGAACGGGCCCACGCGGCCGTGGGCCTCGACGTCGAATCCGCCCTGCCGGATCAGGGCCTGGTAGCCGGCGAGGTCCCAGGCCCAGGCGTGGCACTCGTCGTGTCGGCCCGGGCGCTCCTGCCACGGCGAGGACGCGACGATCCACAGCGCGTGTGCGCCGATCCAGCGGACCGCGCCGTGCGGATCGGCCAGGTGCTCCAGCACTTCGGTCACCACGGCGATCTCACCGATGCGGACCTTGTCCCGGTCGGCGCCGAACACGTCGTAGGCCGCCGCGGTCACGCCTCGTTCGGCCCAGCCCGCGGCGTTCGAGGGCTGGAAGTCGTAGCCCCAGGCGTCGATGTGCGGATGTTCGGCGAGCAGCTGCAGCAGACCGCCGTCCCCGCAGCCGAGGTCCGACACGTCGGCCACCGCCGAGGCGGACTGCTCGGACAGCGAGGCCTGCACGGCGAGCTCGTCGGCCGCCTGGACGACGAGATCCCTGGCGCCTTCCAGACGCGGCCGGTGGTGCGGCTGGTCCACGTGCGGGGCGCGCTCCCGGTGCTGGTGGAACTCGGGGGTGGAGACGTGCGGTACGTCCCCGTCGAACAGCTTCCACTCAGCCATGCGGCGCCTCCAGGATGGTGAAGGGACCGCGCACGCCGGCGCTCAGCCGCTCGGCCGCTTCCAGGGCCAGCCGCACCCGCTTCTGGGGGGCCATGCGCGAGCGGGCCGTGGCGTGCAGAGCGCCGAGCGCGATCTCGTACCCACAGCCCACCGCTGCGTAGCCGTCGGCTGACTCGGCTACCTGGAAGTCGTCGTGGACCTCGAAGAGCCGTCCGGCCGCGCCGACCAGGAAGGTGCCGCCGTCCTCGCGCTCGGAGTCCTTCTTGAGCCAGCCGCCCGCCTTGAGAGTCTCGCGTACGGCATCGACGAAGTGGGTGGCCATGAACCGGGGCACGTCCTTGGTCTCCTCGACTCCCTGCCCCAGCGGCTTGGGCGGGGTGAAGGAGTAGCGGAGCAGCTGGCCCATACGGAATGACGACGTGAACCCGAGGACGTACGGGCCGACCGTGAACACCTTGGCGTCAGCGCGGACGGTGAGGCTCCAGCCGGAGATGCCCGCGGAGTCACCGCCGAGATGGACCGTCCCTTGGTGGACGAGTCCGACGATGGCCGTCACCCGGTCACCACTGTGTTCAGCTTGGCGACCTCGTCGGCCAGGTGCTGCGCGGCGTACTGCTCGTACGCTGCACGGTCCTTGGCGTACATCGCCTGGGCGTTGACGCGGCGGTACCCGTCGTCCCACTCGGCCGTGCCGCCCATCGGGTGCAGGTGCTCGACGGTCACGCGCGGCAGGTAGCTGATGCGGCCGGCCGCGCGGCCGAGGGTGAGCCAGTAGTTGTCGACGTACAGGTGCGTGAGGACGGGCGGCGCCATGTGGCCCAGGGCGCGGACCACACTGGCGCTGATCGCGCACTGGGTGGGCAGGTTGGCGCCCTGGATCTTGTCGTTGCCGTAGACGATGCCGGGCAGCGACGTGAGGGCGTCGAGGTATGCCCGGTCCCAGCCCGTCGTGCGGGGCCGGTGGTCGTCGCCCATGAAACCCAGGGCCCGCACGCCAGGCTCCCTCTGCAGGGCGAGCGAGGCACCGTGGTTGAGCGCACTGACCATCGTGCCCGGGGCCGCCTGCTCGCCGAGCAGGAAGGACGGCGACCGCTGCACCCGTTCCCGAGCCGCGCGGCCGAACGTCGTGACGTCGGCGTGGTCCTCGTCGTACGTGGCCTGCACGGCCTGCCGGTACTCCCCGGCGGTCGGGTCGTCCTCATCGATGGCGAACAGGACCTGGGTGTCCGCGCGGCACGTCTCGCGGAAGGCTTCGGCCATCTCGGCCACGGCGTGTGGACGGCCGCGGGACGGGACGATGATGACGAGCTCAGGCACGGGGTGCCTCCTGCTCGGGCGCCGGGGCGTCGGCGGGCGGGCTGTAGTCGTCCTCGCCCAGCCAGATCTGCTTGTGGTGGGTGGTCTTCACACCGGTGTGAACGAAGACGGGGATCTGCTGGGTGGACAGGCGCCAGCAGAACGACAGATCTTCGCTGACCCACCTGCCGTCGGGGTACTTGACCCGGTCGAACCAGACGTCGCCGTGCTCGGCGCGGACCTTCTCGGCGGCGGTGCGGTGGATGAGCAGGCAGGCCGCTCCGGTCCCGGCGACCTGGATGACGGCGTTGTCCGGGTAGTGCCAGCGGGTCGCGAATCCGACGCGGCCCTCGGCGTCGTGGGCGGGGCTGTAGATGGTCGGAGCGGGCCGGATACGGCGGCCGCCCATGCCGTCGTAGGAGATCTCCTGTGCGCCGAAGCACAGAGCACCTACGACGGGCCGTTCGACGGGGTCGGCTGCGGCGAGCAGCTGGTCGACGGTGTCCGGGGCGAAGCCCATGTCCGTGTCGATGAACCACAGCCACTCGTGCGGGGTCTCGTCCAGCCACCGCTGTGTGATGTTGTTGCGGCCCTCGACGATGCCCCCGGTCGAGCAGGCCATCATGAACGGGCCGCCCGTGCCGATCAGGCGGCCGTCGTGGATCTGGTCCCACACCGTCAGCCGCATCACGGACTCGTGGAAGCTGTGGGACACGGTGTGCGGGTGGAGGTAGGCCATCTGCACCAGGCCGTCACCGTTCTGGCGCCCGGCCCGGGCGTGCTCTGCCTCGGCCTCTGCGGGGGCGGTTACGTCACTCACCGGTGCCGCCCTTCTCCGCAGCCTTGCGCGGGCCGGTGCCGGGGGTGGTGCGCTTCTTGCCGGGCTCGGCGATCGCCCGCTCGACGACGGGCTGAGGGCCGGAGAGCTCGGCATCGGGCGCTTCGTCGTCGAACAGGTCGGGACGCTCGATGACCAGGGGATGATCGTCTGCGGCAGACATGCCGCGGGTGAGCTGGGTGTTGCCGCCGGACCAGCGGCAGATACCGGTCACCTTGGAGTACTTCACGGGGGTCTCCTCTCACGCTGGAGTCCGGGGCGCGGCGCAGCGTGAGTGCGCCGCGCCCCGGGGATAGGGCAGCGCCTTAGACGCTGCGGTCGACGAGGAGCCTGAAGCCGTGATCGTTGATCACGTCGGCTCCGATACGGGCCCAGGCGAACCAGCCGCGCTGGCCGGTGGGCCGGTTGTTCGTGACGTCGAACAGCATCGGCAGGAACTCGACCTGCATGCCTGCACGCTGGGCGACCAGGTAGTTCTTGAAGTCGCCCACGACCAGGAGCGGCGCAGTGCTGGTGCCTGCCACGAAGTCCGACATGTAGTCGTTCATCGGGTACTCGCGGCCGAACATCCGCGGGATCGCCTCTTCGGTGAGGTTGATCGTGAAGTTCGGATCGGTCGTGCCGAGCTGACGGATGGTGTTCTGGATGTTCGTCGACGACAGCCAGGCCGTCGTCATCCGCCGCCGGTACTTCTGCGGCAGCGCGTCCCACAGGCCGTAGATGTCGGAGGCCTGCAGGACCGACGTCGAGGCGATCTCGATGTTCGCCGGGTTGGTCACCGCGTCGAGCGCGGTCACCAGGCCGGTCGGCTGGCCGTTGCCGGATCCGGTCGTGAGCTTCTCGGCGAGGAGCTCGTCGTAGCCGGAGGCCAGGAGCATGGACATCTGCTCGGCGAACCCGGGCCAGTCCATACCGATCTCGATGGAGAACGGGATGAAGCCGTCGGCCCGGTGGGTGGGTACCTCCGGCTGCGTCATGGTCGGGGAGTTGTCCGTCGTCGCGGCGGCCTCGGCGCTGAACTGCCAGGAGACGCCGGCCGTGGACAGGCCCTTCCACGTGTCGTTCGTGATCGTCTCCACCCGGGCCAGGCGCAGGATGTCGTTCTCGCTGCCCTGCTGGGTGAGGATGATCGTCGGGTCGATCAGGACCGGCACGGCGAAACCGCCGCCGCCCGGGCTGCCGACGCTCATGGCGCGCTTGATCAGGCCGACCCGCTCGATGGCGCGGGACTCCTCCGGCGAGAACACCGGAGCGGTCGACGCGGCGATCTTCTGGAACGCGGAGCGGTAGTGCGGGTTCTCCGTGGCCAGCAGCAGCTGCCCGACCAGCTCGCCGTCGGTGTCGCCGGTCTGCGTGCGCAGCAGCTTCTGCACCCGCTCTTTCTGCGCCGGCTCCAGGTGGCGGCCGCCCTCGCTGGAGTCGACCACCGCCATCGACCGGTCGTAGACCGCGCGGCCGCTCAGGGTCCGCGGGTCCTCGCCGAACGGGTCCTGCTTCGGCGAGAACCGGGTGGAGCTCCACCGCTCGCGGGATTCCCGCAGGCGCTCGGAGCGCTCCAGCGCCTTGTGCTCACCCTCGCGGAACTTCAGCTCCGCTTCGAGTTCGTCCCAGGTCTCCTGGGCGTCCTCGTCGAGGGCCTCGCCCCGGGCCTCCTGGTCCAGGACGAGCATCTCCTCCTGGATCTGTCCGATGCGGGACTCGGCGGCCTCCAGGTTCTCCGACCGCTCGTAGTCCTTCGGCTCGTTTTCCTTCTGCTTGGGGGGCATCCCCGTCACCTCTTCACGCCAAGTAGGGACAGGCGACGGCTGCGTGCCGCCGCTGTGAGTCCGCTGACGTGGCGGGCCGGCTCGGGGCCGGGTGCCGGGGTCATCGGGTCGGGTACTGCCGGAGAGGCGGGCCCGTCCTTGGACGGGGTGCCGAGTCCGTGCAGCGCCCGGAATGCTGCGAACGATCGTACGAGGTCCTGGTACTGGTCCGACTCTCGCTCGGCGAGCTCGGCCATCAGCCAGTCGGCCCCGGAGCGCAGGCCTGCGGTCGCGTCCGGGTTGGCCGGCCACGTGACCGGCCCGGCCTCAAACAGTTTGACCTCGGTGATGGTGCGTTCGGGCAGGCCCTCGGGGTTCTCGTCGGACTGCCCGGGCTCGCGGTTCCACGACTCGCCGATCACCTCGAACGCGAACGAGCTGCCGTACGCGCCGGCCTCCAGGCCGGGGACGAGGTCGCGGTTGTAGGAGGTGTCGAGCAGCGGGACCTCCATGTACGGCGAGGTCTCGCGCTCCTCCAGGAGCTGGGCGACGCCCAGTACCTTCTGGTGGATCTGCATGTCACGGCCGTGGTTGAACAGCACCTTCACGCCGGCCGCGCCCTGCGCCTTGATGGTCCGCTTGAAACTGCCGCGCTTGGTGCGCTCCAGGAAGCGGCCCTCCCACCAGGAGTCGATCTCGTACCAGGTGTCGAAGGTGGAGAACTCCACCGTCATCACGGGCATCTCGCCGGCGGCGGCGGTGTCGTCGCCCTCCGCGCGGGCGGGACGGGGACGGGCCAGGGCGGGCGCCATGGCGCCGCCGCGGATCAGCTGCAGACCGCGGATAGCGGGCATGGTCACTCCTCTGGCTGGGGGCCGTTGGCGGCCGGATCGGAAACGGGCACCGCGGCGGGCGGGTGCGTCGGCTTATCGCCCCACGTGACAGGGGTGAGCTCTTCCTTGCCGCGGACCTCGTTGACGGTCTTCCACTGCGCGGTGAGTGCGGAGGCGTGGGCGAGGTAGCGCTGCATCGTGTTCGTCTCCAGCAGCGCGTCGCGGTTGTACTTCGCGAACTGCGGGCGCGGCAGGAACTGGAACCAGATCCGTTCCATGCGCCGGATCCACCGGCCGATCGCATACTTCAGCAGCGTCAGCTCACGGTCCTGGATGTTCGCGTAGGTCATCGTGCCGCCGGTTTCGTAGCCGAGAATCTCGGCGATGCCGGGGCCGAAGATGCGCGCGCACTCGGCGGCGGAGTAGCCCTGGGTGGCGAGGAACTGGGACTCCTCGGCGGTGAGCTGGATCGGCTTGTAGTCCCATCCCTTGCCCATGACCAGCGGTTCACGGCGGCCGCGCAGCGCGGCCAGGAACCGGGACTTGGCGAGCTGGGCCTGCCCCTCGTCGATCGTGGACTCGGAGTTGGTCAGCAGCGCGGTGGGGTGCGCGCCGTCCTGGAACCACTGCAGCCCGAACTTGCTCGCGGTCAGGGACAGCCCGATCGTCGACGCGTGCAGCTGGATCGGGGACAGGCCCTCGACATAGCCGGGGACCGGGTTGACCCTGCGGTGGAACATCGACGACCGGGGAACGCTGCTCCCGTTGTGCAGCCAGTTCACCGTGCCGTCGTCGTTGAGGGAGCCGGTCACCTGGTCGGGGTGGAAGAGGTCGACCTGCTGCAGGAATCCGCCGGAGTTCGAGCGCTGCAGGATGTCGCCGTAGACGTTGCCCCGCATCAGCCAGGAGTAGACAACCCGGTAGGCCCAGTCCTCCTTGCCGTGACCGTCGCCGTCCGGGTCCTCCATGTACCCGGGCGTCTTCAGCTTCACCGGTGTGTCGCTCGCCTCCCGGTACACGTCGAGCGGGAGCTCGGAGACGACGGAGGCGATCAGGTCCATGGAGCTGTAGACCGCGACCGACTGCAGCGCTGACTCCGAGGAGGACAGGTCGATGTCGGCATAGTTGCCGGTCTTCAGCCGCGCGAGGACCTGGTCGAGTGTCGACGTGGCCCAGGCGCCGCGCTCCTCGTGCTTCGGCTGTTCCGGCCGACGGGTCCACCACACGCTCACGGGATCCTCCGATCGGCCACCAGCAGGAAGGCGCCCAGGGCGATGAACCCGAGCGGCGCCCAGGCGAGCCACAGCCCGTACGAGACGAACAGCGGACCGCCCACGCCGGGCAGGTGGCGCAGGCTGAACCCGGCCGCCTCCGCTGCCGTCCCGGCCGCGGCCCTCAGCCGGTCCCGCAGCGGGGTCCGCTTCGGCTTGTCCACGTCGCTCCTCTCACCAGATGTTCGCCACGGGGTCGTAGTCGTCGTGCACCAGCGGGCCTTTGGCCAGCAGCGCCCAGCGGGCCAGCGTCACCGTGACGAGCGGTGAGACGTCGACGAGGGAGCTCGTACGGTCCAGCGCCCAGGCGTCCCCGACGCGGCGCGTACGGGCGCCGTTGACCGCGGCCGTCAGGTCAGCCTGGTCCGTGTGCACGGCGGTGCCCTGGTTCATCGCGTCGGCCATCTGCCCGCAGGCCTCGACGAAGTCGTTGGTCCGGACGACCGCGAGGTGTCCGCGGTGCGGTTCGTCCTTGTCCTCCGGCGTGGTGATGCCGGCGCTCACCAGGTCGTCGATGAGCGATCCGGCCGGGGCGCCCGACGAGGCGACCGCCACGACCAGCGGGTTCCACAGCTTCGACAGGCGGGCCAACGCGGGTACCGCCCAGTCCGTCCCGGCACGGCGGTCGACGAGCTCCAGGTGCACGCGCCCGTCCTCCCGGACGCAGGCCATCCCGATCGACGTCCACGCCCGGTCCTTGGAGACGTCCACCGTGAACGCCACCTGACGGGTGGGCTTGGACAGCCGGTCGACGATCTCCGTCCACTTGGCCCGGGGGACGTTGGGGTCCGGCGGCGGCGTCGCCTTCCGCGTGCGGTTGAGGTACGCGCGGTCGAACTCGCCGGGGTCCAGGGTGTCCAGCTCATGCTGGATCACGGCCTCGGTCACCGTGTAGCCGAGTGCGGGCAGCGTCGTGTACCAGGTGGCCGGGTCGGCCCGGTCCAACTCCTCCGGGGCGAACCACTCGAAGTACGCGGTACGCGAGTGCACGCCCGTACGCCACAGCTCCTCGATCAGCGCGCGGCCGGCCACGCGCTTCTTGTTGAGGGGCACGGACTTCTCGGTACCGCCGGCCGAGGCCCACCACAGCTGGGCCATGGGCCGGGTCAGCATCGCCGGAGAGAACGCCTGCTCCAGGCGGTCGTCTTCGGCGGCGAAGAGCTCGTCCATCAGGCCGAGGTCCAGCGGCGGACCGTGGCCGGCTTTCTCCGTGTTGGAGGTGATGCCGATCCGCGAACGGGTCGACCTGGCGATGATCGCCTCGTGCCCGTTGGCCTTGCGGATCACGAACCGCCGCGCCAGGCGCGACGCCTCGATGGTGACCCAGAACTCGTCCTCCCACCGCTCGCGCGCCATGCTGCGGTTCTGCGCGGCGTAGATGATCCGCTGCCGCTTGTAGGCCTGCGCACGGTGCACCTTGACGGCGAGCAGGCCCTGCGTCTTGCCCTGCTGCCGCGGTACGGACAGTCCCACGTGGCGGTGCCAGAACACGCCGGTCGCCGGGTCGATCTCCATGGCGACGTCCCACACGTACCGCTGCCACGGCATCGGCTTGTAGCCGAGCCGCTCCATGACCTTGGCGACCTTGGGGCCGAGCGTCTTGAGCTCGGGTCGGCGCGGGGTCCCCCACAGCGGAGGGCACGTCAGCCCGTACCGCTCGCGGAGGTCCTCGGCGAACTCACTCGGGGGTCGCCAGGTCGTCGAGGTCGTCGTCATCGTCCCGCTCCTCAGGTGCGAGGGAGCGCAGCTCGGCAAGGACCTGGCGCAACTCCTTGGACATCCCCTGCAGGGAGTTGCCGAGGGAGGCGGGGGCGTCGATCTCCTGAGCGAGGCGGACGGCCAGCGCGGCGAGCGTGGGCGCGGTGGGGTCCAGTTGCTCCAGGTCGCCCAGGGCCTCGATGTCCTCAAGGGCCCGGGCCTTCACGGTGCCCGGGGATGCGGCCTCGAACGGGTCGGCGGCCTGGTCCTGGTCGTCATCGCCTGCGGGCAGCAGCCGGGACGGAGGAACCTCGAGCGCGGCGGCGAGCGCGACCAGGTCGTCGACGTCGACGCGGCGGGCGCCGGCCTCGACCTTGCCGAGCACCGACGCGCTCATGGGACGGCCCGCGGCGGTCACACGCTCGGCGAGCTGCCGCTGCTCCCAGCCGAGGCGCTGGCGGTGCTTCGCGACGGCCGCGGCGACGCATCCGCCAGCCTCGCCAATCTCGATGGTCCGAGCCGCCATCATCGCCTCCCCTATACGCCGACGGTCTGGCCGCGATCATGGCGGGCCCTTGGCCGGCCCGGGGAGAGAAAAAAAACAGCTGGGCGCGGGGTTGCGATATGTCCGATTCCAAAGAACGGAGGCAGCGCCCGGCCGGATCGGCGCAGGTCAGAGCCATCTCAGGTCTGGCAGCGCCCTGAGGTGCTGCTCGATCACGGCGAGCTGGGCCGCGCTCTCCTCGCGGTTGAGCCGGCCGTCCTGCCGCTGAGCTCGGGCGATGCGGAACGCCAGCTCGTACGCCTCGGTCGTCGGGTAGTCCTCGTAGCGCGGCAGGGGCACCAGGTCCGGCGCGGCTGCGACCGTGTAGGTCAGCGTGATCATCAGCGCAGCCAGTCCGGCGGCACGGTGCCCTCGGCTCGCGATTGGCGGCGCAGCAGGGTGCGGAACCAGTCGGGGTCGCGGCGCGCCTCCGCCTTGATGATCTTGATCATGGCGTCGTGGCGCTGGGGGTCGGTGAGGTCGACCGGCTGTCCGTCGTCTGGTGGGGTCCAGCCCAGCTCGACGAGCGCGGCCGCCGTGTCGGCAGGGACGTGAACCACTGCCTCGGCTTCGGCCTCGCCGGTGTGGATCCGGAGGTCGAGGACGAGTTGGGGGACGCGGCCCATGCCGGCCTTGAGGGTGAGTCCGCGGACGGTGTCGGTGATGTCGTGGCCGTCGATCTCGACCTGGCCGCCACCGATGGCGTCGAGGCTGAGGCGGGCGGTGCGTGTGGGTTCCTCAGCCATCCGTACGCCCCAGCTCGGCCGTGATCAGCTCCAGCGGCTCAGGCGGGGGTACGACGATAGCGGCGACACACGCCCACATCTCGGCGAGCTGCCGCGCCTCGGTCGAGCGTGCGGCGTGTGCTTGAGCCTGCTCGCGCTCATGGGCGATGGTCTCGGCGTACGCGGCCGTGTCGGACCAGGACTGTGCCCGATCCTCGAAGTGCTGCGCCTGCTCGTACTCCTGATCGGCGCGTTGCGCCCAGACCATGGCGCCGGTCTGCGCGGTGCGCAGCGATTCGGCCAGCCACTCGGCATGAGCCTGCTCGTTGTCCTGCTCGGTCATGTGGCTCCGTTCGGGGTGAGGCTGGTGTCCAGCTCCTCGGCGGTGACGATCTCTCGGCCCTCGCAGCCGCATGGCTTGAACCGCCAGTCGCACTCGACCGACTCGGGTCCATCGAAGTCGCGGATGACCAGTACCGGCCCGTCGCAGCTGACGCTGGTCGCGTTCGTCCCGCACAGCAGGCAGACGAGGCGGGGGTGCCACCACATCAGGGTGAGGATGTGCAGCGGGGTGATCAGGGGCGGCGGCAGGTAGTAGCCGGGCTCGTAGGGCAGGCAGTCGCCGTCGTGCCCGCGGTTCAGCTCACACACGCCGTCGTCGTCGAGGATCCGGTAGCACCGGCTGCCGAACAGGGGAATGGAACCGCTGTACACGTGGGCGCTCCTGAGCATCTGCGGCATGGTGGCTGCATGGACTCAGGCAGCTGGACGTATGAGGGCCGGGGCATCCTGGCTGGTTGGGCCGAGGACCACCGGGATGGCGCGGGCGCGGCACACGTGCTGGTGGCGCTCCGGGTCGAGGTCGAGCAGGAGTCTGCGACTGGCGACCCGCTGCGCTCGTGGCGTGGCACCGGGACGTTCGTCCATGAGGGCGTGACACCGCTGGTAGGCCGCTGCTGGTTGAACCTGGGCGACGACCGCACTGGAGAGGTGTGGTCCAGCGCCGAGTGCACGGACGGGACGGTCACGCTGGAGTTGCAGGGCGTGGGACCCGCGCCGTGGTGGCCAGCGGGCTGAGCCTACGGTCCGGCGTACCAGTCGACGGATGTGATGAGCCGCTTGACTTCGGACAGCAGCTTGTCGCCCTTGTCGTTGTTGCACTTGCGGCCGCAGGTGGGGCAGCCGTCGACGCCGTGGATCGGGGCCAGGTTCTCGGGGTCGAGGCGGGCGCCGCCGCGGGCGACGGGGACGACGTGGTCGACGGCTTGTGAGCCGGTGTGGCCGCACATGATGCAGACGGTGGACTCGGCGAGGATCCGGGCGCGGATCTTGCGGTACTCGTACGAGGTGAGTTCGGCGCGTTCGGCCACGGCTCGTCCTCTCGTGGCGTACCGCCCGGGCGTTCAGGTCGCCCGGGCGGTCGCTTCCCCTCCACCCGCCCCAGGTGGTCTTGTGGTTGGCCGGTCGCGGCCGCGCGTTCACCGCTAGGCTCGGAGCTTTCCCCCCACGGTCCCGCGCGCCTGCCCCACCAGGCGCGCCCCTGCTTGGTCTGGAGAGGGGTCCCGATGGCGACCTTTGACGTGCGGCCGGATATCGACGCGGCGGCCGCGAAGCTGAAGAGCACGATGGGGTCGAAGCGTGAGATCGAGCGGCTTCCCGAGGTGCTGTGGGAGGGCGAGACGGTCGAGATGCTCGCCACGGGTGTGTACGGCAAGGGGAACGGTCTGGTGGCGATGACGAGCCATCGGCTGATCTTCCTGAAGCACGGGATCATGTCGCAGCAGGTCGAGGACTTCCCGTACGCGCGGATCAGCTCGGTGCAGTGGTCGGGCGGCATGCTGATGGGCACGCTGCAGGTGTTCTCGTCGGGCAACAAGGCCGAGATCAAGCAGATGCCCAAGGACGTGGGGAAGGCGCTGTCCGACGCGTTGCGTGCACGGCTCGGCGGCGTTGCGCCCGGAACTCCTCCGGCCGCTCCGGCGGGCGTGGCTGCCCCGGCGGCCGGGCAGGACATCGCAACCCGTCTTGCGACGCTCGACGGGCTGCGGACGCAGGGCCTCGTGTCCGACCAGGAGTACGAGGAGCGCAGAAGGCAAATCCTCGACAGTCTGTAGGGCCCGCTGCCCGGTCGCTGGCCAACCGCACGACATCCCGCGCTCTGCAGCGGGGGCACGGCCAGGCTCCTCGCCCGATCGCCGGGCAGCGGGGGTCTAGTGGGCGCCGATGCCGACCAGGCGCAGGGCGCGGCTGCGGGTGGCTTTCTCAGCGCGTGCGATGGCGTCGAGGGCGTAGAGGGGGCGGTCGTGTTCGTCGAGTCCTGCGACCTGGAGGTGGCCGCGCTCGCGCCATTTGCAGATCGCGGAGAGGGTGACCGCCGCGGCGTTGGCGGTGAGGGCGCGGCGCCATCGGGTGGCGAGCTGGGCGGCTTCCGTGCCGGTGTAGAGCTGCTCGGCCACGGGGCGCCCCCTTCTGGTCCGGGACGTGCCACAGCCCCGGGCCGGGGGTGCGTCCGGGGCTGTGGGCTTGTGCGAGTCCTGTGAAAGGGCACACGTGTTCTGTTGGCGCCATGTTGACGCTACGACCTGCGGTTTGTCCAGCAGGAACGGCGCGACCCGCCGCGTTCGGGTTCGCGGCGGGTCGGTGTTGCTCCGTGTGAAGCGGCCGATCACGTGCCCGGAGCAGGGTGCAGTGTGGCACAGGGGTACGACAACTAGGCGCTCTCCTGGTGCTGTTGGGCGGCGAGGAGCAGGGCGGTGCGGTAGAGGCGTGGCATGACGCGGCGGGCGTGGGCGGTGTACTCGTCGGGGGTGAGGAGGAGTTCGCAGGCCACGCACTCGACGTAGGGCTGCCAGTCCTCCTCGACGAGGCCGAAGGCCTCGCAGGAGGGGCAGGGGGCGTCCAGGGGGCGGCGGCGGGGCTCGGTGCGGGTGATGGACCGTACGCGGCCGAGGAGCTCGGTGAGCTCCTGGTGGAGGATTCCGGCCCACGGGGCGGTGATGATCCACGGTACGTAGGCGGTGAGCCATGCCGCCCAGGTGCGCCCGGGCCGTATGCCGGGGGCGGTGGCGAGGCGGACGTGGAGGGCGGTCATCTCGGCCCAGCCGCGCAGGTGGGTGTCGATGGGCAGGGGGCCGGTCTGGTCGCCGCGGGCGTCGCCGTACGGGTCGTCGACGGTGGTGTTGGAGCCGGGGCCGAGGAGGGTGAGGACGTCGCCGCGTACGGGCATGGGTGAGTGCGCTCGGCCGCCGTGGACGCTGCCCGTGGTGGGGCTGCGGTCCAGCTGCAGGGAGGCCTGCAGGAGCGGCATCTGTCCGACGAGCTCGCGCAGGTACGCCTGCAGCTGGCGTGCGCAGCGGACGCACATCCGGCGGCGGGTGTCCTCGTCGGATGTGCGGGGGCAGCCGGGCACGGTGCAGCTAGTCACGGTCGGCCTCGATGCCGACGCGGGCCCGGAGCAGGTCGGGGATGGAGGGCTGGCCTCTGCGGCGGCTGTGCCGGTCCTCGCCCGTGGCTACGGCCTGGAGCTGATCGAACTTGGCGAACACGCGCTTCACGGCCTGGTCCATGGCCGCTTCGGTGGCGGTGCCGAGCGCGTCGACCTGCTTCTTCACCTCGGCCTCGAACAGCTCGTCGGTGAGGAGCGGGACGAGCTCGCGGGCGGTCTTGATCTCTCGGCGGAGGTCCTTGAGCGTGCCGCGGGCCTCGCGGATCTCCTCGCGCAGCTCGTCGCGGATCTTCTGCAGTTCCTCGGGGGACGGTTGCTGGATCATCGGCGGGGGTCTTCCTCGTCGTCGGCGGTCTGCTGTTCGAGGGCGGCGCGAACCTTCGCCTGCGTGCGGTTGACGGACTCGGTGAAGCGTTCGTGCGCGCCGGGGGTGTTGTCGTGGTCGACGGCGGCGAGGACGCCGCCGATGAGCAGGGCGAGGTAGCAGCGCGGCAGGACCAGGTCGATGGCTTCTTCGTGGTCGTCGCCGCCGATGTGGTAGCCGTGCATGCGTGTGGCGAAGGCGAGGTCCCCGTGTTCGCAGAAGGCGTCCGGGGTGACGCGGAGGGGGCCGCCGCGGACGACGAAGGCGCCGGCGGGCTTCTCGACGGTGTGGGGCGCGGTCGCGGTGCGGACGCGGGTCCACAGCTGGTGGGCGTCGGTACGGCACACGGCGCACAGGCCGTTGTTGCGGGTCCCCTGGACGCATTTCTCGCAGGCGCTGAGGGGCCGGGTGTCGGGAACGGCGAGGCCGCGGAGGGCGGCCGTGCACGCCGCGCACAGTCCGTCGGGGAGGCTCTCGGCGTCGGGGGCAACCTCTACCGGCTCGTCGGGGACGACGGCGAGGCCGTGGCAGCCGGCGGGGTGGAGGGTGCCGGGTGTGGGCGGGCCGAAGAGGGTGGGGAAGAGGTGGCGTTCGGTGGGGTCGGCGGTGGCGTAGGGGCTGTAGGGGTTGGGCGGCACACGCTTCATGATCGTTCTCTCCGGGCGGTGGGACGGGACGAGGTGTACTGGCGGGTAGGGGTGGCTCTCGCGCGGGCGCGCGCCTGCGGTTACCGCGCGCGCGATCGCGGGCGCGCGAGCTACTCGGGCGTGGAGGCCGGGCGTCCCCAGCGCTTGTCGACCTCGTCCTCGGTGATGGGGACCTCTCGGTACGGCTTGGCGGGCATGTCCTCGCCGCTCTTGAGCGCCCACCAGCCGGCGCAGACCATGGCGCCGAGGGGGAGGCCGCGGAACATGGCGGTCGGCTCGTAGCTGCCAGAGGCGGAAACGAACAGGCCCTGGTGGCAGTAGAAGGGCTCCTCGTCGGGCAGTTGCACGCCGGCGTTCTCCAGTTCGGGCGAGCCTCGGCGGAAGGCGCAGTCGGCGCAGGGGGCACGCATGACGGCCGGGGGCCGTGGTGCGCGTTCGGCGGGGCCGCACGGTTGTTCGGTGAGGCCTACGCCGGAGCAGTGGTGGCACCGCTCGATGCTGTTGCCGTCGTTGTCGCGGACGAGGCCTCCGACGCAGAACGGGCAGCGCCACGGCAGGATCAGCAGTTCGTTGCCCATGGCTCAGCCCTCAATCCTGGCGGCTTGGCGGGCGGTGTCGCGTAGGCCGGCGACGAGTTCCTCGACCTGGCTGGCGGGGATGTAGACGCTGGCGGTCTGGCCGTCGCGCTGGCGTCGTGTCGTGATCGTGATCGCGTCGGTGTCGAGGATGGATTGGCCGGTGGCGGCGTCGGCGAGGCCGGGGCTGATGGTGAGGTGGTCGCCGTCGGGGTCGGTGTAGTGGAAGGTCATCGGGGCCTGCTTCCGGTCTCTGAGGGTGAGCAGCAGTGGTACGGCGAGGGCGAGCAGGGCGACGAGCGGGCACAGTGCGCCGAGGAGGCGGGCGGCGTTCATCGGCGGTCTCTTGCGTGGCGGCGGGCGCTGTGGTCGCGTGCGGCGTCGACGACCAGGAGGACGGTGACGGTGGCGCCGAAAGCGGCCCATGTCCAGCGTCCGTCTGCTGCGGCGAATCCTGTTCCGGTGCAGCAGATCAGGGCTACGAGCAGGGTGGCGATGATGGTGCGGCGTTTGGGCATGGTGGTCTTCCGGGTGTCGGGGGCGATGACGTAGCCGCCGTCGAGGAGGTACGTCTCGACCTGTTCGGCGACGGCGGGGCTGTGGAAGGGCTCGCTCGGGTCCGTGGTGATCCACCAGTCGGTGAGCGCGGCCTCGATGACGTCGCGGTGGCCGCGGGGCGGGGTCGTCATGGGCGGGCTCCCTGGATGCGGAGGTCCCGGCGGATGCGGCCGATGGTGGCCTTGCTGACTCCGGTGCGGCGGATGATCTGGGCGACGCTTCGGCCCTTTTTGATCATGGTGATGATGGTCTTCCGGGTGTCGGGGTGGATTCGGTTGCGGTGGCGGGGCGAGGGCACCGGTATGTCGAGGGTCTTGCGGGTGAGGGCGATGCAGTTGGGGCTGACGTGCAGCTGCTGCTGGATGTGGCGGTAGGTGGCGCCGGCGCGGAGCATGTCGGCGATGTCCTGGCGGGGTTTGGTTCCGCGGCTCATCGCTGCCACCTGACGGGGCGTACGCCGGTGCGGACCTTGGCGGCGGACATGCGGCGCGGGGTCTGGGCGGCGGGCGTGGGAGCGCTGCAGGTGGCCGCGTGGGGGTAGTGCAGGGCCTCGCTGCCCTCCAACGAGGGGCGCTCCTTGGTGAGCTGGCGGACGTGGAAGCGGCCGGTCTGGTCCTGGCGGACGGCCTGGTTGCCGTAGTCGACGCGTTGGGCGTTGATGGCCTGGGTGTTGCCGTTGGCGTTGAGGCACCAGAGGACGGCTTCCAGGCATCTGGGGCAGTGGCCGGGTCCGTTGCGGGGGGCGGGGCGCGGGCTGGGGTTGGGCATTGCACGGGTTCCTCTCGGTCAGGCGCCGGTGGGCAGTTCGAGGCGGCACAGGCGGCAGTACGGGTGTCTGAGGGGCGGCCGGTAGGGGGCGGCGCAGTGGGGGCACTCCTGCAGCGCGGGGGCCGGTGCGGCTGGCGGCGGATGCGGGGGGTGTCCTCGGCGGCCGTCGGGGAGCTCGGCGCAGGCCTTGCAGGGGGCGCCGGTGTGGCGCATGAGTCCGTCGACGCAGTTGGCCAGGCCGCAGGGCGAGGGCCAGTTGGCCAGGGCGACGCCGAGGAGCCACCGGCCGGGGTCGAGCAGGTTGTCGACGCCGGTGCGCTGGCGCCGGTGGAGGATCTGGTCGTGGAGGTCTGCCGCGGGCACCTGGGCGTCGAGCTGGCGGCCGATCTCGCGGGCGGCCTTGCGGATCACGAACGTGTTGATCCGGGGCAGGAGATCGGCCACGGGCTCAAGGACGTCCCAGACGCGCGGCGACAGCGTCAGCGACGGCCCGGTGTACGGGCGCGGCCTCGGGACGGAGCGGAACGTCTCGGGGGCATCACCTGAATCCGCAGGCGTGCGCTCCCACGTACGGTCATCTCGCCTACGGCGGACACCCGCACCGGCGGGCGCATTGTTCTCATCGTCAGTCAGTCCAGGGTCTTCCTTGATCGCGAGGGATCCGCCATCCGTGTCCGGACCCGATCCGCCATTTGTGTCCGCGTCCACCGGGTCCGGCACGGGGTGCAGGGGGTGGTCGTGCACGGTGATCGTGTGGCGTCCCTGGCGGCCCGTACGGCGGTCGACGGTGACCCAGCCGAGGGCCTCCAACTCGTCGACCAGGCGCCGCGCGGAGCGCTCCGTGACGCCCAGGAGCACGCCGAGCTCCGCGGCCGTGACAGGGGTGTTCGTGGCCTCGGCGTAGGCGAGCGCGCAGTACGCGACGAACAGCCGCGGCCGCAGCGACTTGGCCGCCGAGACGGGCACGTACGCGAAGTGCTCACCCTGCTCGACGCGGCGCATGCGCCGCTCGGCCGTGATGCCGGTGCCGCCCGGGGCGGTGTGCCGGACCGTCGTCATCTCCGCGCGGCCGTCGGGGCCCGGCTCGGCGAGCTCGGCGAGGTACCGCTCGGCGGTGCGCTTGCCGACGCCGAGGTATCCGGCGATCGTCAGGACGCCGGCGCGGCAGCGGCGGCCGCGCTGGTCCAGGGCGGTCAGCTGGGCGTGCACGGCGACCGCCCCGGGCGAGTAATGCCCGCTGCCCCACACGCGACGCGGTACGCGGATCTTCTGGCCGTGCCAGGGCGGCAGCGGCAGGAGCGTTTCTTCCCGGCCAGCACCACCAGCCCCGCCGCGGGTGCGGCGGGGCTCGCGTGATGCGGGCGTGCGGGGCAAGGGGAGTCCTAGGAAGTGTCGTGGTCGCCCTCGTCACAGGGCACGGTGTACTCGGCGCCGCACGGCGCCGTCTTGATGCCGGTGCTGACGTGCCGGTGGTGCTCGCCGCAGCCGCCCGGGCCGGTGCAGACGACCGAGTACTCGGTCTGACCGGAGGTGCGGATGGGGACCGCGGGCACAGCGCACGGGCCGCCGTACGCGGGCGGATCGTCGGGCAGCAGCGCTAACTGCTCGCGGCGGCCGCTCATGGCTGCTCGCCGGTATGGGGAGGCTCCTGCCGGTCACGGCTGGGCAGGGTGAGCGTGACCGGCCTCGGCAGCTGCTCGCGCCATTCCTCGATCGGCGGCCTCTTGATGTACCCCTCGGCTTGCAGGACGTTCAGGGACATGCGCGTGAACTTGCCGGACAGGCCCAGCTCGGGGGCCAGACGGCGGGCGTCCTGGACGTGACCGGGCGGCAGGTAGCCGGAGTCGGGGGCGTGGTGGGCCAGGGCCAGGCCGAGCAGCTTGGCGTGCGGGTGCAGGCCGGAGTCGAGAACGGCGCGCTCCCACGCGTGGCGGCTGAACAGCGGCCTCATGGCGAGGGACTGGCCGACGAGGGCCGGGGTGACTCTGGTGAGGGAGTCGGTCATGGAAACACTCCTGCAGGTGGTTCGGGAAGACGGAGAGGTCTAGACGTCGGCGCCGATGCGGCGCAGTGCGGCGCGGGCGTTGAGCAGGGCACGCCCCGCGGTGCGCTGCTTCGGGCCGGGCATGATCACCCACTTGCCGTCCGGGGCGGTGACCTTGCGGCGGCCGGAGGCCTGGTCGTCGTCGGGCTCGACGGTGAAGCCCTGGTCTTTGACCGCGCGTATCAGCGAGCGCGCGTTCTTGTGCTGGCCCATCAGGGGCTCCTGCTCGTAGTGGTTTCCGGGGTGCGCCGTTCGGGGCCGGGCCAGCCGGCCAGCCCCCAGGGGCTATGCCGGTCGCAGCGCCAGCCGCACGGGTAGAAGCGCGCGTATGTCAGGCCGTGCGGCAGCCACGGCACATCGCACGCAGGCCTCGGCCGAGGCCTGCGGAAGGAGGGCGGCCCGCTCCGGCGGGGGGTGGCCGAAGCGGACCGCCCGGTCATCAGCCGGCCTGCCCGGTACGTCGGGCCACCGGCAGGGGCCGCAGGGCCACGTGGCTGACCGTGAACGACTGGCCAACCTCGATGTCCCCGACGGCGAGGGCCTGGCGGTAGTGGTGCGCCACCGACGTGATCGCGTCGTGAACGAGCTTCTCGACCGGCAGGCCGGACTGCGCCAGCGTCGCAAGATCGCGGCGCACCGCCGGCCACTGGCGCAGGTCGAATCCGTCCGGCAGCGCCAGCGGCCCGGTCATACGCCGGGGCAGTGGCGCAACCGGCGCACCCTGCGGCGCGTCCACCGGCGCGCCGCCCTCGGCGTCACCCCCGCTGACCTGCGGCGCACCCTGATCGTCCGGCTCAGCGGGTGGCGCATCGTCCGGCTCACCCTGGGCCGAGATCCGGTCAAGGTCCCTGCGCACCGTGTCCTTGGAGACATTGAGCCGCTTCGCGATGGTGCGCTGGCTCAGGCCCTCCTCGCTCAACTGGCGCACCAGGGTGAGCCGGTCGGTGCGCGTCACTGCGCCACCCCGTCCGCGCCGTCGACGTCGTAGTCGTCGCCGTCCTCGTCGTCGGCCTGGTCGTGGTCGTCCTCGTCGTCGAGGTCCCTGCCGTAGTCCGGGTCGTACTCCGCGCACGCGTCCCGGCCCTCTTCGTCCCGCCAGTCCGCCTCGCGCGGGTCCGGCAGCACCTGCAGCGGCACGACGACCGCCACCTGCACACCGAACGCCGCGTGGGCGTTCTCGGCGGGCAAGTCGAGGACCATCTCCCCCGGTGCTCCGGGCGCGGGCTTCACGTACCGCTCGATGAGCTCCTCGCTGAAGGAAGCGAACCCGGTCGCGTGGTCGACGGCCGCGTCCCGCTCCTCGTACAGGCCTGCGAAGTGGACGTCGGCCACCTTGGCGCCGACGGTGACCACGGCGTGCAGCTGCTCGGGCAGGGCCGGGCACTGGTGCGGCGGGTCGACGTAGGCGGCGTCGGGACTGTGCGCGCCGTTGTGGTTCTTCCAGCGGGCGCAGTCCGCCTGCTCCGGCACGAACCCGGGCGCCCCGCACGGGGGGAGCGAGGTGGCCGACCGCAGCCGGGCCAGCGCCGCGGCGGGGTCCCCGAGTTCGAGGTAGCGCTCGGCCTCGGCGATCGTCTCCCCGAGAGTCTTGAGCATCACGCCGGCCGGCCGCGGCTTCGGCGCGGCGCCGTCGTGCACGACCCGTCCGTCCCGGACGATCGTCAGCCGCTGCGGCCCGGCCTCGAACCACGCCTCGTACAGCGGCTCTTCGATGGGCCCGGGCGCGAAGAACCCGGTCATGCTGTCGTCGGGGGCCGTGTGGCCGATCAGGCACAGCTGCAGGGAGTTGGGGAAGCCGTCGCGCGGCTCGACCGCGTACGTCTCGCCGAACGCGGGCATCGTCCCGGCCGGTTCGTAATGGACGTGGACCAGGTCGCCCGCGCGGGTCGGGTACCAGGGCGCGGACTGCAGGGCGCGGCCCCCAGCCATCAGCGCGCCGAGCTCGCCGCCCAGGTCCCGGGCGCGCTTGGCGTCCTCGGCCTGGGCCAGCGGGGAGCGGGTGTCGGGGGTGTCCGACGGGCGCCCGTACAGGCGGGTGACGATGTGCAGGGCCACGTCGTGGACGTCACCCGCCCACACGTTCCCGTCGGCGCCCTGCTCGGCCGTGGAGCCCGGGGCACGCCCCCAGATGCGGGTGGCGGGGGCGTGCGGGCCCATCTTGGCCAGGGCCTCGGTGATGATCTGCAGCTCGACAGAGCGGCGCATTACGGTTCCTTCGGGTTCAGGCCCGGCGGGCGGGACGGTTGTCAGGTCACGTCCCGCCCGCCAGGCGGTATGTGCGGACGGGGTCAGGCCCCGTCGGGGGTGGAGGAGCGGGGGGTGCCGCACCTTCTGCAGGTGGCCGTGCCGTCGCCGTCGTCCTCGTGCGTGGTGCTGCCGGCGCAGTGGCCTTCGCAGGACAGCCGCACTAGCCGCCCGCCCTCGCTGTTCGAGGACATGGCCTGGCGCGCGCGGCGGGCACGGTGGCGCTCCCGCAGGACGTCGCCGTAGACCCACGACGGGGTGGCTACCAGCCGGGGCGGCAGCTGCTTCACGCGCGGGAGCGGACGCGCCTCACGCAGCTCCTCGGCGATGGCGTTCGCAACGAAGAAGATGAGGACGAACAGGGCGACGTAGAACAGAAGGATGATCATCGGACGCCACCCCCGGAGATCTGCTCGGAGGTGATCCACCTGCCGGCGACGAGGAGGGCGACCGCCTGGGTGACGCTGCGCACGCCGAGCCGGTGCACGGCCCGCTTGCGCCGCGTGCGGATCGTGTCGTACGAGAGGATCAGGCGGCCGGAGGTCTGCTCCAGCGTCTCGCCCGCAGCCGCAGCCGCGATGACCTCCAGCTCGTGAGGAGGCAGCGGGCACGCCCCGGCGGGCGCAGGCCCGCCATCCTGGTCCTGCCGCACGGACCGCCCCGCGAACATGCGGCGCAGCCGTGCCGCCTCCTGCGCGCGCCGCCCGATGTCCTCCAGCAGCATCCGCCGCACCCGGTCCAGGCGGCAGGCCTCACGCAGCAGATGCTGCTCAGGCTCCGTCGCCGGCGTCCACTCCCGCCCGCGCTGCGGCGGCCGCGGCCGCTCCAGCCCAGCCGTACGGAGCTGCGCGAGGACCTCGTCCGACAGGAGCCCAATCGACGGGGCACGCAGGGCTGCGGGCTGGGTGGACCCGCCCGCGAGCAGCTGGCTGCTGCCGCGGGTGTCCTTCCCTGCCTCGACAACCTGGTCCACGTTCCTGCCGCGGGCGCTCACGAGGCACCGACCGGGGCAGTCTCGGCGGGCCCGGCGGCGGCCTGGTCGCGCTCGGCGATCCACGCCTCGCCCTCGGCACCCTCCACGGCTCGGGTGCCGAGGAGCTTGATACCGACTCCGTCGATCTCGCCCTCGGCGGTGCAGGCCTCGTAGACGTTCTCGCGGCCGTTGCCGAGCGTGTAGCTGCTGATGTTCGACTCGACGCGCAGGCCGAACCGCTCGGCCCAGACGCGGACACCGTCGCACTCGTCCGTGTTGATGTGCAGTTCGGCGTGGCCACCGGCTACGAACCCTGCACGAATCTCCTTCACGGACAGGTCCGGGTGCTCGGCCAGCAGGCGGCGGGCCATCAGCCCCGTACGGAACGCGGCCGCCTCCATGGCCTCGATCGCTGCCAGAACGCTGCCTTCGGTCTCGTCACTCACAGGGCACCGCCCGTACCGTCCTCGTCGGCGAGCTCGGCGTCCTGGGCCGTCTCGGTGAACCACTGCGCGGCCCCGGACAGCGCCTCGGCGATCGCGGGCAGCGCCATCGTGTCGGCCGTGGGCGTGTCCGGGACCGGCTCGTTCGGATCGGCGGCGGCCGCCCGGTCGAGGGCGGCGAGCTCTGCGCCGGCCGCGGTGATCGCGGAGTTCGCGCACCAGGCGTTGCACCACCAGCGGGCCGGGCCGTCGACGCCCGCGACCTGGACGCAGATCCAGCCCGACACGAACGGGTTGGAGGCGTCGGTGTCCTCGGCAGGGGTGCCGCAGCCGGGGGTGTGGCAGGTCTCGGTGGTGTGGAGGGTGGCGAGGAGCTTCTCGCCGAGCTGCAGGCGCTCGTCGTTGTCGAGCGCGACGACCGCGCGGCCGCCGCGCGAAGTGGTGCAAGGCACGAACGTGGCCTCGCCGGGCCCATCGCCGTCGGGGTCGGTGACCGTGCCGTCCCACGTCATGGTGAAGGGCAGCGTGGTGGGCATCTGGCCGTCCAGGGCGGCCAGGACCTCCCCCACGCACAGCAGGTCCTCAAGGGGCCTGCCTTCGCACAATTTGGCGGCGATCTTCCAGCGGCTGTGGAACCAGGACAGGGCCTCGCGGTCCTGCTGTGCCTGCGTCAGCTCGGCGCGGCCCTCGGCCTGCGCCTGGTCGACCGCGCCCTGCGCCATGGCCTCGACGGTCAGTGCGTCGTACTGGCGGACCATGGCGACGGCCTGCGTCGTGGGGAGGTGGATGAGCGGCGGTGGGGTCTGGGCCTCGTGCGGAGTCTGGGATGATGCGGTCACGGTCTCCTCATTCGTCAGTGGGTGAGGTGTGCCGGAGGGGTCGCTGTCCGGGGTCGAGCCGGGCGCGGCCCCGCTTTCGTTTGGTCAGGCAGCCTTCGCAGCGCGGACCGGGCGCTTGCGCTTGCGCTCGGGCGCGGCCGCGGTGCTGGTCCTGGCGTGTAGCTGCAGGAGGGCTCGCAGCCGGTCGATGTCCTCCGGGGGCGGCAGCGGCGCGGAGTCGACGACGTCACGGATGTGCGCCAACCGCTCCTCGCGCGTCACACCGCGCTCCCGGACATCTCGGTCTGGGCGAAATCGTTGACGTCGAGTTCGAGGAGCTCCGCCAGGAGGGCGCGCAGCTTGGGGCGCGGTGTGTAGATCCCGCGCTCAATCCGGCTGATCTGGGTGGCGTCCACAGGAACGCCCGATTCAGCGCACTTGTTGGCCAGATCCTGCTGAGTCATGCCGTGCCGCAGCCGCTGGTGCTTCACTCGACTTGTGGTTTCAGTGGGCATGCGCCACAAGCTAACGCAAGCAAGCACAGGTGTACAAGCCTCACGGCACAGGTAGACACAAGTCTTAGCAAGTTACCGGCTGCGGTAGGTTGCGCTATCCTGTGTTTCGCTGGTCAGAAGGGGTGCTGATGCCAGAGCCACATGAGCAGCTGGACGCGGCGATGAACGCACGTCGCCTCGCGCTGCGCTTGAGGTGGTCTGATGTCGCGGAGGGCGCCGGCGTCACGTACGAAGCGCTGAGAGCCATCCGGCGCGGCGACTCCAAACCCACCGAACTGACCGCGCGAGCGATCGACGCGGCCCTCCAGTGGGTACCTGGCAGCGTCTACGCGGTCTTGGCCGGCGGTCAGCCGACCCCGATCGAGGCGCTGGGTGAAGCCTCCGACGGGACGGACGAGTCACTCTTCCCGGCCCGCGAAGCACTCCGACGGATGGTGCGGGCGTCAGCAAGAGAACTGGGCATGACGCCGGACGACGTGGATGAGGCCATGCGGCTCGCACGGCAGGACCTAGAACGGGAGCGGCCGGACGACGCGCACCCGCCGGCCGCGCCTCGCGATGCGCAGGAGCGGTCAATCCTGGATCGGGCTGCTGACGAGGTGGCGCCAGAGGGCTATGGGCGCGACCTGTCCGACATGCTGCGCGCGCGCCGCCTCGAATCAGGCATGAGCCTGCGGGACGTTGCGGCTGCGGCCGTCGACCCCGGCACTGGCAACCGCGTGGTCGAGGCCGACTGGCTGGACCGACTGGAACGCGCGGAGCTCGGCCAGGGAGAGACTCCCCAGTATCCGCAACTGGACGCACTCACCGAGGCGCTGCATCTGGACCCCGCCGAGGTCCAGGAGGCGGCTGGGCGTCAGTTCATGGGAGTCGACACCCTGTGGTCGGAGGACGGCGAGGTCCAGGGGATTGCCCTCGGGCCGGTGAGTGACGAGGCGCGTAAGAAGCTCCTCAGACTCATGAACACCTACCGCCCGGTACCTAAGGATGGCCGGAAATAATCTCGGATCCCAACTCGCCTGCGCATAACCGCAGTTGAGAGACGGGCACGAACAGCCAGTAGTCAAGGTATGGCCAAAAGTGACCGCCCTGTGAATGAATGAACCACCGCCTGGCAGGTGGACAGTCATTCGCTCCGCGCTACGGCATCCGCTGTAGCGCGGTCTACAGGGGGCGGAATGCTAGACACGCCACGAATAAGGGTGAGGTATCGAGTTGCGGCCCCGGGAGAGATCCCGGACGGCCGGCTTGTAGATATACGGGATCGGCCTGGGGGGCAGACCGAGATCCGGCTCGACCCGCGTCATACGCGGAGGCTCTTGAGTGACCAGTTCACGAGCCTGAGCGGACATCAGATCGTCCACGGATCGTGGCGGCAGAGATGGACGAACGACGGACGGATGAAGCGGCCGGCCCAAGGGCTGATGCTGGCCGTCTCACGCTGGGAAACCGTCCCGGCCCACGACCTGCCCGACGGCCAAGTCGTGTTCGGCGTCGCCTGGAGAGGCACGTGCATCTGGCTCGTCAGCGAGGATTACTGCACGCGCCAGCTGCGCGACGAGATGAACGACCAGTTGCTGCGACTCGCAGGTGACGGACTCTGGATCCAGGTCTGGTTCCACCGCCGTCCCGTACCCGCCTCGCCCGGATCGCTCCCGCTGCTCGCGTCGCCCCGCGCTCCGCTGCTCACGGCGTAGCCGGCCGCGCCGCCGTACGGCTACGCGTCGTCGGTGTGGCGGTACTCGATGCGCTCCAGGATGGGCTGATTGCGGCCCGTCCTGGGGCTGGGGTGAATGTAGACGCGTCCCAGGAGCCGCGGGCTCAGGACGATCCGTACGACGTCACGACGGGCGCTTACGGGCATCTCCTGCCAGGACTCCCAGACGTTCGCCCCCGGCGTGATCAGCTTCAGGAGGACCGGGGGCAAGGTCAGCTCACGCTCTGTCTCTTCCAGGTCCTGGACCTCTGCCTCAAGCGCTGACAGAGAGTTGGCCAGCAGGCGCACCTCGGCGAGCGTGCGGCCCTTGGCCTCCCTCAGTTCGTCGCGCTCGGTGCGGGCCTGAGTGAGCCTGGCCCGGACCCCCCTCACGGTTTCGTCGTCGCTGCTCGGCGTGGCGAGCAGCTGGTGCAGATCGTCGCGCGCCAGGTACGAGAGCAGCGTGCCCGGCTCCTGGGCCGTGCCGATGATGAGTTCGTCGACGGGCGCCTTCCGGATCAGCAGACAGCCGTTCTGGCAACGGTAGGTGGGGTGCCCGTGCTTCGCGTTCACGGCGTGCAGGCTCCCGCACACACCGCACCGCAGGCCGGCCGTCAGCTCATGAATCGCCTTGCCACCGCGAGGGCTGGTTTTCCGGGAGGGGTCGTTGAGGATCTGCTGCACCGTCCAGAAGCGCTCTTTGGAAACGATGCCGTCCCAGATTCCTTCAGAGACTTTCCCGTGGTGGACGCGCAGCCCTGCATAGGCGTGCCGCAGGGCCATGTCTCTGAGATGTTCGCGGGTGTAGGGACTCCCTGAGGCGTTCACGTAACCGTCTTTTTCGAACCGCTGCTCTATGGAGCTCAGGTTGAATCCCAGCTCCAGGAGGCGGAACAGTTCCTTGGGGATTTCCGATCTCTCAGGGTTCTCAGTCCACGTGATGAGGTCACCCGTCTTCGGGTCGTAAACGGCCATGAGGCCGTCTGGTGCCCTCCCGTGAGGGCGCCCCTGGGTGGCCTGGAATGCCGCGGTGCCGCTCACTCGCTTGTGCGTCTTGTACGACTCGTATTCCGAGTCGATCGCATCTTCGAGAAGTGATTTACGGTCACGCCCGTTGCGCGGGTCGTACAGCCGTTCGTGCGTGGTGACCCAGATCTTGACGGCCTTCTTCTCGCACAACTCGATGAATCTGACCCATTCACCGACCTGCCGGGAACCGCGGGAGGACTCCCAGAGTATGAGGACTTCCGCGCCGAAGTCACTCTCGCGACCGGACGGGCCACTCTCCAGGTCGGCAACAAGGTTCTCGAAGTCGTCCCGCTTCTTGCGGGCGAACTTGCTCGCGCTCAGGCCGTCATCGATGTACGGCTCCCCAAGCTCCCATCCGTTGTCTGCTGCTGACTCCTCATTGTTCGAGCCCTGGCGCTGCAGACTCGTGCCGCCGTTGGGGTCCGACAGCCGTCGGTACTCGCGGGCCCGTATCTGCTCGGGGTTCACTGGTCGCATCACAACGTCAGTATCCGTGGAATCGGCCCCTGTTCCAAGGTCTCAGGGCGTTGAACGGATAAGGCCCAAAATACTCGGACAACCAGTCCGCGACCTCCCCGGTCCGCTCCACGCTCGCCCGCGCCGCCCCGTAGTTGTCGCCCAGATCCTTGCTGTAGGCGTTGACGATCGGGATGCCGCTCTCCGACGTGCCGGTCGTGAGGTCGAACTTCCCGACCGCCAGTGTGGCGAGATACGTGGCCTGCGGCTTGTTCGACCGCCAGCTGTAGCGCGTCCAGCCGGCCCGTGAACTCACCGACTGGAGCGTGCCGTTGGAGATGGCCTGCGACCCGTCGGGCACGGCGACCGACACGTCGTACGTGGCCTTGTCCAGCGGATGGTCGTTGCTGGGGAACCACCACCAGGCGGCCTCGGGCTCGTTCGCCCCGACCCCGCCGTCCGGGGTGCGGTGCCAACTGGTGAACCCGTACGCCTTCTTCGTGGACGGCACCCCGCTGTACCGCACCACGACCGTGACGGCCGTGCCCTTGGGCAGCGGGTTCTTCGGCGTGATCTCCAGCTCGTGCTCGCCCGAGGTGGTGAACGAGGCCTTCGTGCCGTTGACCCGCACCTCGCTCACATCGAGAAGTAAGTCCAGGTTGAAGCGCGAGAGATCCTGCGTGGTCCTCGCCAGGAGTGTCGCCGTGCCCTCCAACTTGTCCGTCTCCGGCTGGTATTGGAGCCGGAGGTCGTAGTGGGAGACGTCGTATCCGCCGTTGCCGTAGGCCGGATAGTAGGGGTCGCCGATGCCCGGCGCTCCAGGCGAGTAACTGGCCGCCGATGCCGGGATCGCCAGCAGCAGGGAGGCCGCGAGTGCGCCCGGGGCGATGAGTCTGCGGTGCACGTCAAGCTCCAAGTCGTAGGGGCACGAAGTCTGTTCGGAGCCTATTGAGTCCCTGTGGGCACAGCCCTGTCCATGACCGCTCCTGTCACACGATCGCCATTCGGCCGACATGAGCGACCCCGCCCCACGCACCTTTCAAGCCACACCTCGGCCGAACCCCCACCCACCCCAATCGGCCCTCTTTTGCACAGGAGTTGACCGGAGTACCTTCCGCGCATGCGGACACCTGCGCGCTACAAGCGCTTCACCAACTGGAGATCGCTCGCGACGGCGGCCACCGCCGCCCTGATGGCCACGCTCCTCACCCCGGTCACCGCTCACAGCGCGACCGCCGACAGCGCCCCGCGGGCGAGCGCCCCCGTCTACTCGTACGAGAACGCGATCCGCGAATCCGTCTGGGTGGACACCAAACTGGACGGCGACAGCGACGGGAAGACCGACCGCGTCGCCGTCGACATCGTCCGCCCGCGCGAACCCGCCCAGCAGGGCCGCAAGATCCCCGTGATCATGGATGCCAGCCCGTACTACTCCTGCTGTGGGCGCGGCAACGAGAGCCAGAAGAAGACGTACGACGCCCATGGCAACGTCGTGCAGATGCCGCTCTACTACGACAACTACTTCGTGCCGCGCGGCTACGCCTTCGTCGCCGTCGACCTGGCCGGGACCAACCGCTCCGACGGCTGCGTCGACGTCGGCGGACGTTCGGACGTCCAGTCCGCGAAGGCCGTCGTCGACTGGCTGAACGGCCGGGCCAAGGGCTACACCTCCCGCACGGGGACCACGAAGGCCAAGGCCGGCTGGACCAACGGCAGGACCGGCATGATCGGCAAGAGCTACGACGGCACGATCGCCAACGGCGTCGCCGCCACCGGAGTCGAGGGCCTGGAGACGATCGTCCCCATAGCCGCCATCTCCTCCTGGTACGACTACTACTTCGCCAAGGGCGCTCCTCTCTACGACTCCGGCCCCGAGTGGCTGTCCAACTACGTCGAGAGCCCCGACGCCCGCGCCAGGTGCGCCGCCGTCCAGCAGAAACTCGTCGACGGCGCCCCGCGCACCGGCGACTGGACGAAGCTGTGGACCGAGCGCGACTACGTGAAGGACGTCGGCAAGGTCGACGCCAGCGTCTTCGTCATCCACGGCATGCAGGACCTCAACGTCCGCCCCAAGCACTTCGGCCAGTGGTGGGACGGCCTCGCCGAGAACGGCGTCGACCGCAAGATCTGGCTGTCCCAGACCGGTCACGTCGACCCCTTCGACTTCCGCCGCGCCGAGTGGGCCGACACGCTGCACCGCTGGTTCGACCACGAACTCCTCGGCTACGACAACGGCATCGACGACGAGCCGATGGCCGACATCGAGCGCGCCCCCGACCAGTGGGTCACCTCGAACGTCTGGCCGCCGCGCGCCACCGACACCGTGAACCTGCGCCCGGGCAAGGGCGCGCAGGCGGGCGTCGGCACCCTCGGACTGCGTACCGGATCGGGCACCGAGACCTTCACCGACGACCCCCAGCAGGACGAGACCGACTGGGCCGCCCAGATCGACCGGTCCACCTCCGCCAAGGCCGGCTTCACCACCAAGCCGCTCACCCGCGACGTCCGTCTGTCCGGCTCCTCCAAGGTGATCGTCACCGCCACCCCGACCACGTCGAGCGCCCATCTCTCCGCGGTCCTGGTCGACCTCGGCCCGGACACGATCCGCGACTACGCCACCACGGGCGAGGGCATCACCACCCTCACCGACCGCACCTGCTGGGGCCCGAGCACCACCGGCGACAGCTCCTGCTTCAAGGAGACGCGGGCCAAGACCGCGGACGTCGACTACACGGTGTTCAGCCGCGGTTGGGCCGACCTCGGCAACCACCGCTCCGACGCCAAGGGCGAACCGCTCACCCCGGGCAAGCGCTACACCATCACCCTCGACCTGCACGCGAGCGACCACGTCGTCCCGGCGGGACACCGCCTCGCGCTGATCGTCGCCGGCACCGACGAGGGCCTCATCGACCCGCCGTCCAGCACGCCGACCCTCGCCCTCGACCTCGCGCGCACGAAGGCCAGTGTGCCGCTCGTCGGCGGGGCCGCCGCCTTCGCCCGCGCCACCTCGGGATCCTCGTACGTCACCCCCGACGCCACCCTCGACGGCATAGGCGAGCCGCGCGCCACGCACCGCGTCCCCGGAGGCACCCACTGATGACACCCCGCCGCACAGGAATACTCGCCCTGACGGTGGCGGTGCTCACCGCACCCCTCCTGACGGTGCCCGCCCACGCCGCCCAGACCCCGCCCCGTACCGGATTCGAGCAGACCGACGGCGCACGCTGGACCACACAGTCGGAGGAGCAGGACTTCCTCGCCGCCGTCGACGGGGCGAGCGACCGCGTGTCGATCACCCGGATCGGCACGACCAAACAGGACCGCCCGCTCCGGCTCGTACGCATCGGCAACAGCCACGCGGCCAACACCGTCCTGCTGGTGTGCAGCCAGCACGGCGACGAACCGTCCGGGCGCGAGGCCTGTCTCACGACGGTCCGCGACCTCGCGTACGCGAAGGACTCCGCCACGCGGAAGTTCCTGGACCGCACCGCGCTGCTCGTCGTGCCCACCGCCAACCCGGACGGCCGGGCCGCCGACACCCGCGGCAACAGCGACGGCGTCGACATCAACCGCGACCACCTCGCGCTCCGGACGGCCGAGGGCCGCGCCATGGCCGCCCTCGTCCGTGACCGCAAGCCCGACGTGATCTACGACCTGCACGAGTACGGGGCCACACCCCCGTACTACGACAAGGACCTCTTCGACCTCTGGCCGCGCAACCTCAACACCGACGCGGCCGTGCACGACGAGGGGCAGACCCTGTCGGAGGCGTACGTACGCCCCGCCGCCCAGGCGGAGGGGTACTCGACCGGCACGTACGGCATCTGGACCGACCCCGTCACCGGCGACCCCATCCAACAGGTCGCGGGCGACGGGCAGGAGCGGATCCTGCGGAACATGTCCGGCGTCAAGCACGGCGTCGGGCTGCTCATCGAGAGCCGCGTCGACCCCCTCACGGACGCCGAGAAGGCCGACGAGGCACTCAACAACCGGCGCCGCGTCCACTCCCAACTGGCCGCGCTGGACGGGTTGTTCGAGTTCACGGGCGAACGACGCACCCGTATCGAGGCGGCCACGACGACGGCACGGCTGGCCGGCTACCGGGACACCGGCCCGGTCTATGTCGGCGGCGCCGACAACGACCCGGCCGAACCGACCGAGACCATCGCGGACCCGCCCTGCGCCTACCGGCTGACGGCCGACCAGTACGCGGACATAAAGGACGAACTCGCCCTGCACGGGGTCAGAGCGCGACAGGACGCGGACGGCGCCCACGTCCCGCTGCGCCAGTCCCTGCGCGCTCTCGTACCGCTGCTCCTCGACGAGCGCGCTCCGTACCACCTCACGGTCGGGGAGCCCGACACCGACTGCTGAGGCGGGTGAGATCTGTAGCACCTGTGGTAGGTCGTAGGGCATAGCGAGGAAATGGCTTACCCACGGTTTACAGGGGAAGGTGCCGCAGATGACTGAAGACCTGTACAAGAGGGGAGGCCGGGAAGGTCCATCGGACATTCCCGGCGGCCCCGGTCAGCACACCGACTGGGTGGTGTTCGGTGTCACCGCCGCCATCACCGTGGCCTTCGTGATCTGGGGATCGGTCGGCACCGATTCCCTGAAGAGCGCCTCCGACAAGATGCTCAGCGGCCTGATCCACAACGGCGGTTGGGCCTTCATGCTGGCCGCCTCGGGCTTCGTGGTCTTCGCACTGTGGCTCGCGATCAGCCGGTACGGCAGGATCCACCTCGGCGCGGAGGGCGAGGAGCCCGAGTTCAAGACCGTGTCCTGGGTCGCGATGATGTTCAGCGCCGGTATGGGCATCGGCCTCATGTTCTACGGCGTGAGCGAGCCGCTCTCCCACTACACGACCCCGCCACCGGGAACCGACCCCGCGGACTCCGCGGAACGCATGCAGACGGCGATGGCCACCACCCTCTTCCACTGGACGCTGCACCCCTGGGCGATCTACGCGGTCGTCGGCCTGGCCATCGCCTACAGCACCTTCCGCAAGCGCCGCCGCCAGACGATCAGCGCGGTCTTCACCCCGCTCATCGGGGAGAGGCACGCGAACGGCAGCGTCGGCCGGGCCATCGACGTCCTCGCGATCATCGCCACCGTCTTCGGCTCCGCGGCCTCGCTGGGCCTCGGCGCCCTCCAGATCGGTTCCGGGTTCACCGAGTTGGACTGGATGGACAAGGTGAGCGACGGCCTGCTCGTCGCGATCATCGCCGTCCTCACGGTGGCGTTCGTCGCCTCGGCCATCTCCGGAATCGAGAAGGGCATCCAGTGGCTGTCCAACACCAACATGGTGCTCGCCCTGGTGCTCGCCGTCTTCGTGTTCATCGCGGGCCCGACGGTCATCGTCCTCGACCTGCTGCCCACCTCGGTCTTCTCCTACCTCGGTGACCTGCCGCAGCTGGCCGGCCGCACCGAGGCCAGCACCGGCGAGGGCGTCGCGGACTGGCTCGGCAGCTGGACCGTCTTCTACTGGGCGTGGTGGATCTCCTGGACGCCCTTCGTCGGCATGTTCATCGCGCGCATCAGCCGCGGCCGCACCATCCGGCAGTTCGTCGGAGGCGTCATCCTCGTCCCCAGCACCGTCAGTCTCGTCTGGTTCGCGATCTTCGGCGGTACGGCGATGAAGCTGAAGGAGGGCGGCGCGCTCGGCGGCGAGTCGACCCCCGAGGGCCAGCTCTTCGGCGTGCTGCAGGAGTTCCCCATCGCGACCGCGACCAGCCTGCTCGTGATGATCCTCGTCGGCATCTTCTTCGTCTCCGGCGCCGACGCCGCGTCCATCGTGATGGGCACGCTCTCCCAGAAGGGCGCCCTCGAACCCGGCCGCTTCGTCGTGGTGTTCTGGGGCGTGGTCACCGGAGCCGTCGCCGCCATCATGCTGCTCGTCGGCACCGAGGGCAACGCACTCCGAGGCCTGCAGAACCTCACGATCCTGGCCGCCGCGCCCTTCGTCCTCGTGATGATCGGCATGTGCATCTCCCTCATGCGCGACCTGCGCAGGGACCCCGTCATCGTGCGCCACGAAATGGGCTCCGAGGCCGTCTCGCTCGCCGTGATCGAGGGCCACAAGAAGTACGACGGCGACTTCGAGATCAGGGTCGGCCCGGGCGCCGGCACAGAAACGGAGGGCGACCCACTGGGCCACGACCACGTCTGAGGCCCAGCTCGGGCCAGGCTCGGCTGCGGGCCGAGGGCTCAGCGAGGCCGGCCGGGAGGCAGGGCCGAGGCCTTCGTCTTTCAGGGGCGCGGGGAACTGCGCGACCAGCCACGTCCGGCCCGCAGCCAAAATACGACTCTCCCTGTGGGGCACCCTGCGAAGGGCGCCCCACAGGAGCGCTCAGCCGGGCGCTCAGCCGAAGGCAAGCCCCGCAGCCACCCGCGCACACCCCCAAGCCACCGTCACCCCCGCCCCACCATGCCCATAGTTGTGCACCAACACCCCACCCCCACCCCGAACCTCCCGCTCAAGCCGCACAACACCCCGCACAGGCCGCAACCCGACCCGATGCCCCAACACCCGCGCCCGCGCCACCGCGGGCGCAAACCGCGCACACCGCTCCACGATCCGCGCCGCCACCGCCGGATCGGGCGTAAGAGACCACTCGTCCTCCTCGGTCGTCCCACCCAGCACCAACCGGTCGGGCTGCGGAAACAGATAGGTGGTCGTCCCGGCGGCGGCATCCGTCGAGACGAGCCAACCACGCACGCCGGGGTTCTCCACGATCACCAACTGCCCCCGCACGGGCCGAACCGCAGGATCCGCAACGAGTTCCCGGGCACCCAACCCCGTGCAGTTGACGACCACCGGCGCCGCCGCCTCCGCCTCGGCGAGATCCGTCACGGCACGCGCCTCGACGGTCCCGCCCGCCCGCAGGAACCGCTCGCGCAGCCACCGCAGCTGCACCGGCATGTCGATCAACGGCAGCCGGGCCCACAACCCGGTTCCCGCGTACTCCTCGGGCGTGGACGCCCGAAGCCCCGGCAGCCGAGCGGCGGCCCACGGCCCATGTTCGTCCAGCCTCGACTCACCCAGTACGCCCTCGACCATGCGTACGCCCGTCTCGTCGGGCCGCGTCGCCAACTCCTCGTACACGGAAAGTGACTCCAGGGCCCACGCGCGGGCGAGTTCCAGCGGTTCGACGCTGTACGGCCACCACAGCGCGCCCGCAACCGCCGAGGTGGTTCCCTCGGCGGGCTCCCGCGTCCAGACCCGCACCCGCCTGCCGTTCTCGGCCAGAACGACGGCCGTCGTCAGCCCTATGACCCCGCTGCCGACCACGATCACGTCACCGCTTCGATCCCTCGTCACGCGGGGACGGTAGCGGAATGTGTCATGCCGTGCTCAGACAGCGCTCACTCTGGGGATACTCACAGCATGTCTGCCGAGTACGCGACCTTCGGCCTGGCACCGGCGATGCGTGCCGGTGGAGTCCTTGCCAACGGTGACTACCAAGCGCACCGGGATTTCCTCGACTTCATCGTCGACGGACGCCCGCTGCTGTATCAGCTCTCCGACCTCGACGCCGTGTCCCCCCTCGCCTCCGACGTACCGCCCGCGATCTTCACCGCACAGGTACGCAGTCTCCTGCTGGAAGCCGACGCCCCGCTGGAGGGCGGCCGGTACGTCATCTACGGCTGCCCCGAGTGCGAGGACCTCGGGTGCGGCGCCGTGACCGCCGCGATCGAACGGCACGGCGACGACTACGTATGGCGCGACTTCGCCTGGCAGACCGACGAGCACGCCGATCTGGAGCGGAACGGCTATCACGGCATCGGCCCGTTCCTCTTCCACGGCGAGCAGTACCGCGCCGCCCTGGGCTCGCTGCTCACCGGCACCGCGGGCGAGCGCCGCAGGGTCCTGCTCATCGGCGCCCGGGCCGCCGTCCTGGCGAAACTCGCCGCCGCCCTGCGCATCATCGGCATCGGTGCCGAGACCGCCCAGGACGCCACCGCCATCTCCGCCGACGAACTGCGCACGTACGGGGCCGTCGCCTTCGGCCGCGCGGTCACCGAGCAGGAACGTGCCGCCGTACGGCAGTCCTTCGAGCACGCGGGCGTCGATGTCGCGTACGTCGAAGGTCTGGCCCCGATCGTCCCGCTCCTGGTCGCCCAGATAGAGAACGCCCTTGACCGCAGCCCCCAGGAACAGCGCCGTCTGACCCGGCTGGTCGCCGCCGACGGCGAGGCGGGCGTCGAGGTCACCTCCACCTGCCGGGTCCAGCTGACCGCGTACCGCCTCGACCGCCTCTACCGCACGCACATGTACGAGGTCTTCGACGGCGTCCTGGAAGCGGGCCGCCACCGGCTCGCCCTGGACGCCAAGGCCACGAAGGGGGAGTCGTTCATCGTGGCGCGCACATCGGGAGGCGTGCTGGTGGAGGCGATGGTGCGCTGAGGTGCCCGGGCGCGCCGGGAGCCGCCGACGGCCGTGCGCGGGGAGCCCGGCATCGGCGCGCCGGGAGCCCCGACAACGGCGTGAGGGCGCCCGCGATGTCGCCGCGCCGGGACCGGGGCGACGGCGTACCGGCGCCGGGGCGTCGGCGTGCGCGAAAACCGAGGGCGGGCGCGGGTGGCCGGGCGATTAGGATCGCCCTCTGATGACTGCCACCCTCGTCGCCAAGAACCTCGCCGCCGGCCACGGCGACCGCTCGCTCTTCTCCGGGCTCGACCTCGTCGTCGCGCCCGGCGACGTGATCGGTCTCGTCGGTGCCAACGGCGCGGGCAAGTCCACCCTGCTGCGGATGCTCGCTGGGCTGCTCACACCCGAGGAGGGCGAGCTGCGGCTCTCCCCGCCGGCCGCGACCGTCGGCCATCTGCCGCAGGAGCCGGAGCGCAGGACCGGCGAGACCGTACGGGACTTCCTGGCCCGCCGTACGGGTGTCACCGAGGCCCAGCGACTGATGGACGAGGCCACGCAGGCGCTCGTCGACGGGGCACCGGGCGCGGACGACGCGTACTCGACGAGCCTGGAGCGCTGGCTCGACCTCGGCGGTGCAGACCTCGACGAGCGGGCCGAGGAGGTCGCCGACTCGCTCGGCCTCGCCGTCGGCCTGGACCACCCGATGACCGCCCTCTCCGGCGGCCAGGCCGCCCGCGCCGGACTCGCCTCGCTCCTCCTCTCCCGCTACGACGTGTTCCTGCTCGACGAGCCGACCAACGACCTCGACCTGGACGGCCTGGAGCGCCTCGAACGCTTCGTCTCCGGCCTGCGCGCGGGCACGGTCGTCGTCAGCCACGACCGCGAGTTCCTCACCCGCACGGTCACCAAGGTCCTCGAACTCGACCTCGTCCAGCAGCAGATCAAGCTGTACGGCGGCGGCTACGAGGCCTATCTGGAGGAGCGGGACGTCGCCCGCAGGCACGCCCGCGACGACTTCGAGGAGTACGCCGACAAGCGGTCCGCGCTCGAAGGGCGGGCCCAGATGCAGCGTTCCTGGATGGACAAGGGCGTCAAGAACGCCCGGCGCAAGGCGAACAACGACAACGACAAGATCGGCCGCAAGTTCCGCAGCGAGGCCAGCGAGAAGCAGGCCGCGAAGGCCCGGCAGACCCAGCGCATGATCGAGCGGCTGGACGTGGTGGAGGAGCCGCGCAAGGAGTGGGAACTGAGGATGGAGATCGCGGCCGCCCCGCGGTCCGGTGCCGTGGTCGCCACCCTGCGGGACGCGGAGGTCCGGCGGGGCGACTTCAACTTCGGCCCGGCCACGCTCCAGATCGACTGGGCGGACCGGGTCGCCGTCACCGGCGCGAACGGCGCGGGCAAGTCGACCCTGCTCGGGGCGCTGCTCGGCCGGGTGCCCCTGGACTCCGGCCACGCCACCCTCGGCTCGGGCGTGATCGTCGGCGAGGTCGACCAGGCCCGCAAGCTGTTCCACGGCCCGGAGGCCCTGATCGACGCGTTCTCCGCGGCCGTGCCCGACACCGAGCCCGCCGAACTGCGCACCCTGCTGGCCAAGTTCGGCCTCAAGGCGGAGCACGTCCTGCGCCCGGCCGCCACGCTCTCCCCGGGCGAACGCACCCGCTCAGCCCTCGCCCTCCTTCAGGGCCGAGGCGTCAACCTCCTCGTCCTCGACGAGCCGACGAACCACCTCGACCTGCCGGCCATCGAGCAGCTGGAGTCCGCCCTCGACTCGTACGAGGGCACGCTCCTCCTGGTCACCCACGACCGCCGCATGCTGGACGCGGTCCACACGACCCGCCGCCTGGAGGTGGCGGCGGGCAAGGTGACAGAGCGCTAACAGGCGCCGCGCAGGCGCGCCCCGAAAGGGGCGCGGGGAACTGCGCGACCAGCCACGATCCACCCGCAGTTCCACCACACGCCCCCAGTGATCAGCGCTTGCCCTTCTTCGGGTCGGCAAGCCCCGCGCGCCGCAGCGCGTCAGCCATCGCACTGTTGGCGGGCGCAGGTGCCTGACGGGAACCCCCGTCACCACCGGCACGGCCGCCCTGGCGCGGCTGCCGGTCCCGCTGCTGAGGCGGCCGCCCACCCCGCTGAGGCCGGTCCTGCCGCCCCTCGCCGGAGGCCACCGCCTCGTCGTCGAGCCGCAGCGTCAGCGAGATCCGCTTGCGCGGGATGTCGACCTCCAGCACCTTCACCTTGACGATGTCACCGGACTTCACCACGTCCCGCGGGTCCTTGACGAACGTCTTGGACATCGCGGAGACGTGCACCAGACCGTCCTGGTGGACGCCGACGTCCACAAACGCACCGAAGGCGGCGACGTTCGTCACGACCCCTTCGAGGACCATCCCGGGGGCCAGGTCGGAGATCTTCTCCACGCCGTCCTTGAAGGTGGCCGTCTTGAAGGCGGGCCGCGGGTCGCGCCCCGGCTTCTCCAGCTCCTTCAGGATGTCGGTGACGGTCGGCAGACCGAACGTCTCGTCCACGAAGTCGTCCGGCCTCAGCGACCGCAGCACACTCGTGTTCCCGACCAGCGAGGCGACCTCGCTGCCCGCCGTCTTCACCATCCGCCGCACCACGGGATACGCCTCGGGGTGCACGCTGGACGCGTCCAGCGGGTCGTCACCGCCGCGGATCCGCAGGAAGCCCGCACACTGCTCGTACGCCTTGGGGCCGAGCCGGGCCACGTTCTTCAGCGCCGTACGCGAGGTGAAGGGGCCGTTCGTGTCGCGGTGCGCCACGATGTTCTCGGCGAGTCCGGAGGTGATGCCGGAGACCCGGGAGAGCAGCGGGGCCGAGGCCGTGTTCACGTCCACGCCGACGCCGTTCACACAGTCCTCCACGACCGCGTCGAGGGAGCGGGAGAGCTTCACCTCGGACAGGTCGTGCTGGTACTGACCGACACCGATCGACTTCGGGTCGATCTTCACCAGCTCGGCGAGCGGGTCCTGGAGGCGGCGGGCGATGGAGACGGCGCCGCGCAGCGACACGTCCATGCCGGGCAGCTCCGCCGAGGCGAACGCCGAGGCCGAGTAGACGGACGCGCCCGCCTCGGACACCATCACCTTCGTGAGGTTCAACTCCGGGTGCTTGGCGATGAGTTCACCGGCGAGCTTGTCCGTCTCGCGGGACGCCGTGCCGTTGCCGATGGAGATCAGCTCGACCGCGTGCTCCTTGGAGAGACGGGCGAGCTTGGCGATGGCCTCGTCCCACTTGTTCGCCGGGACGTGCGGGTGGATGACGTCCGTGGCGACGACCTTGCCGGTCGCGTCGACCACGGCGACCTTCACACCCGTACGGAAACCGGGGTCGAGGCCCAGTGTCGCGCGCGTGCCGGCCGGGGCGGCGAGCAGCAGGTCGCGGAGGTTCGCCGCGAAGACGTTGACCGCCTCGTCCTCGGCGGCCGTCCGCAACCGCATCCGCATGTCGATGCCGAGGTGCACGAGCAGCCGGGTGCGCCAGGCCCAACGGACCGTGTCCGTCAGCCACTTGTCGGCGGGACGGCCGCGCTCGGCGATCCCGAAACGGTGGGCGACGATCCCCTCGTACGAGGACGGGCCGGGCTGTTCGGAGGGCTCCTCGGGCTCCAGGACGAGGTCCAGGACCTCCTCCTTCTCACCGCGCAGCATGGCGAGGATCCGGTGCGAGGGCAGGTCGGTGAACGGCTCGGCGAAGTCGAAGTAGTCGGCGAACTTGGCGCCCGCCTCCTCCTTGCCGTCCTTCACCTTGGCGGCCAGCCGGCCCCGCACCCACATGCGCTCGCGCAGCTCGCCGATCAGGTCGGCGTCCTCCGAGAACCGCTCGGTGAGGATCGCGCGGGCGCCGTCCAGGGCGGCCTGCGGGTCTGCGACGCCCTTGTCGGCGTCCACGAAGGCCGTGGCCGCGGCGAGCGGGTCGACGGACGGGTCGCCGAGCAGCCCCTCGGCCAGCGGCTCCAGGCCGGCCTCACGGGCGATCTGCGCCTTCGTGCGCCGCTTCGGCTTGAACGGCAGGTAGATGTCCTCCAGGCGCGCCTTGGTCTCGGCGCCACGGATCTGCGCCGCCAGCTCGTCGGTGAGCTTGCCCTGCTCGCGCACCGAGTCGAGGATCGCCGTGCGCCGCTCCTCCAGCTCCCGCAGATAGCGCAGCCGCTCCTCGAGTGTGCGCAGCTGCGCGTCGTCGAGCATCTCGGTCGCTTCCTTGCGGTAGCGGGCGATGAAAGGCACCGTCGACCCGCCGTCGAGCAAGTCGACGGCGGCCTTGACCTGCCGCTCCCGTACGCCGAGTTCCTCGGCGATCCTGCCTTCGATGGACCCTACGAGGGGTGTCGTCACGATCCCGTACCGCCTTCTTGACTGAGGTTGCGCGGCAATTGTGGCAGGTGGCACCGACAACGGGGGATCAGGGCGGCGAACAGGTCTCCGGCGCGGCAACGGAACACGCGGGGAGCCGGACACACCCGTGGCGTGTCCGGCTCCGGTGGCGGTCCGCGGTCAGGCCCTGCGGGCCCGCCCGCCGCGCCGCGTCGACTGGGAGGCGCCGCCGAACAGCCGGGCCAGGGCTCGGAACGGCAGTGTCACAACCGTGGCGATGGCCCCACCGATCTGTCGCAGCACGTCTGCGATGGCACGGAACACGTGTTTCCCCTTTCCTCTTCCGGCCGGCACGGCCGGGGAAAGACCGAGTACCTCGCTACGGAGTTCCGAATCCCCGCCGGGCGAGCGCCGCCCGGAAGCCACGCGCGCGTGCCCGACGAGAAGCCACGCGCGCGTGCCCGACGACGGGCCCCTCCGTCGGAGGCTGCCAGGGGCCCGCCGCCCTCACTTCTTGCCGATCATGCCCTCCGGGAACGCCCCCGCGGCCATCGCCGCCATGAGCAGCCCCGTGGCCAGCTCGGTGAGGCGCTCGACGCCTGGGGCGCCCAGGTGCTCGTACGGAGCCGCGTCGAGCCGGTCTGTACGCGCCTCGACCTCCTTGCGCAGGGCGACCCCCGCCTCCGTCAACTCGCCCTCGGCGTTCAGGAGCCCGCGCCCCCTGAGCCGGTCCACCGCCGCGTCCCAGTCCTCGCGGGCCCAGCCGCGCGTGGCGAGGACCCACCTCGGGGCCATCCCCTTGCCGGTCGCGGTGTGGCTCACCAGCGCCTCCAGGGGGTCGAGTTCCGCGTCGAGCAGCGCCGCGAGATGTCCGTCGCCGCGGTGCTCGCGGAGCAGCGTGGCCGCGTGCCACAGCGCGAGGTGCGGCTCACCGGGGACCGGCAGATCGGCGTGCGCGGCGTACAGCGGGCGTGCGGTACGGGTGCACGCCTCGGCAGCGCGCAGCGCGAGGTCCGCCGCCTCGGCGACCTCCTTGGACGCGAGCATCTCGTCCCCGAGCAGCCGCCGCAGCGTCGCGTCCGCGGCACGCGCGCGTGCCGCGAGCACCACCTCCGGAGAGGCGGTCCGCCACACCTCGGGCACATGCCGCGCGACCAGGTCGTGGCGGAAGTTGTAGAACGTCGCCGTCACCGTGCCCGCGCCCACCGGACCCATGGCCGCGGCCCGTACCGCGAAGTACGCGGCCCTGGGGTCCGTGACACCGACCCCGGCCAGCTGCTCCGCGAGATCGGGCGAGAAGTAATGGGTCGAGTGCAGGGGATTGAGGACGTTGTGACATCGGCGTCCGGCACGCTCCGGCAGGGCTGTGGTCATGCCACGCACGTTACCGACTGGTTGGTACGTGCGGAATGGCGGGGCGACGATCGGGTCGGTCGACCAGCCCTCCACCCGGGCGCCGATGGCAGGAAAGGTGGGATGTTCGTCATTGCGGCCATCCCGCCGCCCGCGAAGAATCGAGGGCATGGCGTACCGAACCGTCCTCGTGGTCCTCTTCGACGGCGTCCAGAGCCTGGACGTCACGGGCCCCGTCGAGGTCTTCACCGGCGCCGACATCCAGGCCGGTGAACCCGGAGAGACGTACCGCATCCGGACCGCCTCCCTGGACGGCGCTCCCGTACGCACCTCCAGCGGCCTTACCCTCGTCCCGGACCACGCCCTGGCCGAGGCCCCGGCGCCGCACAGCCTGCTCGTCCCGGGAGGCAGGGGCACGCGCGATCCCGATCCGCGTGTGATCGACTGGCTGCGCGAGCACGGCCCGCGCGCCGACCGCCTGGTCTCCGTCTGCACCGGCGCGATCCTGCTGGCCGAGGCGGGCCTCCTGGACGGCCGCCGCGTGACCACCCACTGGGCGTACTGCGACCGGCTCGCCCGCGACCACCCGGCCATCGAGGTCGACCCGGACCCCATCTACGTACGCGACGGCCATGTGGCCACCTCGGCCGGTGTCACCGCCGGGATCGACCTCGCCCTCGCGCTGGTCGAGGAGGACCTCGGCCGGGACGCCGCGCTGAGCGTCGCCCGGTACCTCGTCGTCTTCCTCCGGCGCCCCGGGAACCAGGCCCAGTTCAGCGCGCAGCTCTCCGCGCAGACGGCCCGCCGCGAACCGCTCCGCGAGGTCCAGCACTGGATCACCGAGCACCCCGGCGAGGACCTGTGCGTCGAGTCGCTCGCGGCCCGCGCCCGCCTGTCGCCCCGCCACTTCGCCCGCGCTTTCCAGTCCGAGACGGGCATGACTCCCGGCCGCTACGTCGACACCGTCCGCCTCGAACACGCCCGCCGCCTCCTGGAGGACACCACGGAGGGAGTCGAACAGATCGCCAGGTCAAGCGGCTACGGCACCCCGGAGGCCATGCGCCGGGCGTTCATCAGAACCCTCGGCTCGGCTCCGGCTGAGTACCGCCGCCGTTTTCGACCGACACCGGCTAAGTGATGTGGATGCCGGTCCACAGGCGCGCCCCGAAAGGGGCGCGGGGAACTGCGCGACCAGCCACACGCAACCCGCACGGAACGAACAGACCTCCGCACCCCAAGAGATCGAAAGGCTCGCCATGCAAATCGCCATCGTCCTCTTCGACCGTTTCACCGCCCTCGACGCAGTAGGCCCCTACGAAACCCTGGGCCGCCTCCCAGGCTCAGAGACGGTCTTCGTCGCAGAGCAATCGGGACCCATCCGTACGGACACCGGCAACCTGGCCATCACCGCCGACAAGACCCTCGCCGAGGTCCCGACGCCGGACATCGTCGTGGTCCCCGGAGGCCCGGGCCAGACCCCGCAGATGGACAACGAGGTGCTCCTCGACTGGCTGCGCGCGGCGGACGCGACCAGTACGTGGACGACATCCGTGTGCACCGGTTCACTGCTGCTCGCCGCGGCCGGTCTCCTGGAGGGCCGCCGCGCGACCTCCCACTGGCTGGCCCTCGACCACCTGAAGCACTTCGGCGTCGAGCCGACCGGAGAGCGGGTCGTGACCGACGGCAAGTACGTCACGGCGGCCGGTGTCTCGTCCGGCATCGACATGGGGCTCACGCTGCTCGGCAGGATCGCGGGCGACGAACAGGCCCAGGTGGTACAGCTGTTGACGGAGTACGACCCGCAGCCGCCCTACGACGCGGGCTCACCGCAGAAGGCCCCGGCCCACCTCGTCGAGCGGTTCCGTTCGGACAGCCGCTTCAACGTGGCGTAGACGGGGGCGCGGACGCGGGCGTGGTCCAGGTGAAGTCGGGCCGCCGACGCTCCAGGAAGGCGGCGACCCCCTCCGCGGTGTCGCCGCCGTCGCGCGCCTGCAGTGCCCAGTGGTCGTCCCGGTCCGTACGCCCGTCGGCGAACTCCTTCGCCGCGGCCTGCGTCAGCTGCGAACGCGAGACGAGGATCCGGCTGAACTCCGCGACCCGCTTGTCGAGTTCGCCGCCCGGGAGCACCTCGTCCACCAGGCCGGTGCGCAGCGCGCGCTCGGCGTCGATCAACTCGCCCGAGAACAACAGGTACTTGGCGGTGGCGGGCCCCACGAGGGACACCAACCGCCGGGTGGAGGAGGCCGCGTAGACGATCCCCAGCTTCGCCGGAGTGATCCCGAACGACGCCTCTTCGTCCGCGAACCGCAGATCGCACGCCGCCGCGAGCTGACACCCACCGCCCACGCAGTAGCCGCGTACGACGGCGAGCGTCGGCTTGGGGAATGCGGCGAGCGCCTCTTCGGCCCGTACAGCCAGCCCCTGCGCCTCGCCGGACGAACCCCGCAGCGAGGAGATGTCGGCCCCGGCACAGAACGTCTCGCCCTCACCGGTCAGCACGAGCACGCGTACGGCGGGGTCGGCGGCCAGAGTGTCGAGCAGGGGCGGCAGCGCCCGCCACATGTCCGCCGTCATGGCGTTGCGCTTCGCCGGATGGTGGATGACGACGGTGGCGACCCCGTCGGCGACGCTGTGCAGCAGCTGCGGCTCCATACGCCGGATGCTATCCGCGGTGGGCGGCGCGTCGTGATGTGGTCCCGGAGCTAACCCGTACAACCCGAAGAGTTCCCGATTCGGCACAAGACGGACAGGACCAGTCCCACAGCTGACGGTGTCATGCGCAGGCGATCAGAAATCGCCGATACTCGCTGACTTCTGTTCAGTTATCCGGTACGGACCAGCGCGTTACCAACACTCGACGTGTGGTGACAATCGAGCGCAAGGGCGGCGACCGGACGATGGACGACCAGGGGCGGGGGTCCGGCCCACGCCCTGATGGCGGCGGGGAGAGGCCCCTCGACGTCAGACCGCCGGGCCCGCTGCCGTACGAGGGGGTGTGGCGCTTCACCGCTCCCGCCGTCGACGCCTCGGTACCGCAGGCGCGGCACGCCGTCCGTGACCTGCTGGCCCGTCAAGGCGTACCCGTCTCGGACGACCTGGTCCAGGGGCTTCTGCTGATCGTCTCGGAGCTGGTCACCAACGCGGTCCGGCACGCGGCACTGCTCTCCCCGATGCTCGCCGTGGAGATCGCCGTCGGCGCCGAATGGGTGCGGGTCTCCGTCGAGGACAATCACCCCTACCGCCCGACCGCCCTGGAGGCCGACCACGGCCAGACCGGCGGCCGCGGCCTCCTCCTGGTCCGCGAGGTCACAAGAGAGGCAGGCGGAGTCTGCGACGTGGAACACACGGCGACAGGCGGCAAGGTGATCTGGTCGGCACTCCCACTCACACCTGTACGAGCCATGTGAGAGGGCACGGGGGACGGCGTGCCGCGCCCCTTCAGGGGCGCGGGGAACTGCGCGACCAGCCACAACGGTGCCGCAGCCATGTCAGATACGGGTGGTCACCAACCCGCAGCAGCCCCGGTCAACTCCCGAATCGCCGGCCGAGCCGAATCCAGCACGGTCATGAACCACGCGGAGAACGGATCCGCCGCATGCCGCTCCACAAGCTCCCCCGCGGTCACGAACGCCGTGGAACCCACCTCCTCCGGATCCGGCCGCACAACGGACTGCACCATCCCCACGAACAGGTGATTGAACTCCTGCTCCACCAACCCCGACTTCGGATCGGGGTGGTTGTACCGCACCGTCCCCGCCTCGGCGAGCAGCGACGGCGAGACCCCCAGCTCCTCGTACGTCCGCCGCGCGGCAGCCGCGAAGGGTGCCTCGCCGGGGTACGGGTGACCGCAGCACGTGTTGGACCAGACACCGGGGGAGTGGTACTTGCCGAGAGCCCGCTGCTGGAGCAGCAGCCGCCCCCGCTCGTCGAAGAGGAACACGGAGAACGCCCGGTGCAGCTGCCCGGGCGGCTGATGGGCCGTGAGCTTCTCCGCCGTGCCGATCGTGGTGCCGTCCTCGTCTACCAGTTCGAGCAAGATGGCTTCGGCGGTGCCGTTCGACGAACTGTGCGTCGCGGTGGCAGGTGTGATCGGCATACCCATCCTTCGCATCGGTCTTCAAGCCTCAAGTCTGCCGTACGAAACCGGCACTCCCGGCATCACGCGGAGTCCCGCATGTCCGGTTCCGCCCCTCGGCCGAACCGGGCATCGCGGCCGGCGCCGGTCGGACGCCGATAGCGGCCGGACACCTGATCGTGCCCGCCGTCACCGGGGCGGAACCGTCCGGCCGGGTGCCGACCCCGCTGCAGCCGGCACCTGGAATCCGGGCCGGATGCCGTAACCCGAAGTCGGTACGCCGTGCTCCCCGACCGCCCTCACACGCGCGTGTCGCCTCCGTCACCGGACGTACATCCCGCCCGTACCCGCAGCTCAGTGGCAGACGCGCAGCTCGTGCGCCGCGTGCCCGTCGGGCTCCAGCTGGAAGGTGCAGTGCTCGACGTCGAAGTGGTCGCCGAGGCAGGTCCGCAGCTCATGGAGCATCTTCTCGTGGCCGATGGTGTCGAGGGCCTCGGCTCCGACGACCACGTGCGCTGAGAGCACCGGCAGTCCCGAGGTGATCGTCCAGGCATGCAGATCGTGGACGCCCTCGACACCCGGCAGCGCACGTATGTGCGACCGCACCGCCGCCATGTCGACGTCCTCGGGCGCCGCCTCCAGGAGCACGTTCAGCGTCTCCCGCAGCAGCTTCCACGTACGAGGAACGATCATCAGGCCGATGACGATCGAGGCGGCCGGGTCGGCGGCCTGCCAGCCCGTGGTCAGGACCAGGAGGGCGGAGACCAGCACGGCCAGCGAGCCCAGCGCGTCCGCGGCGACCTCCAGGAACGCACCGCGCACATTCAGGCTTTCCTTCTGTCCGCGCATGAGCAGCGAGAGCGAGATCATGTTCGCGACGAGACCGATCAGGCCGAACACGGCGGTCAGTCCGCCCTCGGTCTCCGCCGGGGTCACGAAGCGCTGGATCGCCTCGTAGAGGACGTACCCGCCCACCCCTAGCAGCAGCAGACAGTTCGCGAGCGCGGCGAGGATCTCGGCGCGTGCGTAGCCGAAGGTGCGGTTTCCACTCGGCGGGCGGCCCGCGAAGTGGATCGCGAGCAGCGCCATGGCGAGGCCGAGCGCGTCCGTCGCCATGTGCGCCGCGTCCGCGACGAGCGCGAGCGAGTTGGCGACGATTCCGCCGACTATCTCGACCACCATGACGGTGAGCGTGATCCACAGCGCGACGCGCAGCCTTCCGCGATACGCCGCTGCCGCCGTGCCCCCGCTCCCACCCCCGTCGGCGGCGCCGTGCGCATGCCCGTGACTGTGACCGGCCCCCATGAAAACCACCCTCCGAGATCGCCCCGACGCCCTGTCGGCGATCTCCAGTGAACTACGGGTGGGGGGTATGCGCAACGCGGTACTGAACACCGTTGTCATATGCTCTGACCTGCGGAAACGGCCCGCAGGTCAGAGCGGGGGCCGGGCGGTCCCGTAGAGCCTCCGGCGGGTCATCCGGGGTGGTGCAGCCGCCAGCCCTCCCAGGCCGACTCGACCATCTCGCGCACCCCGCGGCGGGCGGTCCACTCCAGCCTCTCGGCGGCCAGCGCGGCCGAGGCCACCGCGCGCGGGGCGTCGCCAGGCCGACGCGGTTCGACGAGCGCCGGGCGGCTGTCACCGGTGACCTCGCCGATGAGCGTCACGAGCTCGCGCACCGAAACCCCTTCGCCGCGGCCGATGTTGACCGTCAGGTCGCCCGGACCACCCGGACCACCCGGACCACCCGTCTCGCTCCCGGCGCCCGCCGAGGTCAGCCGCCGGGCCGCCGCGAGATGTGCCTCGGCGAGGTCGGCGACGTGGATGTAGTCGCGTACGCAGGTGCCGTCCGGCGTCGGATAGTCGTCGCCGAAGATCCGCGGGGCCTCGTCGCGGGTGAGCCGGTCGAAGACCATCGGGACCACGTTGAAGACACCGGTGTCCGCCAGTTCGGGCGTGGCCGCGCCCGCCACGTTGAAGTAACGCAGGCAGACCGTCGCGATGCCGTGCGCGCGGCCCGCCGCCCGCACCAGCCACTCACCGGCGAGCTTCGTCTCGCCGTAGGGGTTCACCGGGGCACAGGGGGTGTCCTCCGTGATGAGATCCACATCCGGGTTGCCGTAGACGGCGGCGGAGGAGGAGAAGAGGAACCGCTCGATGCCCGCCCCCGCGACCGCCTCCAGGAGTGTGGCGAGGCCTCCGACGTTCTCCTGGTAGTAGCGCGTGGGCTGGGTCACGGACTCGCCGACCTGCTTGCGCGCGGCCAGGTGCACCACACCCGTCACCGCGTGCTCGGCGAGCACCCGCTTCAGCAGTTCCCCGTCCAGCGACGATCCCTGGACCAGAGGAATGTCGTCGGGCAGCCGCGCGGGGACCCCGGCCGAGAGGTCGTCCAGCGCGATCACGCGCTCCCCGGCCCCGGTCATGGCACGCACCACGTGTGCCCCGATGTATCCAGCTCCGCCTGTGATCAGCCATGTCATGGACGCCAACCCTATGCCGGTCCCGCGCGGTCGGATCGGTGCGCGGGCATGAGGAGGGGCAAGCGACCACAAGAACCATGACGGGGGCTATGCCGTGAATTGCGGTGGAATCAGCCGTGGTTTGTGGGCCGGGGCCCGGATCCCCGATGATGATCGCGGCGGACGCGGCACAGCAGACCCTGTTGATCGGGCCGTGAACGGCCGGTGAACGGTCCGTTCCCATCATCCGATAGCCTCTGCCGACACGCTGCCCGGCCGTCCCCGGCCTGGGGCGCCCCCCACCACGCACATGCCCGGCGTCGGCGTACGCCGGAACCCAGAGGAGTGAGTTCGTCTGTCGACCGCCATCCTCACCGGTCAGCCGGTCCCCGGGTCGTCGCTCGAGAACGATCTCCGGTCGCTCGGCTTCGACGTGCGGGTCGCCACTGACGCGGCCGACGCCGAGACACTCCTCGCCGCCGTCCCCGCGCACCAGCGGGTCGCCGTCGTCGACGCCCGCTTCGTGGGGCACGTCCACGCGCTGCGGCTCGGCCTGACAGACCCGCGCTTCGACGCCGCCGCGATCCCCGGTGCCGTCACCGCCCGGCCCGCGGCCCGTCCGGCGCTGACCCGCGCGCTGCGCACCGCCTCCGACGACGCCTCGAACGGCTCGGTGGTGGTCGGCATCCTCGCCGAGCGGATCGCGGAGGTCCTCGACACCGACCTGCACCGCCCCGAACTCGGCGAACTCGTCGCCGAGGTTCCGAGGGACCCGCAGGCCCGCAACGAGGCCCGGCAGGCCGTCACCGTCGTGGACGACGAGGCGATCCGGCTGCGTACGGCCGTGAAGTCCCGCGACGGCTTCTTCACGACGTACTGCATCAGCCCGTACTCCCGGTACATCGCCCGCTGGTGCGCCCGCCGCGGCCTCACGCCGAACCAGGTCACCACGGCCTCGCTGATCACCGCGCTGATCGCGGCGGGCTGCGCGGCGACCGGCACCCGCGCCGGCTACGTCGCCGCCGGCCTGCTGCTCCTCTTCTCCTTCGTCCTCGACTGCACGGACGGCCAGCTCGCCCGCTACTCCCTGCAGTACTCCACGCTCGGCGCCTGGCTCGACGCGACCTTCGACCGCGCCAAGGAGTACGCCTACTACGCGGGCCTCGCCCTCGGTGCGGCCCGCGGCGGTGACGACGTATGGGCGCTCGCCCTCGGCGCGATGGTCCTGCAGACCTGCCGGCACGTCGTCGACTTCTCCTTCAACGAGGCGAACCACGACGCCACCGCCAACACCAGCCCCACCGCGGCCCTTTCGGGACGGCTCGACAGCGTCGGCTGGACGGTCTGGCTGCGCCGCATGATCGTGCTGCCCATCGGCGAGCGCTGGGCGATGATCGCCGTCCTCACGGCCGTCACGACGCCCCGCATCACCTTCTACGTGCTGCTGATCGGCTGCGCCTTCGCCGCGACGTACACGACCGCGGGCCGGGTGCTCAGGTCCCTGACCCGCAAGGCACAGCGCACGGACCGGGCCGCCCAGGCCCTGGCCGACCTCACCGACCCCGGTCCGCTCGCCGAGTTCCTGGCCCGCCTGACGCGCGGCATGCGCCTCAGCGGCCCGGCCGCCGTCGCCCTGGTCGCCGGTGCACTCCTCGTGGGTGCCTCCTGGCTTTCCCCGTACGGCAGTTGGTGGCCCGTCCTGGGCGCCGGCGTGTACGTCCTGCTGTCGCCCGTGGCCCTGCAGCGGCCACTGAAGGGCGCCCTGGACTGGCTGGTTCCGCCGTTCTACCGGGCGGCCGAATACGGGACCGTTCTGGTACTGGCGGCCAAAGCCGATGTGAACGGCGCCCTTCCGGCAGCTTTCGGGCTGGTGGCGGCCGTCGCCTACCATCACTACGACACGGTGTACCGCATCCGCGGCAACGCCGGCGCGCCGCCGCACTGGCTGGTGCGGGCGATCGGCGGGCACGAAGGCAGGACGCTGCTGGTCACCGTCCTGGCCGCGCTGCTCACCGCCACAGATTTCAAGGTCGCGCTCACGGCTCTCGCCGTGGCCGTGGCGCTCGTGGTGCTCGTCGAGAGCATCCGCTTCTGGGTGACCGCCCACAAACTCGGCGCACCCGCCGTACACGATGAAGGAGAACCCGCATGATCGGCCTCGTGCTGGCTGCCGGCGCCGGACGGCGTCTGCGCCCCTACACCGACACCCTGCCCAAGGCACTGGTGCCGGTGGGACCCGAGGGCAACGAGGACAGCATCACCGTGCTCGACCTCACGCTCGGCAACTTCGCCGAGATCGGCCTGACCGAGGTCGCGATCATCGTCGGTTACCGCAAGGAAGCCGTCTACGAGCGTCGCGAGGCGCTGGAGCAGAAGTACGGCGTCAAGATCACGCTGATCGACAACGACAAGGCCGAGGAGTGGAACAACGCCTACTCCCTGTGGTGCGGCCGTGACGCCATCAAGCACTCGGTGATCCTCGCCAACGGCGACACCGTGCACCCGGTCTCCGTCGAGAAGACCCTGCTCGCCGCCCGCGGCGACGGCAAGAAGATCATCCTCGCCCTCGACACGGTGAAGTCCCTCGCCGACGAGGAGATGAAGGTCGTCGTCGGCCCCGAGGGCGGCATGACCAAGATCACCAAGCTGATGGACCCGGCCGAGGCGACCGGTGAGTACATCGGCGTCACCCTCATCGAGGGCGACGCGGCCGACGAGCTGGCCGACGCGCTGAAGACGGTCTTCGAGACCGACCCGCAGCAGTTCTACGAGCACGGCTACCAGGAGCTCGTGAACCGCGGCTTCCGCATCGACGTGGCCCCCATCGGCGACGTCAAGTGGGTCGAGATCGACAACCACGACGACCTCGCAAAGGGACGTGAAATCGCGTGCCAGTACTGACGAGGCTCATCCCCTCGCCGGTCGTCGTCGACATCCGTCCCGGCGCGCTCGACGATCTGGCGACGATCCTGTCGGACCAGCGCATCGCGCCGTCGGGCCGGCTGGCCTTCGCGATCAGTGCCGGCTCCGGCGCTGCGCTGCGCGACCGGTTCGCCCCCGCTTTTCCGGACGCCGACTGGTTCAGCGACGCCGACGGCACCATCGATGGTGCCGTCCGTCTCGCCGACTCGATCAAGAAGGGCGGTCACTACGACGCCGTGGTCGGGCTCGGCGGCGGCAAGGTCATCGACTGTGCGAAGTACGCCGCGGCACGGGTGGGCCTGCCGCTCGTCGCGGTGGCCACGAACCTCGCCAACGACGGTCTCTGCTCCCCGGTCGCCACGCTCGACAACGACGCGGGCCGCGGCTCGTACGGTGTGCCCAACCCGATCGCGATCGTCATCGACCTCGACGTCATCCGCGAGGCTCCGGTGCGGTTCGTACGGGCCGGCATCGGCGATGTGATCTGCAAGATCTCGGCCGTCGCGGACTGGGAGCTGTCGCACCGGGAGAACGGTGAGCAGGTCGACGGCCTGGCCGCCGCCATGGCCCGTCAGGCCGCGGAAGCGGTGCTGCGCCACCCGGGAGGTGTCGGCGACGACGCCTTCCTGACGACGCTCTCCGAGGCGCTGGTCCTGTGCGGCATCTCGATGTCGGTGGCCGGTGACAGCCGCCCGGCATCCGGCGCCTGCCACGAGATCAGCCACGCCTTCGACCTCAGCTTCCCCAAGCGCAGCGCCCTCCACGGCGAGCAGTGCGGCCTCGGCGGAGCGTTCGCCACGTTCCTGCGGGGCGACCACGAGACGGCCGGGCACATGACGGAGGTCCTCAACCGCCACGGCCTCCCCGTGCTCCCGGACGAGATCGGCTTCACCGTCGACGAGTTCGTCCAGGTCGTGGAGTTCGCTCCGTCGACCCGGCCCGGCCGCTACACGATCCTCGAACACCTCGACCTGTCCACCGACCAGATCAGGGACGCATACGCCGACTATGCAAAAGCCATCGGTAGCTGAGCTCCGCCCGGTCGTTCACCCCCCGGGTGTGAAGGACCGGCGGAGCGGCGAGCACTGGGGAGGCCGGCTCTACATGCGCGAGATCTCGCTGCGCATCGACCGGCACCTGGTGAACACCAAGGTCACGCCCAACCAACTGACCTACGTGATGACCGTCTTCGGCGTGCTCGCCGCCCCGGCCCTGCTGGTGCCGGGCATCCCGGGCGCCCTGCTGGGCGTACTGATGGTCCAGCTCTACCTGCTGTTCGACTGCGTCGACGGCGAGATCGCCCGCTGGCGCAAGCAGTACTCGATGACCGGGGTGTACGTCGACCGCGTCGCCGCCTACCTGTGCGACGCCGCGGTCCTGGTCGGTTTCGGCCTGCGCGCCGCGGACCTGTGGGGCACCGGGCGGATCGACTGGCTGTGGGCCTTCCTCGGCACGCTGGCCGCCCTCGGCGCCGTTCTGATCAAGTCCGAGACGGACCTCGTCGGGGTCGCCCGGCACCAGACCGGCAAGGAGCCGGTCCAGGAGTCGGCGTCCGAGCCGCGCTCCTCCGGCATGGCGTTGGCCCGCCGGGCCGCCGGCGCGCTCAAGTTCCACCGGCTCGTCCTCGGCATAGAGGCCTCCCTGCTGATCCTGGTCCTCGCGGTCCTGGACACGGTCAGGGACGACCTGTTCTTCTCGCGGCTCGGCGTCGCGGTCCTGGCCGGCATCGCGCTGCTGCAGACCGTGCTGCACCTGGTGTCCATCCTGGCTTCGAGCAGGCTGAAGTGAGCACGTCCATGAAGGTCGGCGCGGTGATCATCACCATGGGCAACCGCCCCGACGAACTCCGTGCCCTCCTCGACTCGGTCGCCAAGCAGGACGGCGACCCGGTCCAGGTGGTCGTGGTCGGCAACGGCTCGCCCGTACCGGACGTCCCCGCGGGCGTACGGACGGTCGAGCTGGCCGAGAACCTCGGCATCCCAGGCGGCCGCAACGTCGGCATCGAGGCGTTCGGCCCCGGCGGCACCGACGTGGACGTCCTTCTCTTCCTGGACGACGACGGCCTCCTCGCGAACCACGACACCGCGGAACTCTGCCGGCAGGCCTTCGCGGCCGACCCGGAACTCGGCATCATCAGCTTCCGCATCGCCGACCCCGAGACCGGGGTAACCCAGCGCCGCCACGTACCCCGGCTGCGCGCCTCCGACCCGATGCGCAACTCACGCGTCACCACCTTCCTCGGCGGAGCCAACGCCGTCCGTACGAAGGTGCTCGGCCAGGTCGGCGGACTGCCCGACGAGTTCTTCTACGCCCACGAGGAGACCGACCTCGCCTGGCGTGCCCTCGACGCGGGCTGGATGATCGACTACCGCTCGGACATGGTGCTGTACCACCCCGCGACCGCCCCCTCGCGGCACGCGATCTACCACCGGATGGTCGCCCGCAACCGTGTCTGGCTGGCCCGTCGAAATCTGCCCGCGCCGCTGGTTCCCGTGTATCTCGGCGTGTGGATGCTGCTGACCCTCGCCCGACGCCCCTCCCGCCCCGCGCTGAGAGCCTGGTTCGGTGGTTTCAAGGAGGGCTGGACCAGTCCGTGCGGCCCCCGGCGCCCCATGAAGTGGCGTACGGTATGGCGCCTGACCAGACTGGGCCGGCCACCCGTCATCTGACAAGCTCGAAATCTGAGAGCATTCGGGCCGTACCCCGGTCCCTGGCTTTGGCCTACGCCCGACCAGGCTGCGTATCTTGAGGACGAAAGTTTCCACTTGTGAGTGAGACAACGCATGACGGTGGTGTCGCGGTGAGCGCCCCTCCGTCGCCCGATGAAGGGCTCTCCGCGGCGGACCTCGCCGCCAAGTACGGGCTTGCCGTCAGCGGCGCCCGGCCCGGACTCGTCGAGTACGTCCGCCAGCTCTGGGGACGGCGTCACTTCATCCTTGCCTTCTCGCAGGCGAAGCTGACCGCCCAGTACAGCCAGGCCAAGCTCGGCCAGCTCTGGCAGGTGGCCACACCGCTGCTGAACGCACTCGTGTACTTCCTGATCTTCGGCCTGATCCTGGGCGCCGACCGCGGCATGCCCCAGGAGGTCTACATCCCGTTCCTGGTGACGGGCGTCTTCGTCTTCACCTTCACCCAGAGCTCGGTGATGGCGGGCGTCCGCGCGATCTCCGGGAACCTCGGTCTGGTCAGGGCGCTGCACTTCCCGCGCGCCGCGCTGCCGATCTCGTTCTCGCTGCAGCAGCTCCAGCAGCTGCTCTTCTCGATGATCGTGCTGTTCGTCGTGGCGGTCGGCTTCGGCAGCTACCCGCGGCTGTCCTGGCTGCTGATCCTCCCGGTGCTGGCCCTGCAGTTCCTCTTCAACACCGGCCTCGCGATGATCATGGCCCGGATGGGCGCCAAGACCCCGGACCTCGCGCAGCTCATGCCGTTCGTGATGCGTACGTGGATGTACGCGTCCGGCGTGATGTTCTCGATCCCCGTGATGCTGGAGAAGCACCCCGCCTGGATCGCCGACATCCTCCAGTGGAACCCGGCCGCCATCTACATGGACCTGATGCGCTTCGCGCTGATCGACGGTTACGGTTCCGAGAACCTGCCCCCGCACGTGTGGGCGGTCTCCGCCGGCTGGGCCCTCCTCGTCGCCGTCGGCGGATTCGTGTACTTCTGGAAGGCTGAGGAGCGCTACGGCCGTGGCTGAGGAAAACACCGGGGGCCAGATCCCCACCGTCATCGCGGACGAGTTGCACATCGTCTACCGGGTCAACGGCGCCAAGACCGGCAAGGGCAGCGCCACCGCGGCCCTCAGCCGCATAATCAAGCGCGGCGAGGACCGTGGCGTCCGCAAGGTGCACGCCGTCCGGGGGGTCTCCTTCAAGGCCTACCGCGGCGAGGCCATCGGCCTGATCGGCTCCAACGGCTCCGGCAAGTCCACCCTGCTGCGGGCCATCGCGGGACTGCTTCCCGCCGAGAAGGGGCACGTCTACACCGACGGCCAGCCCTCGCTCCTCGGCGTCAACGCGGCCCTGATGAACGACCTCACGGGCGAGCGGAACGTCATCCTCGGCGGGCTCGCCATGGGTATGTCCCGCGAGCAGGTCCGGGAGCGCTATCAGGACATCGTCGACTTCTCCGGTATCAACGAGAAGGGCGACTTCATCACCCTGCCGATGCGCACCTACTCCTCCGGTATGGCCGCGCGGCTGCGCTTCTCCATCGCGGCGGCCAAGGACCACGACGTCCTGATGATCGACGAGGCCCTGGCGACCGGCGACCGCTCCTTCCAGAAGCGCTCCGAGGCCCGCATCCGCGAGCTGCGCAAGAGCGCGGGCACGGTCTTCCTCGTCAGCCACAACAACAAGTCGATCCGTGACACGTGCGACCGCGTGCTGTGGCTGGAGCGCGGCGAGCTGCGCCTGGACGGCCCGACCGACGAGGTCATCAAGGAGTACGAGAAGTTCACGGGCAAGTAGCCCGAATCGCCCAGGGCCCCGTCGGAACGTTCCGGCGGGGCCCTGCGTCTGCAAAGGAAACGCCAACTCTGGGCGTCCTTGGGAATCTTGACGCCAATCGGTGTCTTGTTGTGATGTGCAGGACACCCCGACGAGGCATGGCGGGTTGTACAACGTAAGCTGTACCGGTGCTGATTCGCGGCAAGTAGGGCGATAATGCGCGACACCCGGCATAGGGTCTGCTGCGCGGACGACCGGGCGGCGTGTCCGAAATAGTCTGTATTGGGTCGGCAGTGTAGAACGGGAGATGTGACGGCGATGGCTACGGAAACTCTCCAGCTCAGCTGTGCGCGTGCCGTCTTCGCTTGTGCCGTTCCCGGCCCGGGCAGTGAGCGGTGACGCCAGCCGGGACGGCGCGCGCCGGTGACCCGGAGCGCAGCACCCTGGACAAGGCCACGGACGAGAACTTCCCCGTGGCACCGTTCTTCCTGCCCAGGGCCTGGCGCGCCGACCTCATCGCCGTCTACGGCTTCGCCCGCCTGGTCGACGACATCGGCGACGGCGACCTGGCCCCCGGCGGTGCCGACGCCCGCCTCCTGGGCGTTTCCCCCGAGGAGGCCGAGGACCGGCTGCTCCTCCTCGACGCCTTCGAGGCCGACCTCCACAGGGTCTTCGACGCGACCCCTCGCCACCCGCTCCTGCGCCGCCTCCAGCCGACGGTCCGCCGCACCGGGCTGACCCCCGAGCCCTTCCTCGGCCTGATCGCGGCGAACCGCCAGGACCAGCTCGTCAAGCGGTACGAGACCTACGACGACCTCGTCGCCTACTGCGAACTGTCCGCGAACCCGGTCGGCCGTCTGGTCCTCTCGGTCACCGGCACCTCGACCCCCGAGCGGATCCGCCGCTCGGACGCCGTCTGCACGGCACTGCAGATCGTCGAGCACCTCCAGGACGTGGCCGAGGATCTGGACCGCGACCGTGTCTATCTGCCCGCCGAGGACATGAAGCGCTTTCATGTCCAGGAGGCGGATCTCGCCACGGCCACGGCAGGCGCATCGGTGCGCGCACTGGTTGCATACGAAGCAGAACGCGCCCTGAACCTCCTGAATGAAGGCACCCCCCTCGTGGGTAGCGTCCACGGCAGGCTGAGGCTGCTGCTCGCGGGCTTCGTTGCAGGAGGAAGGGCGGCAATCCGTGCGATTGCCGCCGCCGAATACGACGTACTTTCCGGCCCGCCCAAGCCCGGCAAGATCCAGTTGCTGCGCGAGGTGGGAGTGACTCTGCGAGGAGAGGGGTGATCCGGACCGTGGAGGCTCCGCCGCACATGTCCGCACCGGTACTCGCCGCATACAGCTACTGCGAGGCGATCACCGGGCAGCAGGCCCGCAATTTCGCGTACGGCATCAGACTGCTGCCGACGCCCAAGCGTCGCGCCATGTCGGCGCTGTACGCGTTCTCGCGCCGCGTCGACGACATCGGGGACGGCACACTCGCTCCCGACGTCAAGGCCGCGCGCCTCGAAGACACCCGGGCGCTGCTCGCCCGGGTCCGCGACCGCTCCGTGGACGACGACGACACCGATCCGGTCGCGGTCGCCCTCAGCCACACGGCGGATCACTTCCCGGTCCCGCTGGACGGCCTCGACGAGCTGATCGACGGCGTCCTCATGGACGTCCGCGGCGAGACCTACGAGACCTGGGACGACCTCAAGGTCTACTGCCGCTGCGTGGCAGGCGCCATCGGCCGCCTCTCGCTAGGCGTCTTTGGTACGGAACCGGGGGCGCGCGGCACCGAGCGGGCGCCCGAGTACGCCGACACACTCGGGCTCGCGCTGCAACTCACCAACATCCTCAGGGATGTTCGCGAGGACGCGGAGGACGGGCGGACCTATCTGCCGGCGGACGACCTGGCGAAATTCGGCTGCTCGGCCGGCTTCGACGGAGCGTATCCACCGGCCGGTTCCGACTTCGCGGGCCTCGTCCACTTCGAAGTGCGACGGGCCCGCGCGCTTTTCGCGGAGGGCTACCGGCTGCTGCCCATGCTGGACCGCCGCAGCGGCGCCTGCGTCGCCGCCATGGCCGGCATCTACCGCCGCCTCCTCGACCGCATCGAGCGCGAGCCGGAGGCCGTCCTGCGCGGCCGTGTCTCGCTGCCCGGCCGCGAGAAGGCGTACGTCGCCGTGCGGGGCCTTTCCGGCCTCGACGCCCGGCACGTCTCGCGCCGAACCATCAGGAGGCGCGCTTGATGGACACTTTGGGCCAAGATGACGCAAGTCCCGGGAAACGGCGCGCAACCCTCCGGTCGGGGACCGCGTCCCTGACTTCAACGGCCGACCGTGCACTGCTCGATCAGCACGGCCGGGCCTCGGGGGAAGGTGCACGATGAACGACACGACGCAGGACGAGGGGCTCGACGCGGATCAGCGGAGCCGCCCGGCGACGGCCGTGGTGGTCGGCGGGGGGCTCGCCGGAATCACCACCGCGCTCGCGCTGGCCGACTCCGGGGTGCGCGTGACGCTGGTGGAGGGCAGGCCGCGCCTCGGCGGGCTGGCCTTCTCCTTCCAGCGCGGCGCTCTCACCGTGGACAACGGCCAGCATGTGTATCTGCGCTGCTGCACCGCGTACCGCTGGTTCCTCGACCGCGTCGACGGAGCGGAGCTTGCTCCCTTGCAGGATCGTCTCGACGTGCCCGTTCTCGACGCGGAGGCGAAACCCGGACGCAGACTCGGCAGAATCGGCCGCACGGCTCTGCCCGTACCGCTGCATCTCGCGAAAAGCCTCGCTACCTATCCCCATCTGTCGCTCGCCGAGCGCGCCAAAGTAGGACGTGCCGCGCTGGCCCTCAAGGGCCTCGACCTCGCGGATCCGGCGCTCGACGCGCAGAACTTCGGCACCTGGCTGGCCGCGCACGGTCAGTCGGAGCGTGCCATCGAGGCACTGTGGGACCTGGTGGGGGTCGCCACCCTCAACGCGGTGGCCGGCGATGCTTCGCTCGGGCTCGCCGCGATGGTGTTCAAGACCGGGCTGCTCTCCGACCCGGGCGCGGCCGACATCGGCTGGGCACGCGTCCCGTTGGGTGAACTGCACGACCGGCTGGCCCGCAAGGCGCTCGACTCCGCGGGCGTCCGTACCGAACTTCGGACACGGGTCACCTCCATCTCCCAACACGGGAACGGCCGTTGGAGCGTTCAGGTTCCCGGCGAGACGCTCGACGCCGACGCGGTCGTGCTCGCCGTACCGCAGCGCGAGGCCCACGATCTGCTGCCCGACGGCGCGCTCGACGCCCCTGAACAGCTCCTCGACATCGGTACGGCGCCGATCCTCAACATCCACGTCGTGTACGACCGCAAGGTGCTCGGCCGGCCGTTCTTCGCCGCGCTCGGCTCACCGGTGCAGTGGGTCTTCGACCGGACCGAGGCGTCCGGGCTCTCGGACGGCCAGTACCTGGCGCTGTCGCAGTCGGCCGCGCAGGACGAGATCGACGCACCCGTCTCGGCACTGCGCGAGCGGTACCTGCCGGAGCTGGAGCGGCTGCTGCCCGGCACCCGCGGTGCCGAGGTCCGGGACTTCTTCGTGACCAGGGAGCGTACGGCGACGTTCGCTCCGACCCCCGGCGTCGGGCGGCTGCGGCCCGGCGCCCGTACCAAGGCACCCGGCCTCTACCTGGCCGGCGCGTGGACCGCCACAGGGTGGCCCGCGACCATGGAGAGTGCGGTCCGCAGTGGCGTGAGTGCGGCGGACGCCGCGCTGAGCGCCCTGGGCCGGCCCCGCGATCACCTCTTCGAGCTCTTCGAGGAGGCGGCGTGACGCTCGAACTGAGCGCGGCGGGCCCCCGCACCCCCCGTATCACCACAAGAGGAGAGACTGTGCCCACTGTGCCCCCGGCATCGACGGCTGCCGACGCGGTGGACGTGACCGCGCTCCTGGAGCGCGGCCGGACCCTGGCCACTCCGGTACTGAGGGCGGCCATCAACCGCCTCGCCCCTCCCATGGACACCGTCGCCGCCTACCACTTCGGCTGGATCGACGCCGAAGGCAACCCCGCGGAGGGAGACGGCGGCAAGGCCGTACGTCCCGCCCTCGCCGTCATGTCCGCCGAGGCCGCCGGTGCGGCCCCCGAGGTGGGCGTGCCGGGCGCGGTCGCCGTTGAACTGGTGCACAACTTCTCGCTCCTGCACGACGACCTGATGGACGGCGACGAGCAGCGCCGCCACCGTGACACCGTCTGGAAGGTGCACGGCCCCGCCCAGGCGATCCTCGTCGGCGACGCCCTGTTCGCGCTGGCCAACGAGCTGCTCCTGGAACTCGGCACGGTCGAGGCGGGCCGTGCCACGCGCCGCCTGACCACCGCCACCCGCGCCCTGATCGACGGTCAGGCGCAGGACATCTCCTACGAGCACCGCGACCGGGTCAGCGTCGAGGAGTGCCTGGAGATGGAGGGCAACAAGACGGGCGCCCTGCTCGCCTGCGCCTGCTCCATCGGCGCGGTCCTCGGCGGCGCCGACGACGTCACCGCCGACACGCTGGAGAGGTACGGCTACCACCTCGGCCTCGCCTTCCAGGCCGTCGACGACCTGCTCGGCATCTGGGGCGACCCGGTGGCCACCGGCAAGCAGACCTGGAGCGACCTGCGCCAGCGCAAGAAGTCCCTGCCGGTCGTCGCCGCGCTCGCCGCGGGCGGCCCGGCCTCCGAGCGCCTCGGTGAACTGCTCGCCGAGGACGCCAAGAGCAGCGACTTCGAGAACTTCTCCGAGGAGGAGTTCGCCGTACGTGCCGCGCTCATCGAGGAGGCGGGCGGCCGCGAGTGGACCGCCCAGGAGGCGCGCCGCCAGCACACCATCGCCATCGAGGCGCTCGACACGATCCTCATGCCGGACCACGTACGGGCCCAGTTCGTGGAGCTCGCCGACTTCGTCGTCGTACGGAAGAGATGATCACTATCGGTCGAATAAGCCTCGCGTAGTCGCCGGCCGGTGCCGCGGGAGAACGAGCACCGGCCGACGGCGGACCCACAGCAGAGACATGCCACTGCACGAAGGGGAAGCCATGACAGCGACGACCGACGGAAGCACCGGGGCCCTGCCGCCCCGCGCAGCCGCGGCCAGCGAAACCACAGAAGTCACGACTCCCGAGGCGGCCGGGACAGTCGACACCCGAGACGCCGCCGAGCGCGCGATACTGCGCGCCACCGACTTCCTGCTCTCCACGCAGGACGCCCAGGGCTGGTGGAAGGGCGACCTCGAGACCAACGTCACGATGGACGCCGAAGACCTGCTGCTCCGCCAGTTCCTGGGCATCCGCGACGAGGCCACCACCCGCGCCGCCGGCCTCTTCATCCGCGGCGAGCAGCGCGAGGACGGCACCTGGGCCACCTTCTACGGCGGACCCGGCGAACTCTCCACCACCATCGAGGCGTACGTCGCCCTGCGGCTGGCCGGTGACGCGCCGGACGAGCCGCACATGGCGAGGGCGTCCGCGTGGATCCGCGAGCGGGGCGGCATCGCCTCGGCCCGGGTCTTCACCCGGATCTGGCTCGCCCTGTTCGGCTGGTGGAAGTGGGACGACCTGCCCGAACTCCCGCCGGAGCTCATCTACTTCCCCAAGTGGGTACCGCTCAACATCTACGACTTCGGGTGCTGGGCGCGGCAGACCATCGTGCCGCTCACCGTCGTCTCGGCGAAGCGTCCGGTACGGCCCGCGCCGTTCCCGCTCGACGAGCTGCACACCGACGCGGACAACCCGAATCCGGTCAAACCCCTTGCCCCCGTGGGGAGTTGGGACGGGGTCTTCCAGCGGCTCGACAAGGCCCTGCACACCTACCGCAAGGTCGCGCCGCGCCGGCTCCGCAGGGCCGCGATGAACACCGCCGCCCGCTGGATCATCGAGCGGCAGGAGAACGACGGCTGCTGGGGAGGCATCCAGCCGCCCGCCGTGTACTCGATCATCGCGCTGCACCTGCTGGGCTACGACCTTCAACACCCGGTGATGCGCGAGGGGTTGGCATCCCTCGACCGCTTCACCGTCTGGCGCGAGGACGGGGCCCGGATGATCGAGGCCTGCCAGTCGCCGGTGTGGGACACCTGCCTCGCGACCATCGCGCTCGCCGACGCGGGCGTGCCCGCCGACCACCCGCAGCTGGTGAAGGCCGCGGACTGGATGCTCGGAGAGGAGATCGTCCGCCCGGGGGACTGGGCGGTCAAGCGGCCCCATCTGCCGCCGGGCGGCTGGGCGTTCGAGTTCCACAACGACAACTACCCCGACATCGACGACACCGCCGAGGTCGTCCTCGCGCTGCGCCGCGTCAAGCACCACGACCCGGAGCGCATGGAGAAGGCCATCGGGCGCGGGGTGCGCTGGAACCTCGGCATGCAGTCGAGGAACGGCGCGTGGGGCGCCTTCGACGTCGACAACACCAGCCCCTTCCCCAACCGGCTGCCCTTCTGCGACTTCGGCGAGGTCATCGACCCGCCGTCCGCCGACGTCACGGCGCATGTCGTGGAGATGCTCGCGATCGAGGGACTGTCCCACGACCCGCGCACCCGCCGCGGCATCGAGTGGCTGCTCGCCGAACAGGAGGCGAACGGCTCCTGGTTCGGCCGCTGGGGCGTCAACTACGTATACGGAACCGGGTCGGTGGTGCCCGCGCTGGTCGCCGCCGGACTGCCCGGATCGCATCCCGCGATCCGCCGGGCCGTGGCGTGGCTGGAGACCGTGCAGAACGATGACGGCGGCTGGGGCGAGGACCTGCGCTCCTACCACGAGGTCGCCGAGTGGAGCGGGCGCGGCGCCTCGACCGCCTCCCAGACCGGGTGGGCGCTGCTGGCGCTGCTCGCGGCCGGGGAGCGCGACTCCAAGGCCGCCGAGCGCGGTGTCGCATGGCTCGCGGAGACCCAGCTGGCGGACGGCTCCTGGGACGAGCCGTACTTCACCGGTACGGGGTTCCCGTGGGACTTCTCCATCAACTACCACCTCTACCGGCAGGTCTTCCCGCTCACCGCGCTCGGCCGGTACGTCAACGGCGAACCGTTCGCCGACCGGCAGGCCTCCTTCGGCAGGGCGAGCTGATGAGCACGAAACCGGGCGCCGCCCCGCTGCTGATCGCCTGTGCGCTCGGCATCGAGCAGCTGGCCCTGCGCACCGGCGGCGACCGGGGCAGCGCCGACGGCCCGGTCACCGTGCTGCGTACGGGCATGGGGCCGGGTGCCGCCGAACGGGCGGTCACCCGGGCCCTGGCCGGCCCCGCGCTGAACGGGGCGGCCGTGCTGGCCACGGGCTTCTGTGCCGGGCTCGCCCCCGGCATGCACCCGGGGGACCTGGTCGTCGCCGACGAGACCCGGGACCCGCGCGGCACCACGCCCTGCGTGGGCACCGACCTGCTCGTCAAGGAACTGGCACGCGCCCTGCCCGGGCGCACCGTCCACACGGGGCCGCTCACCGGCTCCGACCACGTCGTCCGCGGTCAGGAACGGTCGGAACTGCTCGCGACCGGCGCGATCGCGGTCGACATGGAGTCGGCGGCCACGCTCCACAGCGCCGTACGCGCGGGCACGCGCCCGGTTGCGGCCGTCCGGGTGGTCGTGGACGCTCCAGAACATGAACTCGTCCGGATCGGCACGGTGCGCGGTGGAATATCAGCCTTCCGCGTTCTTCGTGCCGTTCTTCCAGCTTTCTTCGAATGGCACCGTTCTTTGCTGCTCCCCAGGAGGTGAGCCAGATGGCCATGCCGCTCCGCCAGACCATCAAGGTCGCGACGTATCTCTTTGAACAGAAACTGCGCAAGCGGGACAAGTTTCCGCTGATCGTCGAGCTTGAACCGCTCTACGCCTGCAATCTGGCATGCGAGGGCTGCGGCAAGATCCAGCACCCGGCCGGAGTGCTCAAGCAGCGCATGCCGGTGGCCCAGGCCGTCGGGGCGGTGCTGGAGTCCGGTGCGCCGATGGTGTCCATCGCCGGCGGCGAACCCCTGATGCACCCGAAGATCGACGAGATCGTGCGGCAGCTGGTGGCCAGGAAGAAGTACGTCTTCCTGTGCACCAACGCCATGCTGCTGCGCAAGAAGATGGACAAGTTCACACCCTCGCCGTACTTCGCCTTCGCCGTGCACATCGACGGCCTGCGCGAGCGGCACGACGAGTCCGTCGCGAAGGAGGGAGTGTTCGACGAGGCCGTGGCGGCCATCAAGGAGGCCAAGAAGCGCGGCTTCCGGGTCACCACCAACTCGACCTTCTTCAACACCGACACCCCGCAGACGATCATCGAGGTCCTCAACTTCCTCAATGACGACCTGCACGTGGACGAGATGATGATCTCGCCCGCGTACGCCTACGAGAAGGCGCCCGACCAGGAGCACTTCCTGGGCGTCGAGCAGACCCGCGAACTGTTCAAGAAGGCCTTCGCGGGCGGCAACCGGCGGCGCTGGCGGCTCAACCACTCCCCGCTCTTCCTGGACTTCCTGGAGGGCAAGGTCGACTTCCCGTGCACGGCGTGGGCGATCCCCAACTACTCGCTGTTCGGCTGGCAGAAGCCCTGCTACCTGATGAGCGACGGATACGTCACGACGTACCGGGAACTCATCGAGGACACCGACTGGGACTCGTACGGCCGCGGCAAGGACCCGCGCTGCGCCAACTGCATGGCGCACTGCGGCTACGAGCCGACCGCGGTCCTGGCCACCATGGACTCCCTCAAGGAGTCCCTGCGGGCCGCCCGTGACACCGTCTCCGGAAACCGCGGGTGACGTCATGACCGCCATCTCCTTGGGCCTCCCCGAGGTGCCGGTCCGGCCGATCGCGGAGCGCCGCGTGTCGCGGCAGATCCAGGTCGGACCGGTGGCGGTCGGGGGCGGGGCACCCGTGTCCGTGCAGTCGATGACGACGACGCGTACGTCGGACATCGGCGCCACCCTGCAGCAGATCGCCGAACTCACCGCGTCCGGCTGCCAGATCGTCCGTGTCGCCTGTCCCACGCAGGACGACGCGGACGCGCTGGCCACCATCGCGCGCAAGTCGCAGATCCCGGTGATCGCGGACATCCACTTCCAGCCGAAGTACGTGTTCGCCGCGATCGAGGCGGGCTGCGCGGCGGTTCGGGTGAACCCCGGCAACATCAAGCAGTTCGACGACAAGGTGAAGGAGATCGCGCGGGCCGCGAAGGACCACGGCACGCCGATCCGGATCGGGGTCAACGCCGGTTCGCTGGACCGGCGGCTGCTCCAGAAGTACGGCAAGGCGACGCCCGAGGCACTCGTCGAGTCGGCGCTGTGGGAGGCGTCGCTCTTCGAGGAGCACGGGTTCCGGGACATCAAGATCTCGGTCAAGCACAACGACCCGGTCGTGATGGTCAACGCCTACCGGCAGCTGGCGGCCCAGTGCGACTACCCGCTGCACCTCGGTGTGACCGAGGCGGGCCCTGCCTTCCAGGGGACCATCAAGTCCGCGGTGGCCTTCGGGGCGCTGCTCGCCGAGGGCATCGGGGACACCATCCGGGTCTCCCTGAGCGCGCCGCCCGCCGAGGAGTGCAAGGTCGGCATCCAGATCCTGGAGTCGCTCAATCTCAGGCAGCGGCGGCTGGAGATCGTGTCCTGTCCCTCCTGCGGGCGGGCCCAGGTCGACGTCTACAAACTGGCCGACGAGGTCACGGCCGGCCTGGAGGGCATGGAAGTGCCCCTCCGTGTCGCGGTCATGGGCTGCGTCGTCAACGGACCGGGAGAGGCCAGGGAGGCGGACCTGGGGGTCGCCTCCGGCAATGGCAAGGGCCAGATCTTCGTCAAGGGCGAGGTCATCAAGACCGTGCCCGAGTCGAAGATCGTGGAGACCCTCATCGACGAGGCGATGAAGATCGCCGAGCAGATGGAGGCGGACGGCGTCGCGTCGGGCGAGCCGGAGGTCACGGTGCCGGGGCAACCCACCGTCACCGCGAGTTAGCTGCAGCACGGACCGAGAGGGGGCCGAGCGTGACGATTCTGGAGAGCATCCGGGGACCACGCGACCTGAAAGCGCTGTCCGAGGCGGAGATAGGTCAACTGGGCGACGAGATCCGGGAGTTCCTGGTGCACGCGGTCGCCAGGACCGGCGGTCATCTGGGGCCCAACCTGGGGGTGGTGGAACTCTCCATCGCGCTCCACCGGGTCTTCGAGTCGCCGGTCGACCGCATTCTGTGGGACACCGGCCATCAGAGCTACGTACACAAGCTGCTGACGGGACGTCAGGATTTCTCCAAGCTGCGCGGCAAGGGCGGCCTGTCGGGCTACCCGTCGCGCGAGGAGTCCGAGCACGACATCATCGAGAACAGCCACGCGTCCACCGCGCTCGGCTGGGCCGACGGGCTCGCCAAGGCCCGCCAGGTGCAGGGGGAGAAGGGGCACGTCGTCGCGGTCATCGGCGACGGGGCCCTCACCGGCGGCATGGCGTGGGAGGCGCTGAACAACATCGCGGCGGCCAAGGACCGGCCGCTCATCATCGTCGTCAACGACAACGAGCGCTCGTACTCGCCGACCATCGGCGGCCTCGCGAACCATCTGGCGACCCTGCGGACCACCGACAGCTACGAGAAGGTCCTGGCCTGGGGCAAGGACGTACTGCTGGGCATGCCCGTCGTCGGCGGCACCCTCTACGAGTCGCTGCACGGCGCGAAGAAGGGGTTCAAGGACGCGTTCGCGCCGCAGGGCATGTTCGAGGACCTGGGACTGAAGTACGTCGGGCCGATCGACGGGCACGACGTGGGCGCGGTGGAGTCGGCGCTGCGGCGCGCCAAACGCTTCCACGGGCCCGTACTCATCCACTGCCTGACGGAGAAGGGGCGCGGCTACGAGCCCGCGATCGCCCACGAGGAGGACCACTTCCACACCGTCGGCGTGATGGACCCGCTCACCTGCGAGCCCCTCGCGCCCTCCAACGGCCCTTCCTGGACCTCGGTGTTCGGCGACGAGATCGTACGGATCGGGGAGGCGCGCGAGGACGTCGTCGCGATCACGGCGGCCATGCTGCACCCGGTGGGACTCGCGAAGTTCGCGGAGAGGTTCCCCGACCGGGTGTGGGACGTCGGCATCGCCGAGCAGCACGCCGCGGTGTCCGCGGCCGGGCTCGCGACGGGCGGACTGCACCCGGTCGTCGCGGTGTACGCGACCTTCCTGAATCGTGCCTTCGACCAGCTGCTGATGGATGTCGCACTGCATCGCTGCGGAGTGACGTTCGTGCTGGACCGGGCCGGGGTAACGGGAGTTGACGGCGCGTCACACAACGGCATGTGGGACATGTCCATCCTCCAGGTCGTGCCGGGGCTCAGGATCGCCGCGCCCCGCGACGCCGACCAACTGTGCGCCCAGCTGCGCGAGGCGGTCGCGGTGGACGACGCCCCGACCCTGATCCGGTTCCCCAAGGAGTCGGTGGGACCGGTCGTTCCGGCGGTCGACCGGGTGGGCGGCCTGGACGTCCTGCATCGCGGCGAGCGGCCCGAAGTGCTCCTCGTGGCCGTCGGCGTGATGGCGCCGGTGTGTCTCCAGGCGGCCGAACTGCTGGAGGCGCGGGGCGTCAACTGCACGGTCGTGGACCCGCGTTGGGTCAAGCCGGTCGATCCCGCGCTGCCCGGCCTCGCCGCCGAGCACCGCCTGGTCGCCGTCGTCGAGGACAACAGCCGGGCGGCCGGCGTGGGCGCGGCGGTCGCGCTCGCCCTCGGAGACGCCGAAGTCGACGTGCCCGTACGGCGGTTCGGGATTCCCGAGCAGTTCCTCGCGCATGCCAAGCGGGGGGAGGTGCTCGCCGACATCGGTCTCACGCCCGTCGAGATCGCGGGGCGGATCAGCGCGAGCCTGGCCACTCGGGAGGCGCGCTCGACGGTCATGGAGGCCGAACCCGCGGTCGAGGGGCAGGCACCCGAGGGGCGGGCACCCGAAGGACAGGCTTCCGAGGCGCGGCGGGCTGTGAACGGGAAGGTCGCTGACGGGAAGGCCCCCGCGTCGGACGGCTCGAAGGCGCGGTCCGCCGGGCAGGGCGCTTCAGGCGCTTCAAGGGCGCAGCCCGCCAGGCAGCGCGTCGCGAAGAGGCAGACCGCCAAGAAGCCGGCGGGCAAGGAGCACGCGTCCAAGGAGAAACAGGAATGACGACCAGCAAGTCCCAGGAGTTCGACCTCGCCGGCCTGCTCGCCGAGCGCGGAGCCGAGCGCTACGAGCTGCACGCGAAGCATCTGAACCACCAGCTGCCGCGCATGCTGCACACCATCGGCTTCGACAAGGTCTACGAGCGGGCCGAGGGCGCGTACTTCTGGGACGCGGACGGCAACGAGTACCTGGACATGCTGGCCGGGTTCGGGGTGATGGGCCTGGGCCGCCATCACCCTGTCGTCCGCAAGGCGCTGCACGACGTCCTCGACGCGCAGCTCGCCGACCTCACCCGCTTCGACTGCCAGCCGCTGCCCGGGCTGCTGGCGGAGAAGCTGCTCACGCACAGTCCGCACCTGGACCGGGTGTTCTTCGGCAACAGTGGTACGGAGGCCGTCGAGACCGCGCTGAAGTTCGCCCGGTACGCGACCGGGAAGCCGAGGGTCCTGTACTGCACCCACGCCTTCCACGGTCTGACCACCGGGTCCCTGTCCGTGAACGGCGAGGACGGCTTCCGGGACGGCTTCGCCCCGCTGCTGCCCGACACGGCGGTCCCGCTCGGCGATCTCGACGCGCTGGCACGGGAGTTGAAGAAGGGCGATGTCGCCGCGCTGATTGTCGAGCCGATCCAGGGCAAGGGTGTGCACGAGTCGCCGCCCGGATATCTGCGCGGCGCACAGGAGTTGCTACGCAAGCACAAGGCGCTTCTCATCGCGGACGAGGTGCAGACCGGGCTCGGCCGGACCGGGGACTTCTACGCCTACCAGCACGAGGACGGTGTGGAGCCGGACCTGGTGTGCGTGGCCAAGGCGCTGTCCGGCGGGTATGTGCCCGTCGGGGCCACCCTCGGCAAGGACTGGATCTTCAAGAAGGTCTACTCGACCATGGACCGCGTCCTCGTGCACTCCGCGAGCTTCGGGGCCAACGCGCAGGCCATGGCGGCGGGCCTCGCCGTGCTGTCGGCCATGGAGAACGAGCAGATCGTCGCCAACGCCCGGGCCACGGGGGAGCAGTTGAAGTCCCGGCTCGCGGCACTCGTCGACAAGTACGAGCTGCTGAGCGATGTGCGCGGCCGTGGGCTGATGATCGGCATCGAGTTCGGGCGCCCCAAGTCGCTGAAGCTGCGCAGCCGTTGGACGATGCTGCAGGCCGCGCGGAAGGGGCTGTTCGCCCAGATGGTGGTCGTGCCGCTGCTCCAACGGCACCGGATCCTCACCCAGGTCTCCGGCGATCACCTGGAGGTCATCAAGCTGATTCCGCCGCTGGTCGTCGGAGAGCGGGACGTCGACCGGTTCGTGGAGGCCTTCACCGCCGTGATGGCCGACGCGCACAGCGGGGGCGGCCTGATGTGGGACTTCGGGAAGACGTTGGTGAAGCAGGCGGTCGCCAACCGGTAGGGGTCCTCGCTTTTTGCCTCTGAGGTAAGAAATTTGCCTCAGAGGCAAGCCTCCGGCTCAATGGAGGACATGAACCCTGTCGAGGGTACGAGCCCTTCCGAGCCGGGGGCGGCCGACGAGCTGCCCGCGGTGCCCGCGGTCGCACCGCAACTGCGTGCGCTGCGGCGCCGTGCCTCCCTCACCCTGGAGTCCGCGGCCCGCGCCGCCGGCCTTTCGCCCGCGCACCTGTCCCGGCTGGAGACCGGGCAGCGCCAGCCCTCGCTGCCGATGCTGCTCGCGCTGGCCCGCATCTACGGTACGACCGTCTCCGAGCTGCTCGGTGAGACGGTCGCCGAGCGGGACGCCGTCGTGCGCGCCGCCGACATGGAGCCCACCCGGGCCGGTGGCTGGACGTACTGGCAGGCCGGTGCGGCCGGACGCGGCATGCAGTCCCTGCGCGTGCACGTCCCGTACGGGGCCCAGGGCGACATCGTGCGGGTCCACCCCGGAGAGGAGTGGCTGTACGTCCTCGATGGACGGCTGCGGCTGCGCCTCGGGGACACCGCGCATGTCCTGGAGCCCGGCGACAGCGCGCACTTCGACTCGCTGACCCCGCACCGGATCGCCGCCGCGGACCGGGACGGGGCCGAGCTCCTCTTCGTACACACCTTGCTGCAGAGCCCCACGGCCACGCTGTGCCTCGGGCCGACGACCCCCGGAGAGACGTCATGAAGGACATGGAGGAGAAGTTCCCGCGCGCTCTGTGGGTGCGGCTCATCATCTACGTGGCGGTCGGGCACATCTTCGCCGCCTTCATCTACCTGTTGTTCTCGCTCGGAGCCCAGGGGCAGTAGCGGCGCCCGTCTCTGAGGGGCGGGCAGCCGGTCAGTCGAGGAACCGCTCCCGCAGGCGCTCCCGGACCTCGGGGGTCACGCCCAGGCCCTGCTCCAGGTAGGCGTCCACCCCGCCCCACTTCTCCTCGATCGTGTCGAAGGCCGCTTCCAGGTACTCGGCGCGTGCGTCGAAGAGGGGGCTGAGCAGCTCCATCACCTCGGGTGAGTACGCGGAGGCGGAGGACTTGCTGCGGTGCACCTTGTAGCGGCGGTGCGTCGCGTTCGACTCCAGGTAGTCCGCGACGATGGCCTCGCGCTCGACGCCGAGGGCGAGCAGGGTGACGGCGATGGAGATGCCGGCGCGGTCCTTGCCCGCCGCGCAGTGCATCAGGGCGGGGACGCTGTCCTCGGCCATCGAGTGCAGCACCTGGCGGTGCTCGGCCGTGCGCTCCTTGACTATCGCGCGGTAGGAGCCGATCATCCGGTCCGCCGCCTTGCCGTCACCGAGGATCGAGCGCAACTGGTCGATGTCGCCGTCGCGGACCATCGTCCAGAACTCGGCCCCGTGCGCCGGGTCCGTCAGCGGAAGATTCACGTTCCGCACACCCGGCAGCTCGACGTCGGGCCCTTCGAGCTTCTGGTCGGCGGCGTTGCGGAAGTCGAAGATCGTGTGCAGGCCCAGGGAGGCGAGGAACTCGGCGTCCGACTCCGTCGCGTGCGCGAGGTGGCCGCTGCGGAACAGCCGTCCGTACGCCACTCGCCGGCCGTCCACCGTCGGCAGGCCGCCCACATCACGGAAGTTGCGCACTCCGGCCAGCTCGGGCTCGGTCGACGGGACCTGCTGCGTCACGGGGGCTCCTCCCATTCGGCTGCCGACGCGGCTCGTCGGCGAAGTGCGTTCTCGACGATACGACATCGATTCGTACGCCAATGAGTTGTCCACAGGCGTTGCCGGGGAGGTACGCGGCCCATAATGATGTTGATGATTGAGCGTGCCTGTTCGGATCTGTGAGGGTTTGATGTTGGAGATCGGCGAAGACGGTCGTACGTGGCTTCTTTCGGGCCCGGCGAGCAGTTATGCCCTGCGGCTCGGCGAGGACGACGCGCTGCTGCATCTGCACTGGGGTCCGCGTATCGCGCTCGCCGACGCCGAGGCACTCGCGGCCGGCCCGGGACCGGAGTACTGGGCCTTCGAGGCCACCCTCGACGGGCACGAGGAGTACCCGGTGGAGGGCGGCCCCCGTTTTGTGCGGCCCGCCCTGTCCGTGCGGACGGACGAGCGGCGCGGCACCGAGTGGAGCTTCGAGACGTACGAGGCGGACGGCGACGAGCTGCGGCTGCGGTTCTCCGACTCCGGGCTCGGGATCACGCTGCACTACCGGATGCGGGCCGGGACCGACGTCGTGGAGCGCTGGGTGACCCTCGACAACGAGGGGCCGGCCCTGGAGGTGCTGCGCGCCGACTCCGCGGCCTGGACGCTGCCGCAGCGCGACGGCTGGCGGCTGTCCCAGCTGCACGGGCGGTGGGCGGCCGAGTCCCGGCTCGTACGCTCCGAACTCACCTACGGTGAGAAGGTCATCGGCAGCCGGCGCGGGCACACCTCGCACCAGCACCTGCCCTGGGTCGCCCTGGACCCGGACGGAGCGGCCACCGAGGAGCGGGGCGAGGTCTACGGGTGCGCCCTCGCCTGGTCGGGCACCTGGCGGATCGCCGTGGCCCAACTCCCGGACGCGCGCGTGCAGATCACCGGCGGGGTCGGGTACGACGACTCGGGGCTGCTACGGCTGGAGCCGGGGGAGAGCTTCGTCACGCCCGTCTTCGCGGGCCTGTGGAGCGACGGCGGATTCGGCGGCGCGAGCCGTGCCTGGCACGCCTACCAGCGCGCCTATGTGATCCCGGACGCGGACGAGCACCGGCCGGTGCTCTACAACTCCTGGGAGGCCACGGAGTTCGACATCTCCGAGGAGCAGCAGGGGGCGCTCGCGCGGCGGGCCGCCGCCATGGGGGTCGAGCTGTTCGTGGTCGACGACGGCTGGTTCGGGGCGCGCACCAGCGACCGGGCCGGGCTCGGCGACTGGACGCCCAACCCCGACCGCTTCCCGGCCGGTCTCAAGCCCCTCGCCGACGAGGTGCACGCGCTCGGGATGCGGTTCGGGATCTGGGTCGAGCCCGAGATGGTCAACCCGGACAGCGAGCTGTACCGCGCGCACCCGGACTGGGTGCAGTTCCAACCGGGACGAAAGAGGACGGAGCTGCGCAATCAGCTCGTACTGAACCTCGCCCGCGAGGACGTCCAGGAGTATCTGTGGGAGCGGCTCGACACGCTGCTCTCCAGTGCGCCGATCGACTATGTGAAGTGGGACTTCAACCGCTGCTTCACCGACGCGGGGTGGCCCGGCGAGGCCTACCCGCAGCGGCTCTGGGTGGACCACGTGCACGCCCTGTACCGCCTCCTGGACCGGCTGCGGGCGGCCCACCCGGGCGTCGCCTTCGAATCCTGCTCGGGCGGCGGCGGCCGGATCGACCTCGGGATCATGGCGCGTACGGACCAGGTGTGGACCTCGGACAACACCGACCCGCTCGACCGGCTCGCCATCCAGCACGGCTTCAGTCAGGTGCATCCCGCGCGGACCATGGCCGCCTGGGTCACCGACAGTCCGAACACCCAGCTCAACGGCCGCGTCAGCTCGCTGCGCTTCCGCTTCATGAGCGCGATGGCCGGAGTGCTCGGTGTCGGCGGCGACCTGACCCGCTGGAGCGAGGAGGAGCTGGCCGAGGCGCGGACGTGGGTGGAGCTCTACAAGGAGATCCGGCCCGTCGTGCAGGGCGGGGACCTCCACCGGCTGAGGGCGCCGGAGGGAGGGCTGAGCGCCGTGCAGTACTCGCGTGACGGCGAGGTCGTCGTCCTCGCCTGGCTCCAGGCCCAGCACTACGGCGAACCGGTCGCTCCGGTGCGGCTGCGCGGGCTCGACCCGGCGGCGTCGTACGAATGCCTCGAAACGGGTGAAGTCCACCGCGGTGCGGTGTTGTTGCACCACGGGTTGCGGACGGGGCTGCGTGGTGACCTTGATGCGGCAGTTTTCCGGCTGCGTCGCATGTGACTGTTGTGTCCGTAATGGAGCCTTAGTTCCAACTCGCTCTGGAATAAAGGCTCCTGCAACGGCACTCCGTGAGCAGCGTCATATTCGTGACGGTCCGCTGTCGCCATGTTCACGTAATTCAGCTGCGTTTTCAGGGATTTAACAAACGGGGGAGATCCCTGATTTACGCAGCGTGACCGTCATTTCGGTCAGGGATCAAGAGAACGGGGTACACAGGAAACCCCAAAGGTTGTTCCTGCGTCTTCATGTCGCTTACGTTCGCCACCAATCCGGACGGACGCCCAATCCTGCCGCCGCCCGGAATCCGCTCACCCACCCGTACACGGCAGGAGCGGGGGACCCACAGGTAGAACGCCTGTTCCGGTCTCCGGAACGGCTAGGGGTTAAGTCGTGCGCAAACACGGCCGGGCATCTCCAGCTCGCACCCGACAGCTCACCTCGCAGGCGCCGGAGAGGAATTCGCCATGCCCGCGAAGGGTAAGCACCGCCGTCCCAAGTCCCAGCGTTTCACCCGCTCCATAGCCGTCGCCGGAACCGGCGGCGCGGCGCTCGCCCTTCCGCTGCTCGGTGCGACCGGAGCGCACGCCGCGACTCCGCAGTCCGCCGCCGATTCCGTGGCGAGCGTCTCGAATGTCGCGAGCAAGGCCGCCGAATCGGCGCCTGCCGCCGCAGACAAGAAGGCCGAGGCGAAGAAGGCCGCGGCCAAGACCTATTCGGTGCGTGCGGGCGACTCCCTGTCGAAGATCGCCGACACGCAGGACGTCAGCGGTGGCTGGAAGAAGCTGTACGAGGACAACCGCAAGGCGATCGGCGGTGACCCGGCGCTGATCCACCCGGGCCTGAAGCTGTCGATCGGCAAGGCCGCCGCCACGTCGAGCTCCGACTCCGGCGCCTCCAAGACCACTCAGTCCTCCGCGAAGAAGGCCGCGGCCCCGAAGGCTGCTGCCGCTCCCAAGGCCGCCGCCGCGGCCAGTGCCGCCGGCTTCACGCTGCCGGTCGCGGGCGCGGGCGTCGGCACCCCGTACAAGATGTCGGGCAGCATGTGGTCCAGCGGGTACCACACCGGCGTCGACTTCGTGGTCCCGACCGGCACGTCCCTGAAGGCCGTCGGCGCGGGCACGGTCGTCTCGGCCGGCTGGGGCGGCGCGTACGGCAACCAGGTCGTCATCCAGCTCGAAGACGGCCACTACGCCCAGTACGCCCACCTGTCCTCCCTCTCCGTCTCGGCCGGACAGGCCGTGACCGAGGGCCAGCAGGTCGGCCTCTCCGGCGCGACGGGCAACGTCACCGGCCCGCACCTGCACTTCGAGATCCGCACCACCCCGGACTATGGCTCGGACGTGGACCCGCTGGCGTACCTGCGCGGCAAGGGCGTCTCCGTCTGACCCGACGCCAGGCGCGCCCGCACGGCGTACCACTCCGCTCGTCTCCGAAGGCCGGACCCGGTGATCCCCGGGGTCCGGCCTTCGGTGTTTCGGCTCTGTGGCACGTCTGTGGCATGGCCGGGCGATGGGTCGACAGGGGTGCGGAAGCCGGGACACAGTGACTCCGCGAGCGCGGCGCCCCGGCACCGTCCGGGGCGGCTCATCGCCCGCGACGACTTCCGGCACGGCCTCGGCCAGTGGGCGACAGAACTGCAGGACGGCGGCAGCGTCACCGCGTCCCGGGGCGTCCTGGAGATGGACGTGCCGAGCGGCGCGACCGTGTGGTTCAAGCGCAAGCTCCGAGGGCCCTACGTCCTGGAGTACACCGCCACGCCGGTCTCGGCGGGCGGCGCCAACGACCGGGTCTCGGACCTCAACAACTTCTGGAACGCCACGGACGTCCGCTCCCCCGAGGACCTCTTCGCCACGCACAGGGTCGGCGCGCTCGACGAGTACGACCACCTCACGACGTACTACGCCGGATACGGCGCCAACACCAACACCACGACCAGGCTGCGCCGTTACGTCGGTGAGGCGGGCGTCCGGCCGCTCGTCCTCGACTACACGGAGCCCCTACTCACGGCGAACGAGCCCAACCGCGTCCGGATCGTCTCGAACGGCTCCACGGTCCAGTGGTGGAACAACGGGCGGCTCGTCCTCGACTTCGTGGACCAAGAGCCGTACACGAGCGGGCACTTCGCGTTCCGGACGGTGTGGAGTCACTTCAGGATCACGGACTTCAGGGTGCGCGAGCTGCGACAACGTCCCTGATGGAGCCCCTTATTCCGGGATTGACCAACACTTGACGAGTGGCTTATCTCACCGCCCGTCAACCCTTTCCTACGGTCGCGTAGCTCACACCCGAAGGTGAATCATGACCCGATGTGGCAGACGATTCGAAGAATGACAACAGATCAGTGATCGGGTCGTACGTGGCGGTGGGGGACAGCTTCACCGAGGGCGTCGGCGACCTTGGCCCGGACGGGGCGTTCGTCGGCTGGGCCGACCGGTTCGCGGTGCTTCTCGCGGACCGCCGGCCCGAGGGCGACTTCGACTACACCAACCTCGCCGTCCGCGGGAAACTCCTCGACCAGATCGTCGAGGACCAGTTGACGCGCGCGAAGGAACTCGCGCCGGACCTGGTCTCCTTCTGCGCGGGCGGCAATGACATCATCCGGCCGGGAACCGACCCCGACGAGGTCGCGGAGCGCTTCGAGCGCGCCGTCGCGGACCTCACCTCGGCCGTCGGCACGGTCCTCGTGACCACCGGCTTCGACACCCGTGGCGTGCCCGTGCTCAAGCACATGCGCGGCAAGATCGCCACGTACAACCTCCATATCCGGGCCATCGCCGACCGGTACGGCTGTCCCGTGCTCGACCTGTGGTCCCTCAAGACCATCCAGGACCGGCGGGCCTGGGACGGCGACCGGCTCCATCTGTCGCCCGAGGGACACACGCGGGTCGCCCTGCGCGCCGGCCAGGTCCTCGGCCTGGAAGTGCCCGCGGACCCCGACCAGCCGTGGCCGCCCCTGCCGCCGCGCGGCACGCTCGAAATGCGGCGCGACAACATCCACTGGGCGCGCGAGTACCTGGTGCCGTGGATCGGGCGGCGACTGCGCGGGGAGTCCTCCGGGGACCGCGTGGTGGCGAAGGGAAGCCTGTCGCCCGACGACATCAAGATGCGGATCGAGCCGGTGGCTTGAAGGTCCGGGGGCCTGAGGGCCTTCGGGGCGGGCCACGGTTCGACCGGTGGTCGCGGCCTGCGGCTCCAAGGTCCGCGGAGGGGCGGGGCTTCCCTGACGGGTGACGTCGGGGGAGTCCCGCCGCCGTTCGGCCGACGGCGTCGGGGGAGTCCTGGCATCTCTCTGCCTGTGACGCCGAGAGGGCTTCGCCTTGCCCCTGGTGGTGACATTGGTGAGACTCCGATGCCTTTCCGCCGGTGGCCTCGGTGAGGCAGAACCGTCTTCCGGCCCGTGATGCCGAGGAAGCCCTCGCCGTCCCTCGGCGGTGATGTCGCCGAAGGGCGAGCTGTTCCGCGGCCGCGATTCGGCGGTACGCCGCCTCAGGCGCCCGGAGTCGTCAGCGCCTCGCGCGCCAGCCCCAGCTCCCGGGCCAGTGCCTCGTCCACCCACTCCTGGGTGCGGGCGCGAGACACCGCACCGGGGTACGCCGTCATCTGGACGGCGAGCCCGTCCAGCAGGGCGGTCAGGCGCAGGGCCGTACTCGTGGGGTCGGGGCAGTGGAACTCGCCCGCGGCCACGCCCTCCGCGATGACCTCGGTGATCGCGGCCTTCCACTGCCGGTCCAGGTCACGGGTGACGTCCCGCAGCGCGGGCTCGCGCAGCGCCACCGCCCAGCCCTCGATCCACAGCCGCCAGCCCTTGGCCTGTCCGGTCGGCGCGTACCAGCGGACCGCCGCCCGCAGCCGCCGCAGCGCGGTCGTCCGGCGGCCGAGCAGCTTGCGGAGATGGGCGAGGTCGTCCTCGGCCGCGTACGTGAACGCGGCGGCGACCAGTTTCTCCTTGGTCGAGAAGTGATAGAGCACCAGCGCGTTGCTCACCCCGAGCGCGGTCGCCACATCGGCGATCCGCACTGCGGACACGCCCCGCCCCTCGATCTGCTGGATGGCGGCCCGCAGCAGTTCCTCACGCCGCTCCGCCACGCTCAACCGCACTCTTGCCACCCGGCAACCCTATTGCGTCGCCCCGGAGCGCGCCGGTGGAGGGTCGGTTACCGGCCGCGGCCGGACCGTCACCGATCCCGCCCGGCCCGGCCCGGCAGCGGCGTCACCGGTACCAGCCGAACCGCTCCGCGATCACCGGCAGCCGGTCGGCGACGATCGCGTGCGCGGCCGCCCGCGGTGTCGTCCCGTCGGCCTCCGCGCGCGCGAGCGTCTGGTCGATCAGGGCACGCATCGAGCGCCGTGTGTGGGCGAACGCCTCGTCGGCGTCGGCCCCGATGTCGCCGAACAGCGTCCACCACCACCAGGCGTTGGTCCCGGAGTTGACCACGACGTCCGGCAGGACGGTGACACCGCGGCCGGCGAGCTGCTGCTCAGCGCCCGGCAGGACGGGCATGTTGGCGGCCTCGACGATCCAACGGGCCGTGACCCGCCCCTGGTTGGTGGCGTCGATCGTGTACGAGACCGCCGCCGGAACCAGCACGTCGGCGTCGGCGGACAGCCAGGCGTCGACGGGCAGTTCACGGTCGCCCGGACGCAGCACCGCACGGTCGATCGTCCCGTACGTGTCCCGGGCGGCGAGCAGAGCGTCGACATCGAGCCCTCCGGGGTTGGCGATCGTGCCCTTCACGTCGGCGACGGCCACGATTCTGAGCCCCGCGCGCGCGAGGAAGCGGGCCGTGGCCCCGCCCATCGTGCCCAGCCCCTGCACGGAGACCCGGGTCCCCTCGTACGCGACCCCGGCCCGGTCCAGGGCCGCGAGGACCGACTCGGCCACCCCGCAGCCGCCGACCAGCTCGTCGAGCCCGATGCCGTCCACCTCGACCGCGAACGCGTCCGCCAGCCGCCGCCGGGCCGCCGCCTCGTCGTCGAGCAGCGGATACACGGCCTGGATCGACGACACGAGCCCCGCCTCCGCCACGGCCCGGTCGACGACGTCCTGGGTGAGACCGAGATCCTCCCCCGTGGTCCAGAGGCTCTCGATGTACGGGCGCATGGCACGCAGATAGCGCACGAGCAGGCCGTACGCCTCCGGGGCCTGGGGGTCGCAGTCGATGCCGCCCTTGGCGCCGCCCAGCGGTACGTAGCGGCTCTCGGGGTTGTAGTGCAGGGCCTCTTTCATGGTCATGCCGCGGGCGAGCCCGGTGACCTCGTCCAGCGTGCAGCCCGCCCGCATGCGGAGCCCGCCGCTGGAGACACCGCGCACCAGCCGGTCGACGACCAGGTGCCCCTGGCGGCCGGTGACGTGGTCGGTCCAGGTGAGCGTCATCAACGGGCTGCTGTCCTGGGCGGTCATGGGACTCCTAGGGGGCGGGGTTCCGGGAAACGGGGATCTGGAAAGCGGAGTGCGAGGGGAACAAGGTGACAGGTTCGGAGCGTTTGACCGGCGTGGGGCCGGGTGCACACCGCGCCCCGGTGCCGCACCGGCTACCTCTACTGAATGGTCGGTCAGTATCGAAAGTGCTGCATGTATCTGTCAACTTACTGAATGGATCTTCAGTAGAACGTGATGTCGTACTCGATGGATCCCGCCATGGCCCGCGCGGAAACCGCCCTGCCATACGCCCGACCCGGCGCTGTCAGAGGCGGCGACCATAATGGAAAGTCAGACCGACTCCACCTGGAGGTGCCGTGACCGGTTCCCGTTCCCTCAGTTCCGGGCTCCGTGCGCTGCGGCCCGCCGCGTTCGGCGCGGATCCCAGCGGTGAGCGCATGGAGCGCATCCGCAGATCGCCGAACTACGCGGACGGCGTCTTCCGGAATCCCGAGGGCGCACCCCGGCCCGACGGCGCCATGCTCGAGTTCGCGCGGTCCTTCTTCCGCAAGGAGGAGCGCGTGCGCCGCGCCCCGGCGGGCACGGTGCCGGTGCATGCCACGACCCTCGCCGACCTGGCCCGGCCGCCGGCCGACAGGCTGCGGCTGACGTGGATGGGGCACTCCAGCGTCCTCGCCGAGATCGACGGGCGCCGAGTGCTCTTCGACCCGGTGTGGGGTGAGCGCTGTTCCCCGTTCGCCTTCGCCGGTCCCAAGCGGCTGCACCCCGTGCCCCTCCCGCTGGAGGCGCTCGGCCCGGTGGACGTGGTCGTCATCTCGCACGACCACTACGACCACCTGGATCTGCCCACGATCAAGGCCCTGGCCGGTACGGACACGGTGTTCGCGGTGCCCCTCGGTGTCGGCGCCCACCTGGAGCACTGGGGCGTCTCGGCGGACAGGCTGCGCGAGCTCGACTGGCACGAGACGACGAAGGTCGGCGGAATCTCCCTCACCGCCACACCTGCCCGCCACTTCTGCGGCCGCGGCCTGCGCAACACGCAGCACACCCTGTGGGCCTCCTGGGCCGTTGCCGGGGATGAGCACCGGATCTACCACAGCGGGGACACGGGGTACTTCGCCGGTTTCGCGGACATCGGCGCCGAGCACGGCCCCTTCGACGCCACGATGATCCAGATCGGTGCGTACAGCGAGTTCTGGCCCGACATCCACATGACGCCCGAGGAGGGCATGCGGGCCCATCTGGACCTCCAGGGCGGCCGGCCCAGCGGCGTGATGATGCCGATCCACTGGGCGACGTTCAACCTCGCGGCGCACCCCTGGGCCGAGCCCGGCGAGGGCACCGTCACCGCCGCCCGCGCGGTCGGCGCCCGGATCGCGCTGCCCCGGCCCGGTGAGCCCTTCGAGCCGACCTCGGAGACCGTCCCGTCCGAGCCCTGGTGGCGCGGTGTGGCCGTCGTCCCGGAGGGCGGCTGGCCCTCCGCCGAGGAGACGGTCGGTGACACACCGCGTGACACCAAGGAGGACACCGGAGACCCGGAAACCGTCCCCGCGGGGTGACGTAGAAGCGCGCGAAGGCACTTGAAGGCGTTCGGCGAGGGCCGAGGAGCATCCTGCTCCTCGGCCCTCGCTCTTTTTTCGCTGACCGCTTCTGACCAGGTCTGATCGGTTCGCTGACGCACGGGAACGGGCGTGCGAGGGGTTTATCGGCCTGTCGTACGAACCCTCATACCAGAGCGGGACGCAGGCCGCCGGACTTTGTCAACTGCCCACCGCACATGATGCGGTGGCGACTACTGTGAGTGGCCGCTGAGCGACACAGGGCCGAATTCTTCGACTCTCTCGACCGGCGCAGCGATGGCGCGTGTCCCAGTCGGCGCATGCCTCGGTCGCAGAACCCGCGGGAGCCCCCACGGCCCCGACACACCAGTACGAGGACGTCGATGTCTCACCTTCGCGCACCGGCCGCCCGCGCAGACCGACGCGAGGGCGGGCGGCACGGGCGACCGGTCGCCCGCACCACCCCCACGCTGCCCGAGACCCACATACGGCCCCAGCTCCTCCGCCTCGCGGTCCTGCCGCCCATCGCGGTGGCCCTCAGCGCCAGCGCAGCCGTGCTCTTCATCGTCCGCACGACCGCGGCACGGCCCGGCCCCACCTTGTGGATCGTGCTCGGCGGAGCCGTCGCGGTGGCCCTCGCGGGCATCGTGATCGCCGCCGTGGCCGCCGACCGCGCCGCCAGGTCTGTACACGAGCGCGTCGGCACCCTGCGCCGCACCAGCGCCCGCGGCCAGTCCGATCTGCGTGCCCTCGTCGAGACGCTGCGCCGGGGCGACGGGCCGCCCGAGCGCCGACCCGTCGGCCGGCCCGCCTCGGACGCCGACGAGTTCGACCTGCTCGAGGACGATCTGGCGCGCGCCCATGAAGGCGCCGTGAACGCGGTCGTCCAGGCCGCCCAGCTCTCCAGCCAGGCGGACAGCGAGCAGAAGGTCGAGGTCTTCGTCAATCTCGCCCGGCGCCTGCAGTCCCTGGTGCACCGCGAGATCTCGATCCTCGACGAGCTGGAGAACGAGATCGAGGACCCGGACCTGCTCAAGGGTCTGTTCCACGTCGACCACCTCGCCACCCGTATCCGGCGGCACGCCGAGAACCTCGCCGTCCTCGGCGGGGCCGTGTCGCGCCGGCAGTGGAGCAACCCGGTCTCCATGACCGAGGTGCTGCGCTCCGCGATCGCCGAGGTCGAGCAGTACTCGCGGGTCAAGCTCGTCCCGCCGATCGACGGCACCGTGCGCGGGCACGCCGTCGCCGACGTGATCCATCTACTGGCCGAACTCGTCGAGAACGCCACGGTGTTCTCGGCGCCGCACACCCAAGTGCTGCTGCGGGCCAACGTGGTCACGTCCGGGCTCGCCGTCGAGGTCGAGGACCGCGGGCTCGGGATGCCACTGGCCGAGCAGCACAAGATGAACGCGTTGCTCGCCGACCCCGATCAGGTGAACGTTGCGAGTCTGCTGCAGGACGGCCGCATCGGATTGTTCGTGGTCTCCCAACTCGCGCGCCGGCACGGGATCGTGGTGCGGCTGCAGACCAATATCTACGGTGGCGTCCAGGCCGTGTTGGTTGTGCCGCAGGCGTTGCTGGGGACGGAGGGGGAGCCGCCGGGCGGGGGCGGGGCCGATGTGGGTGCCCGTTCTGGGGTTGGGACTGGCGCTGGGGCCGGTTCCGGGGGTGGGTCTCCTCGGGAGGTCACGGCAGGGGGTGTGGGGGCCGGGGTGTTGAGGCCGGGTGCTTCCGGGATTGAGGGGGCGGTTGGCCGTGGTGGTCCGGCACATGGTGGTCAGGCGCATGCCGGTTCGGCATCTACCGGTTCGACACAGGGTGCCTCGGGGCATGGTGCTTCGGTGGCTGGGGCTCCAGCGCATGCCGCGCAGACTCATGTCGGACCGACTCATGCCGCGCCGACACATGACGCTTCGGTGCATGGGGTTGCGGCACGTAGCTCCTCGGCACACAGCTCTTCAACACATGGGGCCGCGGTTTCCCATGGCATGTCGGCACATGAGCCGCCGCTGAGGAGCACGCCTCGCCATGGCACGCCGGGGCAGGATGCGCCGGCCCATGGCACGCCACCACATGGCACGTCACCACATGGGAGCCCGGTTCAGGGAACGCTGGCTCACGGGACGCCTGCCTATGGGACTCCCGCCCATGGTGTTCCTGCTCACGGCAGTCCGGCCCATGAGACTCCCTCCCACGGCAGTCCGGCCCATGAGACTCCCTCTCACGGCAGCCCTGCCCATGGGACTCCCTCCCACGGGACGCCGATCGCCGTACCGGGCGTGGTTCCAGGCGCCTCCGTCGACGTACCGCGGGCGCCGTTTCACGAATCCGCGTCGTACCCGTCCCACGACGCCCACGGCACGAGGACCGCCGTTCCGACGCAGCCGCGGCGGGACAGTGTGCCGGGCGGGCTGTCGGTCGTGAACGGTGGTGCTCCGGCCCCGCTCCCGGTGCGCGGTGCCGAGACGCGGGCCAACCCGGCGGAGGCCGTGCCCGGGATCCGTCCCGGCGATCGGCGGTTCGTCACCGAGAACACGGTCACGCCCCCGACCCCGCGCGGCGGTGTCGTGCGCGGCACCATGAGCAAGCCGCAACTGCCCAGACGGCGGGCCCAGGAGCACCTCGTGCCCGAGCTGCGCGACGGACCCGCGCCCCGGCCGGACTCCGAGTTCGTCGTCGGTCACGACCCCGGTCTGATGGCGGCGTTCCAGCGCGGCATCGGGCTCGCCGAGGCCCAGTTCCGGGACTCGGCCCACATGGATGGAACGCCCATAGGGGAAGCGCACCCAGCGCACGAACCATACGAGGCGCCCGAGGCACATGAGACGGCGCACGCGCCTGGTCATGACCTCACCGCCCGGCACGACGGGAGCACACCAGCCGGATGAACCACGCCACCCCCACCCACACTTCCGCTCCCGCAGACCTTCGTACTTCAAGGAGTCGATCCCCCATGGCGAGCGATGTGCCGACCGGGCACGCATCCGATCTCGACTGGCTGATGAGCGGCCTCGTGCAGCGCGTACCGCACACCAGGAGTGCCGTGCTGCTCTCCTGCGACGGCCTCGTGAAGTCGGTGCACGGGCTCGACCCCGACAGCGCCGACCACATGGCGGCCCTGGCCTCCGGGCTCTACTCCCTGGGCCGCAGCGCGGGCGTCCGCTTCGGCGACAGCGGTGACGTACGCCAGGTCGTGGTCGAACTGGACTCCACGCTGCTGTTCGTATCCACCGCGGGCTCCGGTACCTGTCTTGCCGTGCTCGCCGGACGCGACGCCGACGCGGCCGTGCTCGGCTACGAGATGGCGATGCTGGTCAAGAGCGTCCGCCCGTACCTGATGACCGCGCCGAGGCAGCACAGCGTCGAACCGTCGGCGATGAGGCCTTGAGCGTGACCTCGGCCGGCGACGGGCCCTGGCTTGACGATGCGGCCGGACGCCTTGTGCGCCCCTACCAGGTCAGCAACGGCCGGACCCGGCCGAGTACCGCGCTCGACCTCCTGTCGCAGGTGATGGCCACCGGCGTCACCCCTCTCGGCTACCTCGGCCCCGAGCACGCCCAGGCACTCGAACTGTGCCGGGACCCCGTCTCGGTCGCCGAGGTCGCCGCGCATCTGAGACTGCCCGCCGCGGTGACCAAGGTGCTGCTGTCCGATCTCGTCGACTGCGGGGTGCTCTCCATGAAGCCCCCGACGTTCCACCACAACCCCACTGACCGGTCTCTTCTGGAGGCAGTGCTCGATGGACTACGACGACAGCTCTGACCCCTTTCCCACCGCCTTGAAGATCCTGGTGGCGGGAGGGTTCGGAGCAGGAAAGACCACCTTCGTCGGCGCGGTGAGCGAGATCGCGCCGCTCAGTACGGAGGAACTGCTGACCACCGTCAGTGCCGCGACCGACAATCTCGACGGCGTCGAGAACAAGGTCGAGACGACCGTCGCGATGGACTTCGGCCGCATCACCCTCGATCCGGAACACGTGCTCTACCTGTTCGGCACGCCCGGACAGGAGCGGTTCTGGTTCATGTGGGACGAGCTCTCCGAAGGCGCGCTCGGCGCGGTCATCCTCGCCGACACCCGGCGTCTGGAGGACTGCTTCGCCGCCGTCGACTTCTTCGAACAGCGCGGCCTGGGATTCATCGTGGCCGTCAACGAGTTCGACGGAGGCTTCCGTTACGACCCGGAGGAGGTGCGGGCGGCCATCGACCTCGACCCGGAGGTGCCCGTCGTGCGCTGCGACGCCCGGATCTCCAGCTCGGGAGTGCAGACCCTGCTCACCCTCGTCCGCCACCTCCTCGCCCACGCCCCCTCGCACGCCCCCAGCCACGGAGCCCACACATGACGTACGACCCGCCGCGTCCGGCCGGTCGGCTGCTGCTCACCCCCGTGGACAAGGAGGCCCCCGCCAGAACACGGCGGCTGCGGGTGCTCGGTCTGGGGCAGCACACCGAGCCGGCCCTCGACGCGTTCGCGGACCGGCTCGCAGAACTCGCCGGGGCGCCCTACGCGATGGTCAACTTCATCGACGAGGAGCGGCAGTTCTTCGCGGGCCTGCACACGCCCTACGGGGGCCTCCCGGCCGAGCCGCCGGCCGAGGCCCGTACGGATCACGCGGACACCACGAAACCGAGGATCGGCCGCTATATGGCCCGGGACCATGGCTTCTGCCCACATGTGGTCGTCCGCCACAAGGCGTTGGTCCTGGAGGACGTCCGTGACTATCCCCGGTTCGCGGGCAACCCGGTCGTCGACGAGTTCGGCATCCACTCCTACCTCGGCGCGCCGCTCATCGACCGCACGGGCATCGCACTCGGCACGGTGTGCGTCAGCGATGTCGAGCCCCGGCCGTGGGGGCGGGCCGGGCTCGACACCATCAAGTCGATGGCGGCGGAGCTGGTCGAGCGGATCGAGCTGCGGGAAGGCGGATTCTGACCCGCGCGCCCTCTGTCCTCACATGGACGATGTCCCTCTCACACGGAGTCCGGTGCTCATCGGTCATGTCGTTCACACGGAGACGGTGTCCCCTTCGGGGAACGTGATCCGGACCTCGTGTCCCTCGACCTCGCAGGACACCGACTCCCGTAACGCCTGCGGGTGTACGGAGTCCCGCGTCAGCGCGAGCAGCGTGACGTACACGCCGGAGCCGCCGGGACGGCCCGCCGCGCACCGCAGGTACGGTGTCGCGGAGTGCGGGCCGAATGCGTTGGCCTCGACCTCGCGCGCGATGCCCGTGTCCTCGTCCCAGCCGTGCAGCGCGACGACGACACTGGTCAGCCCGTTGTCCGTGCGGGCCAGCGCCCAGCCGTGGCCCCGCTCGGCGGTGGGCCTGGTCTCGGCGGCGACCGCGTAGCCGCCCTCCCGGACGGTCAGACCGGTCGGCGCGAGCACCCGGTGCACGCGAATCTCCCAGGGACCGCGCAGAACGCTTGTCGTCTCGATGGGGAACTCCTCCTCGCTGTCGGGCAGTCGGGCGCTGTAGCGGGAGGCGGCCGTCCGCCCGGAGCAGTGCAGCGGGACGATGGTGAGCCGGCGGGACGCGGTGCCGTCCGGGGTCACCAGCGCGATGTGCCCGTCCACGGTCCGCTCCCAGGCGTGGGCGGCGGCCTCGGGAGCGGTCGCCGTCGAGTAGCCGAACTTGGTGTAGTGCGGGTCGTCCTCGGCGGGCCCGGACGGGGAGTTGTGGTCGCTGCCGTGGTTGACCAGGCGGACGATGCCGTCGTGTTTCGTGCCGTGCAACAGCCAGCCGGGGGCCGGGAGCGCGGTGTACTGGTCCGACTCCTCGACCGGCAGCGGCAGTTCGCGTGCCGTCCACACCGGGTGCTCCGGAGGCAGCAGCAGCCCGAGGAAGCCCATGCTCGCCCAGTACGGGGACGCGGGCCCCGAGTGCGGCCGGGCCATCGGCAGGAACGTTTCGTACCAGCCGAGCGGCAGCAGCCCACGCTCGTCGGGCACCCCCCGCTCCACGAAGTGCCGCACCGTGCCGGACGCCAGCCGTCGGGTGAGGCCCGGCTCCAGCGGCGTACAGCCGGCGAGGGCGCCCATCCATGCCGGGGCGGCGGTGGCGAAACGATACGTCAGGGAGCGGCCGTGGTGCACGGGGGCACCGTCCGCGCCGAAGAACCGCGGGTAGTCGGCGAGGAACCGGGCGAGCCGCTCCCGGTAGACGTGGCCGCGGCCTCCGCCGTCGCCGCCGGTCATCCGGCACCACAGCAGCGGGTACAAGTGCATCGCCCAGCCGTTGTGGTAGTCGAAGGTCCGGCCGTCGCCGTCGCTGTACCAGCCGTCGCCCATGTACCAGTCGTCGAGGCGGTCGAGCCCGGCGTCGATGTCGTCCTGACGGTGGGGCGCGCCGACCGAGGCCAGGAACTGTTCGGCCACCACCTGGTAGAGCCGCCAGTGGTTGTCCCAGGTGCGGCGGCCCACGAAACCCCACAGCCAGTCCACGACCCGCTCCCGCGCCTCGGTGTGCAGCCGGTCCCAGATCCAGGGGCGGCTCTCGTGCAGCGCCACGGCGACCGAGGCGGCCTCCGCCATCTGCTGGGAGCAGTCGGTGATTTCGGGCCAGGACTCGCCGCTGTCGCGGTCGGTGCCCGTTGTCAGACCCCGCGCGTAGCGTTCTATGAGACGGGGATCGACGTCGCCCCGCGCCCCGGCGATCCGGAAGGAGGCCAGCAGGAATGACCGCGCGAACCCTTCGAGGCCGTCCGACACCACTCCCGACCACGAGGCCCGCCCGGGCAGCCGGTACTGCGCGAGGCCCGGCGTCGCGTACGGGACCAGGGCTTCGAGCTGCCGGTCGGCGAGCGCCTCCCAGTGAGCCCGCGTCCAGCCGGTGTGCGGCGACAGGACGTGGTCGATGGGCGGCAGGGACACATGCGGTGCGGGCATGGCGGGGTTCCGACTCCTTTGTTCCCGGGCGCGATTCCAGGTTCCGGAGAGGGATACGGCTCGTGGGGGCCGACAGATCAATGGGGCTGTGTGCGTATGCCATGTGTCGTGTGCGCACACCGTGAGACCTGTTCGCATGTGGTCGGCCCTGTTCCTGTGTGCGGCCCCCGTGCGCTCTCCCGGAACGCGTCGCCCGATGGGAAGTTGACTCCGGCGCACGTGGGCACGGCTTCCTCGGAGAAACACGGCCGGACCTCCTGCCGCCTGACCCGACTCCTCGTCACCGAACGGGAAGGCATCCCATGACCGACCTGCGTCTCGGCGTCCTCGGCTTCGGCCTGCGCGGTTCGCTCGCGCGCATCGCCCACCGGCCCGGCCGGGGCTCGCGCGTGACCGTCGTCGCCGAACACGATCCGGCACTGCGGGACGGCGCCGCCGACCGCATCCCCGGCGTCCGGACCGTCGAGGACCACCGCAAGGTCATAGACGACCCGGACGTCGACGCCGTGCTGGTCCTCACCCCGGACCACACCCATGCCGACATCGCCTGCGAGGCCCTGCGCGCGGGCAAGCCCGTCTTCGTCGAGAAGCCCCTGGACATCACCATCGAGCGGTGCGACCTCATCCTGCGCACGGCCTTCGAGACCGGCACACGGCTGTACGTGGGCCACAACATGCGCCACATGCCGGTGATCCGGATGATGCGCGACCTCGTCATACGCGGCGACATCGGCACGGTCAAAACGGTGTGGGTACGCCACTTCGTCGGCTACGGAGGCGACTGGTACTTCAAGGACTGGCACGCCGAACGCCGGTGCACCACCGGCCTGTTGCTGCAGAAGGGCGCCCACGACCTCGACGTACTGCACTGGCTCGCGGGCGGATACACCCGGCAGGTACAGGCGTTCGGCGACCTGATGGTGTACGGCGGCAATCCGCACCGCCGTTCGCCGGGCGAGCCGAAGTCCGACGACTGGTACACGGAGGACGGCCACTGGCCGCCGCACACCCAGCGGGCCCTCAACCCCGTCATCGACGTCGAGGACGTGTCGATCGTCAACATGCGCCTGGACAACGGGGTGTTGGCCGCCTACCAGCAGTGCCACTTCACCCCCGACTACTGGCGGAACTACACGGTCATCGGTGACGCGGGCCGCCTGGAGAACTTCGGGGACGGGCCCGGGGGAGTGGTGAAGGTGTGGAACTCCCGCCGCTCCGGACACCGGGCCGAGGCGGACGCCGAGTACGCGGTGCCCGACGTGGAACAGGACGCCGAGCACGGGGGCGCGGATCCGCTGCTGATCGACGAGTTCCTGCGGTTCGCACGTGAGGGAGGGCGCACCGACACGTCCCCGGTGGCCGCGCGGATGGCGGTGGCGGCGGGGTTCCGGGCGACGGAGTCGCTGCGCGGGGGCGGCGTTCCGTACGAGGTGCCGCCGCTGGACGCCGAGCTGGTCGCGTACTTCGAGAGGGGGCAGACCCGCTGACGAGGGCGGGGGATGCGTGGGAAGGGAGCAGATCTGTGGGAGGGGAGCGAGGCGTGAAGGAAAGCTGCGGCGGAGCTTAAGAAAACCTCGATGGACCGCAGCGCCCGCGTACGGCAGATTTCTCGGCGTCGGCAGTGGAGCGCCGCAGCCGCTGAGAGGCGCTCCCGCATGGCCCCCGCCATGCCCCCTGCCGTGACGCCACCCCTCACTCCGGGCCGGGGCCTGCCTCGGCATGCCCCGGCCCGGAACCCTCGTACACGGGAGCCGTGTTGAAGGCGCTGGTCAAGGAGAAGGCTGAGCCGGGACTCCGGCTCATGGACGTACCGGAGCCGGTCGTCGGACCCGGTGACGTGCTGATCAAGGTCCTCAGGACCGGGATCTGCGGCACCGACCTGCACATCCGCAGCTGGGACGGCTGGGCACAGCAGTCGATCAGGACGCCGCTCGTGATCGGCCACGAGTTCGTGGGCGAAGTCGTCGAGACGGGCCGCGACGTAGGCGACATCACCGTGGGCGACCGGGTCAGCGGCGAGGGCCACCTCGTGTGCGGCAAGTGCCGCAACTGCCAGGCCGGGCGGCGCCATCTGTGCCGCGCCACGGTGGGGCTCGGCGTGGGCCGCGACGGCGCGTTCGCCGAGTACGTCGCGCTGCCCGCGTCCAACGTGTGGGTGCACCGAGTCCCCGTCGACCTCGACGTCGCCGCGATCTTCGACCCCTTCGGCAACGCCGTGCACACCGCGCTGTCGTTCCCGCTGGTCGGAGAGGACGTACTGATCACCGGCGCGGGACCGATCGGCCTGATGGCCGCCGCCGTCGCCAAGCACGCCGGCGCCCGGCACGTCGTGGTCACCGACGTCAGCGAGGAGCGCCTGGAGCTCGCCCGCAAGATCGGCGTCAGCCTCGCGCTGAACGTCGCCGAGTCCACCATCGCCGACGGGCAGCGCACGCTCGGCCTGCGCGAGGGCTTCGACGTCGGCCTGGAGATGTCCGGCAACCCCGTCGCGATGCGCGACATGCTCGCCAACATGACGCACGGCGGGAAGATCGCCATGCTCGGACTGCCGTCCGAGGAGTTCGCCGTCGACTGGTCCCGCATCGTCACCTCCATGATCACGATCAAGGGCATCTACGGCCGCGAGATGTTCGAGACCTGGTACGCGATGTCGGTCCTCCTCGAAGGCGGCCTCGACCTCGCCCCCGTGATCACCGGCCGCTACGGCTACCGCGACCACGAGGCGGCGTTCGCCGACGCGGCGAGCGGCCGCGGCGGCAAGGTCATCCTCGACTGGACCCACTAAGGACTGATGATGTTCGACTCCGTACGCGACGACCTCCGCGCCACCCTCGACGAGATCCGTGCCGCCGGACTGCACAAGCCCGAGCGCGTCATCGGCAGCCCGCAGTCCGCGACCGTGAACGTCACCGCGGGCGGTCGCCCCGGTGAGGTCCTCAACTTCTGCGCGAACAACTACCTCGGCCTCGCCGACCACCCCGAGGTGATCGCCGCAGCCCACGAGGCCCTCGACCGCTGGGGCTACGGAATGGCGTCCGTACGCTTCATCTGCGGTACGCAGGAGGTGCACAAGGAGCTCGAACAGCGCCTCTCCGCCTTCCTCGGCCAGGAGGACACGATCCTCTACTCCTCCTGCTTCGACGCCAACGGCGGCGTCTTCGAAACCCTCCTCGGCGAGGAGGACGCGGTGATCTCCGACGCCCTCAACCACGCGTCGATCATCGACGGCATCCGCCTCTCCAAGGCCCGCCGCCTCCGCTACGCCAACCGCGATCTCGCGGACCTGGAACAGCAGTTGAAGGAGGCCGCGGGCGCCCGCCGCAGGCTGATCGTCACCGACGGCGTCTTCTCCATGGACGGGTACGTGGCTCCGCTGCGCGAGATCTGCGACCTCGCCGACCGCTACGACGCCATGGTCATGGTCGACGACTCGCACGCCGTCGGCTTCGTCGGCCCCGGCGGCCGCGGCACCCCCGAGCTGCACGGCGTCATGGACCGCGTCGACATCATCACCGGCACCCTGGGCAAGGCCCTCGGTGGAGCGTCCGGCGGTTACGTGGCCGCCCGCGCCGAGATCGTCGCCCTGCTGCGCCAGCGCTCGCGCCCGTACCTCTTCTCGAACACCCTGGCCCCGGTCATCGCCGCCGCCTCGCTCAAGGTCCTCGACCTGCTGGAGTCGGCGGGCGACCTGCGCGAGCACCTCGCCGCGAACACCGCGCTGTTCCGCTCCCGGATGACCGAGGAGGGCTTCGACATCCTCCCCGGCGACCACGCCATCGCACCGGTCATGATCGGCGACGCGGCCGTCGCCGGACGCATGGCGGAGCTGCTTCTGGACCGCGGGGTGTACGTGATCGGCTTCTCGTACCCCGTGGTCCCCCAGGGCCGGGCCCGGATCCGCGTACAGCTGTCCGCCGCGCACTCGACGGAGGACGTGAACCGGGCCGTGGACGCCTTCGTAGCGGCGCGGGCGGAGCTGGCGGCGGAGGCCTGAGCACACGGCCGGTCACCGAGCGCGAGCGGGAGATACGGCAGGGCGAAAAGTGAACCTCTGAGAGAATCGGTCACATGATCGAAGCGCGGCGGCTCCACATCCTCCGTGCGGTGGCGGACCACCGCACGGTGACGGCCGCTGCCGCCGCGCTCTACCTCACGCCCTCCGCCGTCTCGCAACAGCTGACGGCCCTTGAGCAGGAGACGGGCCACCGCCTGGTGGAGCGCAACGCCAGGGGTGTACGCCTGACTCCGGCCGGCGAGATCCTGCTCAGCCACACCAACGCGGTACTGGCCCAGCTGGAGAAGGCCGAGGCCGAGCTCGCCGCGTACGACTCGGGTTCGGCGGGCACCGTCACGGTCGCCTCCTTCGCGACCGGTATCGGCCTGGTCGTCGCGCCCGCCGTGGCCCGGCTCGCGCGGACCGCTCCCGGCATCCGTATCCGCGTCCAGGACGCCGAGGGCGACGCCAGCCTGCCGATGGTGCTCGACCGGCAGGTCGACGTGGCGGTCGCCGTCGAGTACCGCGGCGCGCCGGACGCCGACGACCCCCGCCTCGCCCACATCCCGCTGTACGCCGAGCCGTTCGACGCCGTCGTCCCGGTGACCCACCGCCTCGCCGACCGTACGGAGGTGCCGCTCGCCGAGCTGGCCAAGGACCCGTGGATCGGCCCGTACCCCGGAAACCCCTGCCACGACGTGGTGGTCCTGGCCTGTGAGCACGCGGGATTCCAACCCCGTCTCGAGCACTCCTCGGACGACTTCCGCGCGGTCGTCGCGCTCGCGTCGGCCGACGCGGGAGTCGCCCTGGTTCCGCGCTCGGCCCTGAGCGGCATGGATCTCTCGGGCGTGGTCGTACGCCCTGTCGACGGGGTCGCACCCACGCGCCGGGTCTTCGCCGCAGTGCGCCGGGGCGCCGAGGAGCATCCGCTGATCCGGCCGGTGCTGGAGGCGCTGGGGGAGGCCGCACCGGTGGGATGACCGCCGTGCCACTGTCGCGTTTCATATGTGGGATAGCATCCTGAATATGGGACACGGTGGAGATGTTGACGCGGCCGGCGCCGGCCCGGACCCGGTCGATGCCCGGCTCGGCGTGCGACTGGCCGAGCTGCGGGCCGAACGAGGCTGGTCCCTGGGCGAGTTGGCGGAGCGCAGCGGGGTGAGCCGGTCGACCCTGTCCCGGGCCGAGCGTGCGGAGATCAGCCCCACGGCCTCTCTCCTGAACCGGCTGTGCGGGGTCTACGGCCGCACCATGTCGCAGCTGCTCAGCGAGGTCGAGGCGGAGCCCGCCCAGCTGGTACGGGCCGCCGACCAGGCCGTATGGGAGGACAGGGCGTCCGGTTTCGTACGCCGCTCGGTGTCCCCGCCGCATGCCGGTCTGCGCGGCGAACTCGTCGAGGGCCGGCTCGCGGCCGGCGCGGACATCGCGTACGACCGGCCGCCCGTACCCGGCCTCGAACAGCACATCTGGGTGCTCGACGGGCGGCTCGAGGTCACGGCCCAGGACGCCGAGCACCGGCTTGACGCGGGCGACTGCCTGCGGTTGCGGGTGTGGGGGCCGACGCGGTTCAGGTCCACAGGCCCCGGGGACGCGCGCTATGTGCTGGCGGTGGTGCTGCCGTGACCGCCAACGCCAACGCCAACGCCGTCGTCCGGCTTACAGCCGACCAACTCCTGCGGTCGGTTGATGAGTTGGCCGATCTGTTGACCCACACCGTCAATGAGGGAGCGTCGGTCGGCTTCCTCGCCCCGCTCGACCGCGCCGCCGCCGTCGATTGGTGGCGGGGGCGCGCGGGCGTGCTCGCGGAGGGCGGTCTCGCCGTGTGGGCCGCGTACGTGCGGGACCGAATCGTCGGCACCGTCAGTCTCGCCTTTCCGGACAAGCCCAACAGCAGCCACCGCGCAGAGGTGGTGAAGCTGATGGTGCACCGGGAGGGGCGGGGCAGGGGACTCGGACGTTCGCTGCTCGCGACGGCCGAACGCGCCGCCGCCGAGGCGGGCGTGACCCTGCTCAACCTCGACACCGAGACGGATAGCCCGGCCGAGTCCCTCTATCGGTCGGCGGGTTGGACCCGGGCGGGCGTCATACCCGACTACGCGCGGACGCCCGCCGGGGTGCTTCGTCCGACGACGATCTTCTACAAGTACGTGACGGCGGACGAGGGTTCGGAGCCTGCCGCGAGTCGCTGACCGCTCCCATCGCAGCGGGTGACGGGACTGGTTTGCGGCGGGTGACGGAACTGGCTTGTCGCGGGTGACGGAACCGGCTTTCGGCGGTGCCTGTACCGGCTCTCAGCAGGTGATTGTCAGTGGTATTGGCTACGGTGCCTTCCATGCAGGATGCCGAAGACGTACGCCGAATCTGCCTCTCTCTGCCGGACACGACGGAGAAGATCGCCTGGAGCATGCCGACCTTCCGGGTCGCGGGGAAGATGTTCGCCACGCTGCCCGAGGAGGAGACCTCCATCGCCGTGCGCTGCCCCAAGGAGGAGCGCGACGAGTTGGTGCTGGCCGAACCAGCGAAGTTCTGGATCGCCGACCATGAGGCGGGTTTCGCCTGGGTGCGTGTGCGGCTCGCGGCCCTTGAGGACTCGGACGAGCTGCGTGACATCCTCGCGGACTCGTGGCGGCAGGCGGCTCCGACGCGACTGCTGGAGTCCTACCCGGAATTGGGGCTTCCGGCCGACGGCTGACGGACGAGGTCTCGCGGCTGAGGCCTGGCGGCCGAGGTCTGACGCCTGAGGGGCGTTGTCAGTGCCGCGTGGCATGATCCGAAGGCGGGTGGGGAGTTCGGCGCGGTGGGGCGCCGTGGTCCCGTCGAGGGGGCGGTTGGTCGCCGGGGGAGGGGCGTGAGGGGGATGGCTGGGGGCGGGTTGTCCTCGGGCGGGGTGTCGTCGTCGGAGGAGGATGCGGGCGGCGGTCGCCGTGGCGTGGGCGGTGGGCCCGGGCGTCGTGATGTGAGTGACGGCGCCGGGCGCCGGAAGGTCTGGTCGCGGGATTTCGGACTGTTCTTCACCGCGCGGGCCGTCGCCAAGCTGGGCGACACGATGTTGCCGGTGGCGCTGGCGGCAGGCCTGCTGCAGCACGGCTACGGAGTGGGGGCTGTCGGCCTGGCCATGGCCGCTTCGGCCGCCTGCTTCGCGGGGCTGGTGATCTTCGGCGGGGTCTTCGCCGACCGGTTCAGTACCCGTCTGCTGATGATCGGCGCCGATGTGGTGCGGTTGGGCAGCCAGTCGGTCGCCGCCACCCTGTTCTTCACCGGGCATGTGGTGCTCTGGCAGATCTGTGTGATCGGCGCGGTCAACGGCGCGGCGGCCGCGCTCTTCGAGCCCGGCGTCGCCAGCACGGTGCCCCGGCTCGCCACCGACGTCCAGGCGGCCAACGGCGCCATACGGGTCGCCGAGTCCACGGCCCAACTGGCGGGCCCCGCGCTCGCCGGACTGCTGGTCGCCTTCGCCTCACCCGGCGGAGTCTTCGCGGCCCACGCCACCACGTACGCTCTCAGCGCCCTGTGTCTCCTGCTGCTCCGGCTGCCCCCGGCCGACCCCGGCCACCGGGCCCGTACCAACGGCTTCGGGACCGATCTCGTCCAGGGCTGGCGGGAGTTCAGATCCCGTACGTGGCTGTGGGGCGTCATCGTCATCTGGTGCGTCCTGATGATCTCCGTCTGGGGTCCGACGGTTCCGCTGGTCGCGACGGAGGTCGTCCAGGAGCACGGGCCGCGCGCCTACGGCCTGGTCAATTCCGCCCTCGGCGCGGGCACGGTCATAGGCGGTCTGATCGCACTGCGCCTGCGTCCTCGGCACATGCTGCGCGCGGGTTCGCTCGCCCTGTTCTCCTTCGCCTGCTTCCCGGCCGCCGTCGGAGCGGGCTTCGGAGTGGCGGCGATGGCGGCCGGTGCGGCGATGGCGGGCGCGGGCCTGTCGTTCTGGGGCGTCATGTGGGCGACCAGCGTGCAGACCCAGGTCCCGCCCGATGCCCTCAACCGCATTCACGCCTACGACATAGCCGGTTCTCTGGCCATGATGCCGGTCGGCCAGGCCCTCGCAGGCCCGGCCGCGGCGGCCCTCGGCGCGGACAACGTCCTCCTCGTGGCCGGCGCCATGACTCTCGTCGTGGCCACGGCACTGCTCTCGGTGCCCGCGATACGAGGGCTGGTGAGGGCCGAGGCGCCGACGTCGCGGTCGCGGTCGTTGTCGCTGTCGCTGTCGCACGGGACCATGGGGACAGCCCACCCTGCGCATACCGGCGGCGGAGGAACCAGCCAAGGGACAGCCACCAGGGGGACGGGCGAGGGGACGGACTGGGGGACAGACAGGCGTGCACCGGCGGGAAGGGCTGAAGCCCGGCCGAGGAGCCGGGCCTACGCGCTGACCCGCGTCGACCCCAGGAACCCACCGATCCGCTCCCGCAACGACCCGGCGTCCAGCCCGTGCGCGGCCACGTGTTCCTCGATCTGCCCGTAGCGGCGCAGTTCGCGGCGGCCGACGCCGAGGCCGAGGACGCGGTGCGGCAGGTCTGCGAGGGCGTCGTTCGCGGCCGCCGTCGACGTGCCGGCCAGGTACGGCTCGACGAGGACGACATCGGTCCCGGCTGCCTCCGTGGCCCGGCGCAGCGCGGCCGCGTCGAAGGGGCGTACGGTCGTGCCGTACAGCACGGTGACGTCGAGTCCCTCGGTGGCGTCGAGGACCGCGTCGAGCATCGGCCCGACCGCGACCACCACACCGGCACGCCCCTCGCGGACGGTGCGGAAGCGGACTCCGTCGACGTCCAGGGCCTCGGCGTTCGACTGCACGGACAGCCGTACGTACACCTTGTCGTCGCCCGCCGCGACGGCGTGCCGCAGCAGTGTCTCGGCCTCGTCCGGGTGGCCAGGGACGTGCACCGTCCAGCCGTCGAGCGTGTCCAGCAGGGCGATGTCGCCGGGTGCCATGTGGGTGTAGCCGCCCGAGGGCCAGTCGAAGGACGCGGAGGCGCTGACCAGTACCGCGCCCACGTCCTGGTGCCCGAGGTCCAGCTTGACCTGCTCGAAGGGCCGCTCGACGAGGAAGCTGGCGAAGGTGTGCACCACGGGCCGCAGCCCGGTCAGCGCGAGGCCCGCGCCCGCCCCGACCAGCAACTGCTCCCGGATGCCGACGTTGATCACACGGTCCGGATGCCGGTGCCGCGCGTCCTCGAATCCGGCCACACCGATCTCGGCGAGAACGACCGCGACGCGCGGGTCCTCGTCGAGCAGCCGTGAGACGACGGGGGCGAAGCGGTCACGCATGGTGTCCATGGGGAAAGTCCTCCGTTGCGGGTGCGCGGGTGTGCTGAAGAGTTGCTGTGTGGGCGTCGGCGACCGGCTCAGGCGGTCTTCGGCTCCACCTGGGCGACGACCACGCGCGGCCGTCCCGGGTGAGGGGCGGTGAAGGCGGCGTACAGGGCGTCGTGGTCCCGCCCGTCGACGGTCTCGGCGGACCAGCCCGCGGCCTCGAAGCGCGCGGCGATCCCGCCGGGGAGCGCGTAACTGGCGGAGGAGTTGTCGATCACGACGGTGTGCAGCTGGTCGAGCCCGGCCGGACCGGCGTACGCGATGGCCTCGTGGTTGCTGCCCTCGTCCAGTTCGGCGTCCCCGACCAGCACCCACACACGGGGGTCGTGCAGTCCTTGGGCGCGCAGACCCAGCGCCGTGCCGACCGCGATCGGCAGCCCGTGCCCGAGCGAACCGCTGCCGATCTCGGCACCCGGTACGAGCACGCGGTCCGGATGGTGGCCGAGCGGCGACTCGTACGAGCCGAACCCCGGCAGCCAGTCGACGGGCACGAAACCCTTCGCGGCGAGCACCGCGTAGTACGCCATCGGCCCGTGCCCCTTGGACAGCAGGAACCGGTCCCGTTCCGGATCGTCCGCCCGCTCCGGTGTCACCCGAAGCACCCGGTCGTAGAGCACCCAGAGCGCGTCCAGCGTGGACGTCGCCGCCGGTCCGTGCTTCTCGTCCCCGCTCATCAACCCCATCAGGCCCGGCAGGTCCGCATACCCGTAGCCGCGTCGCACCGTTGTCGTCGTCATCGTCGTCATCGTCGTCATACGGACGATCGTGCGACCTCAAGCGAAGTTGAGGTCAAGCGGTGACCGCCGGGGCAGGGCGATCACCGGACAAAAGGAGTGCGCGACCATCGACCCGAGTGCGGTATTGTTTCCGTGCGCGTTCAGCCAGGGGAAACCCCAGGTCACAACGGGCACCGGGACGTGGCGCAGCTTGGTAGCGCACTTGACTGGGGGTCAAGGGGTCGCAGGTTCAAATCCTGTCGTCCCGACCAGCTTCTTGCAGGTCGGAGGCCGTTCTCTCACCAATGGGAGGGCGGCTTTTCGCGTTCCAGGAGGCCTGGTGGTCGTGCTGTGGGCGCAGGTCGCACACGGTGGCTACCGCCGGCCGTCCGGAGAGGCTTGCGGGCCCTCGGTGGGGTAGGCGACCCGGAAGCCCAGGTTGCCCGTCGTGCTGTCGGCGGTGTTGGCCGTGCGGGCGGCGACGCGGTAGCGATTGCAGTACGAGTCGTGGCACAGGTACGAGCCTCCGCGCATGACGCGCAGTTCCGGGGACTTGGTGTCCCACGGGTCGGCGCACCACTCCCACACGTTTCCGCACACGTTGTGGAGACCGTAGGCGTTCGGCGGAAAGGCGTGGACGGGTGCGGTGCCGGTGTGGCCGTCCTCGGCGGTGTTCTTGGTGGGGAAGGTGCCCTGCCAGATGTTGCAGCGGTGCTCGCCGTCGGGGGTGAGTTCGTCGCCCCATGGGTAGCGGGCCTGGTCGAGGCCGCCGCGGGCGGCGTACTCCCACTCGGTCTCGGTGGGCAGCCGTCCGCCGGCCCACCCGGCGAACGCTTCGGCATCGGACCAGCCGACGTGGGTGACGGGATGGTCCCAGCGGCCTTCGAGGTCGCTGCCGGGTCCCTCCGGGGCGCGCCAGGTGGCTCCCTCGACTCCGCACCACCACGGGGTGGCGTCGGGGCGCGGGGAGACGCGTCTCAGGTCGCCCGGCAGAAAGCGGGCGAAGACGTAGCTCCAGCCGTGGCGCTCGGCCTCGGTGCGGTGTCCGGTGTCCGCGACGAAGGCCGCGAAGCGGGCGGTGGTCACGGCGTAGGCGTCGATGGCGAACGCGTCCACGGCCACCTCACGGACGGGGCCCTCCCGGTCGCCGGGGTTCGCGTCCGCGTCCTCGGTGCCCATGCGGAAGGTTCCGCCGGGCAGGGCGACGCGGGTGTCGTGGCCGGGCGACCGGGTGCGGGTGGCGGGCGGCATGGGCGCGAGAGTGACCGGCCCCGCGCCGACGGCATCGGCGCCGGTGCGGGAGGGGGCGCAGCATGAGGGCCGGTCCCGGCCCGCGCTCGGCGGGCTGCTCACCGCGTACCGCCGACCGGCGTCGATGCGTTCGTGCCGGCGGGCGGCGATGCGTCCGTACCGGCGGGCGGCGAGGAGCCCGCGCCGTCGGCCTTCTCCGTCTCGAACGACGACAGGGTGGTGTCGTGGTCGGTCGGCACGTCGTACATGGGTGTCATCCAGTGGAAGAAGTTGTCTCCGCGGTCCCGTAGCAGGCTGTACAGGCGGTGCATCAACTGTGTGCGTACGTGCCGGAGTTCGGGGTGGTCGTAGCGGTTGAGGAGTTCGTCCGGGTCGGTCCGCAGGTCGTACAGCTCGTTGCGCGACTCGGGGTTGACGACCAGTTTGTGGTGCCGGGTGCGCAGCATGCGCTGCGGGTACGGGAAGTGGTGACCGTGGTACTCGGCCAGGTGATGCTCGTCCCAGGCCGGCCGTTCGCCGCGGGCCAGGGGCAGCAGGCTGCGGCTGTCCACGGCCGGGGCGGGATCGCTGCCGGCGAGTTCCAGGATGGTCGCCGTGTAGTCGGTGAGCGAGACGAACTCCTCGCGCACCTGGCCCGGTACGGCACCCGGCACCCGCAGCAGCCCGGGGATGCGGTAGATGTCCTCGTACATGGCGGGGCCCTTGTCGTGCAGCCGGTGGGCGCCGGTGAACTCGCCGTGGTCGGCGGTGAAGCACACCGCGGTGCGCTCGTCCAGGCCCAACTCCCGTACGGCGTCGAGGATGCGGCCGATTTGCTCGTCGATGAGCGTGACGTAACCCCAGTAGACGGCGATGAGTTTGCGGCTGTCCTCGATCGGCATGGTGTCGAACGCCCACAGCTTGCTGTAGTTGCTCTGGACCGGTGGCTTGCCCGCGAAGGTCTCGCCGATGGAGGCGGGCAGCTCCACCAGGTCCGGGTCGTACAGGTCGAAGTACTCGTCGGGGAGGATGTACGGCAGGTGCGGACCGAAGAAGTGGGTCGCGAGGAAGAACGGGACGCCCTCCCCGGCCTGCTCGTTCCGAGCGAAGCGGTGGAGCATCTCGATGGTGCGGGTCGCCAGGTAGTACTCGAAGGTGGCCTCGACGGGCTGGTGCAGCCGGGCCGCGAGGAGGTTGCCCGGGCTGCCGTTGGGGGTCGTGCCGCGCATCCGGTCGCTGATGGCGTACTCGGGAAGGCCGTTCTCCTTGAGGTAGGCCAGGTAGTCGGGGTGATCGACGGGGTTGTGCCAGCCGGCGAGGTCCGGGCCCTGGAAGCCGTAGTCGGCGGCGGTGCGCCGGACGCCGCCGTGCCACTTGCCCAGGAGGCCCAGGTTGTAGCCCTCGCTGCGCAGTTGCTCGGCGAACGTGAACTGGCCGTCGGCCAGGTCCTCCAAGTACCCCACGTTGCGCTCGTAGTTGGCGAGCAGCTTGTGCCGGAAGGGTGCCGCGCCGGTCAGCAGGCTGGCCCGGGCCGGAGTGCAGATGGCCGTCGGCGTGTAGCAGCTGTCGAAGCGGGTGCCCTGTGCGGCGAGGCGGTCCAGGTTGGGGGTGCGCACGTGTGGGTTGCCGTAGGCGCCGAGGGTGTCGACGCGGTGCTGGTCGGTCATCAGGAAGAGCATGTTGTGGCGCACGGCGGTGCCTTTCGAGTCGTACGGGCGTATCGAATTGCCTGGCCGGCAGTCAGGACGCCGTCGCGGTGAGGACGCCGTCCTGGAGGACGCTTTCGCCCGCTACCGGCCCTGCGCCTTCTCGTAGAGATCGCCCGCGTAGTACTCACCCGGATCGGGGTTCTCGTCCAGCTGCTTGTTGCGTACGAAGAAGTCGCCAAGTGTCTTCAGCCACTTGTCCACTTCACCGCTCTTCGACTTGGCGACCAGGTCCGCGGTGGAGAGGGTCTGGACGTGGGAGGCGTCGGCCTTCGTCTGGGCCTCTGAGACCTCCAGCAGCTTCGCGGTGAGCGCGATGGTCTCGGCGGGATGTGCCTGGCGCCAGTCGTTGGCCTGCTGCAGCACCTTGACCACCTTGCTGTTCTTCTCCTCCGGCACCTTGTTGCCGGCGACGAACGCGGTGGGGAAGAAATCCCCGGTGTCCTTGGTGCTGGCGACCTCCACCAGGTCCGGCACCTTCTTCTTGATGGTGTCGATGGCCGGATAGAAGAAGCCGGCGCCGTCGATCTTCCCGGAGGAGAAGGCGGAGACGATCGTGGACGGATCCATGTTGACCTTGGAGATGTCCTTGCCGGTCATCCCGGCCTCCGCCAGCGCGATGTTGAGGATCATGTCGCCGGAAGTGCCCTCGGGCACGCCGATCTTCTTGCCCTTGAGGTCCTTCATGGAGTCCATCCCGGGCTGGCCTATGACCCGGTCCGCGTACGTGAGCGTGTTGATGGCGATGATCTTGGACTGGCCGGAGGCGGGCAGCCACACGGCACCGGGGCCGATGTAGCCGTAGTCGAGGTCTCCGGCGCTGAGCGCCTGGATCTGCACCGGGCCGTTGTTGAACGTCTTGGTCTCCGCGGTCAGCCCGACCTTCTTCCACAGCCCCTGCTTCTCGGCGATCGCCAGCAGACTGGCCCCGTTGTAGTCGCCGATGTAGCCGAACCTGACCGTGGAGTCGTCGCCGGACCCGCTCCCGGAACACGCGCTCACGGAAAGTGACAGTACGAATACGGCAGGCAGTGTCGTGAGGGCGCGTCTGACCGTGCTTCGGTGCATGGTGGATGGATCCTCTCGGTGCGGTGCGGTGCGGTGCGGTGCGGTGCGGTGCGGTGCGGTGCGGTGCGGTGCGGTGCGGTGCGGTGCGGTGCGGTGCGGTGCGGTGCGATGCGATGCGATGCGATGCGATGCGATGCGATGCGATGCGATGCGGTGCGGTGCGGTGCGGTACGAGGGTCGGTGGGTGGCGGAAAGCCGTCGGGCGGTTATGCGGCCGGGGCGGCTTCGTCCTGGTGGTAGACGGACGTCCAGACTTCGTTGCGGATGCGGCGGAACTCCGCGGACAGCCGTATCTCCTCCGTGCGCGGATAGGGCAGGTCCACGTCGATGACGCGGTGGACGCGCCCGGGACCCGCCGCCATGACGACGACACGGTTGGCCAGGTAGACGGCCTCGTCCACGTCATGGGTGATGAACAGCACGGTCCGCTTCTCCTGGCTCCAGGTCCGCAGCAGCTGGTCCTGCAACTGCACCCGGGTGAGCGCGTCGAGAGCGCCGAACGGCTCGTCCATCAGCAGCACTTGAGGGTCCACCGCGTACGCGCGGGCGATGGCGCAGCGCTGCTTCATGCCGCCGGACAGCGTCTTGGGCAGGGCGTCGGCGAACTCACCGAGTCCGACGAGGTCGATGGCGGCGTCCGTGCGCCGTCTGCGCTCCGCGGTGGGTACGGAGGCGAGCTTGAGCCCGAACTCCACGTTCTGCCGTACGGTCAGCCAGGGGAACAGGGCGTACTGCTGGAAGATCACACCCCGGTCGGGGCCGGGACCCGACACCGGCTTCCCGTCGACCAGGACGCTGCCCGAGTCGGGCTCCTGCAGCCCAGCCGCCATGCTCATCAGCGTGGACTTGCCGCAGCCGGACGGCCCCACGACGGTGACGAACTCCTGGTCCGCGATGTCCAGGTCCACCCCGCCGAGCGCCGTGAAGGTGGCGCTCTTCAGCGGGAAGGTCTTCACCACGTCACGGAAACTGATCTTGCTGTTCATCGTCGCTCCTGCCAGCCGGTGAGGCGTCGCTCGGCCAGCAGCAACAGCCGGTCCATCACGAGCCCGAGTACTCCGATGGTGATCAGCGATACGAAGATCGCGTCCATGTCGAACCAGGTGGCCGCCTTCTGCATCCGGTAGCCCAATCCCTCCTGGGCGCCGATGAGTTCGGCGGCGACCACGGTGGCCCAGGACGCGCCGAGGCCGATCCGCATGCCGACGAGGATGAACGGGGTGGACGCCGGCACGACCACCTTGGCGAAGATGACGCGATCGGAGGCGCCCAGCACCCGGGCGGCGTTGATCAGGGTCGTGTCCACGTCGACGACGCCCTGGAAGGAGGCCACGACGCAGGCCATGAACGAGGCCAGACAGATCACGGCGATCTTCGGTACCTCACCGATCCCGAGCAGCACCACGGCCAGCGGGATCAGTGCCAGCGGCGGGATGGTGCGGAAGAACTGGATGTACGGCTCGACCACGGCGCGCACCGTCGGGTACCAGCCCATGAGGAAGCCGACCGGGACCGCCACGACCACGCCGAGGGCGTAACCGATGAAGACCCGGCGCAGACTGGCGGACGTGTCGGACGCCAGCGTGCCGTCGGCCGTCATGGTGCCCGCCTTGCGCGCCACCGCCGCCGGTGTGGGCAGGTTCTCGACGAGTCCGAGGGCGGCCACGACGGCCCACACGGCGACACCCGCCGCGAGCGCCAGGCCGCCCAGGACCAGCGGTCGGACGGAACGACGCGGTTGTTGCTGCTGCCGCCGCGTGGGGGCAGCGGTCTTGTCGAGGGGGGTGATCACAGCCATGGGTTCCTCACTGATGGCCTCGTGCGTTCTCCTGGTGGCCTCATGCGTTCTCCTCGGAGACGGGCTGCGGGTAGTGGGTGAGCAGGGGGGTTTCATGGAGTACGAGGGCGATGCCGCCCAGGGCGCTGCCGGCCTCGCCGAGTGTGGCGCGCCGTACGTCCACGTGGTGGCGGGCAAGCGGCATCAGGTGCTGCCGCAGGGCCCGTTCGACCGGTTCGAGCAGGGCGTCGCCGGCCTGCGCCAGCTCGCCGCCGACGACGATGACGCCCGGTCCGACGGCGTGACAGATCGCGGCCAGTACGCCGCCGACCTCGCTGCCGACGCGGGCAAGTACCTCAAGGGCGGGCGGGTCGGCGGCCGTTGCCGCGTCCAGGAACTGCGTGGTGCTGTCCGCCCTGCCGCCCGCCGCCCGGTAGCGGCGCAGTACCGCGTCGAGTGAGGCGAGGGTCTCCAGGCAGCCGGTTCCGCCGCACTCGCACCGCTCGCCGGCCGGGTCCACGGTGATGTGTCCGAACTCGCCGGACAGTCCGTGTCTGCCCCGGTGCAGCGCGCCGCCCACGACGAGCCCGCCGCCCACGCCGTGCGACAGCCTCAGGTAGAGCACGTCGCCGCTGTCCGCCGCCGCGCCCCACACCGCTTCGGCCAGCGCGGCGAGGCGGGTGTTGTTGTCGAGCAGCACCGGCACCCCGAACCGCTTGCGCAGCAGGTCGGGTAGGCCGTCGATGCCCTGCGCGTGGGCGCTCTCGCTGCCGGGGTCGGTGGTCGGACCGACCACGCCGACGCCGATCGCACGGAGTGCGCCGAGATGGACGGCCTGTTCCCGCCCTGTGCCCCCGGCCCCCGATTCCCCCGGCGCACTGGTCGTCAGCGAGTCGAGCAGCCGTACGGCGATGTCCACCCGCTCGGGCCAGGACAGGTCCGCCGCATGCCCTTCGCTCGCCGAACCGACCACTTCGTGGGCGAGGTTGACCGCGGCGACATGCACGGCACGGCGCGCGAAGTCGATGCCCACCGCCTCCCCGGCGGCCGGGTTGAGGCTGAGCTTCTCGACCGGGCGCCCCCGCTTGCGCGCCTCGACGTAGGGCGTGCCGACGACCACCGCACGGCTGGTCACCAGGCCGGCGACTATGTCGTAGAGCGTGGTGCGGGAGAGCCCGCTTCGCGTGCCCAACTCGGCCCGGCTCAGCGGACCGTACTTGCGGAGCAACTCGAGAACGGATTGCTCATGGCTGCGCCGGAGCCGTGTCAGCGGACCGTCGTGTGGGTGCATGCCGGACAGCATGTGAGCGCACGAATATTTTCGTCAATGAGTCGGACGAAATAACTTCGCCGCTCCCACCCTCCAGGGGGAGTCGACCTCAACCCCCTGTGGCCTGGGGTTACTTGGAACGCCTACGTCGCGAACCGGCTCGTAACGCTTCGATAACGCGCGGCGATTGGGGTTGTCCCGGCCGAAATCGTGCCCCCGGAACACCCGATCCGGATTAATTTTCCGGGCTGTTGACGAAATCCGGCGGCCGTTCGCATCCTGTTCGTCATGCCGTCCCTCGGGCGGCCCGACGAGGGAGGACGTGACTGATGACCGACAGCACGAACCGGCCGCCCATCGGCCGGAGAGCCCTGTTGGCAGGTGCGGGCACCCTGGGAGTGGCGGCGGCGCTGCCCACGGCCTCCGTACAGGCGGACCCGGCGACGCGACGTTTACAGGCCGAGGCATACCCGGCGAACTGGCCCGACCCCGAACCGTACGGTCTCGCCGACACCCGCCCGGACCTCTGGCCGCGCGACGACAACTCCTTCGTCCTCCCGCTCGAACTGCGCCCCCGGGACAAGGAGCGCGGTGTGGTGTGGATGCGGGACACGTACGTCAACTGCTTCGTCGTCGGGGGCAGTCCGCTCTACGTCGCCACCGGTACGACCCGGGCGCCGGGCCTCGACGCGGCCGCCCCGTGGAACGACGGCATCTTCGTGTGGGTGTCCAGGTCGCTGCGCGGACCGTGGCGGCTGGCGGACACGACCGGAATCCGCCCGGGTGCCGCCAAGGGCAAGGTGTGGTCGCCCGAGTTCGCCGGCGAGAACCGGCCCGGGCGCACGGTCGTCGCCCCCTGGCAGCAGTACTGGCACGACGACGAGTTCGGCAAACGCGGCGAGGTGTGGGCGCCGGAGGTGCACCACGTCCGCGGCCGCTGGTACATCGTCGCGTGCATGGGTGACCACTCCCGCAAGGTCGGCTCGTTCCTGCTGGTGAGCGAGGGCGGGGTCGCGGGCCCGTACCGGCTCGCCGAGGGCAACCTCGCCAAGCCGTTCGGCGAAGCGGTCGTCGGCGGGCCGCCGTTCATCGAGCCCGGCGCGTACCACCACATCGACGGCAGCATCTACGCCGAGGGCGACAACGCCTGGCTCGTGCTGCACAACGACCTGTACGCCAGGTTCCGTTCCGACATGGAGGACATCGTCCCCACCACGGACCTCCCGGAGTTCCGGCAGTCGCCCTACTCTCCGGAGCCGTACCTCGAGGGCGCGTACGTCTTCAAGCACCGCGGCAAGTACTACCTCCTCCAGGCCGCCTGGAACCGCTCGTCCGTCGCCCCGGACGGCAGCACGCGCTACGCCTACGCCCCGCCGGGCACAGGCCGCACGCAGTACCAGTACGACGCGGTCGTCGCCGTCGCCGACCGGTTCGAGGGCCCGTACTCCCGGCGGTGGACCGCGGGTGTCGGAGCGGGCCACAACAACTTGTTCTCCGATCACGCGGGTGGCCTCTGGGCCACGTTCTTCCGCAACCCGGTCGCCGGATACTGGTCCCACCCGTCCCGTATCGCGGACGCCGCCGTTCCGGGCGTCGTACGCCTGGAGTGGACGGGCCCGGAAGGCGGTCGGCTCTACGTCCGACGCAGGCAGAACCGACCGGCCGACGGCTGACCGTGCGAGCGGAGGTATGGGAGATGGGCACGAGCCCCAGCCGTCGGAGGCTCCTCGGCCTCGCCGGGGGTGGCGCCCTGCTGCTCGCGGGGTGCCGGTCGGACGGAGCCGGAGCCGGCGGCCCAGGAGGCAGCGGTGCCGGCGGTCCGGGCGGCCACGCCGGGCACCGGACGCGTCCCGCGGCCCCGGAGGGCGTGCTCGGCGCGAACTTCAACGAGGAGCCGCGCGGCATGACCGCCTCGGTGCTGGACGACCTGCGCACCAGGTGGGTACGCGGCTTTGTCGCGATGCCCGAACTGGACAGTGTGGAGGCATCCCGGCAACCCGCGATCAGGACCCTGCTGTCGTTCGCCGGCTCCGGCCATGGCACCGTACTGTCGCTGAAGTTCCCGCACCGGACCACGCCTCTCCCGCAGCCGGGCAGCGGCGCGATGGACAAGGAACTCGCCCGCGTCGACAGGGCACTGGACGCTGTGCTGGACAAGGTCGACATCCTGGTCATCGGCAACGAGCCGTTCCTCGAGACGCGCGCCGAGGATCGCGCCACCCTCCTGAACCCCTTCTACGAGGCCGTTGCCGCGCACGTGATCTCCGAGCGGAGGAAGCGCTGCGGGTCCGAATGTCGCACTCGCCTGTACATGGGCGCCCTCAACCGCCTGGAGGACCCCGCCTGGCGCACCCCTGCCGTCGACGCCTGGCTGGCACACGTCAGGGCCACTCCCGAGCTCGACGGCGTGGACATTCACCCGCACGTCGCGGCCGTCGAACAGGCCAGGGCGTATACGGACCACGTGCTGCCGCGGATCCGCTCCGAGCAGCGTTTCCTCGCCACCGAGTTCTCCCTGGTGCATTGGTGGAAGCGGCACTGGAGCGATCCGGTGCCCGCCGTGTACGCCGACCGATACGGGGTGGCGGCCGGGACCCCGGTGTGGCAGGAGGTTCGGGACTCCGCCGCGGACGCCGTCTCGCAGCAGCGGTGGCGCGATCTGCTGATGAACAGCCCCTGGTTCGCCTCCCGAAAGGACTACCTGACCAACCAGGTGCGGCAGTTCCGTGCCACGGGACGGCTGGCCGTGGCGGCCTACGGCACGCTCCAGCAGCCCGCCATGGTCCGCGACATCGGGCCGACGAAGATGCCGTGGCTGCTGAACAGCCTGTACGCCAACCTCGTCGTCCAGCCTTCCGCGAATGGCGCCATGGCGCACAACCCGGCGTTCTACGACTCGTTCCGCGCCCTCCAGGACGTTTCCGGCGGGGTCACGATGGCGTGGCGTTGAGCAACCCGTGGGCCGGCGTCTGGAGTCGGGCCGCGTCGATGTCCGAAGTCATCATCCGGCAGCGGCAGTTCTGCCGGTTGGGACGGTCGGCACCGTCGTGGTCGAGGACTCCTACCGGCGTGCCAGCCCGTGGCGGTCGGCCCAGGCGTTGATCGCCGTGGCCAGCTCCTCCGGGCGGTCCTCCGGGGAGTGGTGGCCGGCGAGGCCGTGGCGGGAGACCTCCAGGCCGGCGATGTTCTCCTCGCACCAGGCCACGGCCCCTTGGTCGGTCATCGCGCCCGGGCCGGGCGTGAACGCGGCCAGCAGCTTGGGGACTTCGGGGCTGGCGGCCAGCCAGGCGTCGTACCGCTCGACGCGGGCCACGATGTCGGCGGGCTCGTCGTCCAGCGGCATCATGCGCGTCCACGCCAGTACCGGGCGGCGGCTGTGCGGTGTCGGGAAGGGGCGGCGGTAGACCTCCAGGTCGGCGGGGTCGAGCGGGGTGGCGAGCGTGTCCGGGAGCTCTTCGATGAACATGGACTTCTCCAGGATCATCTCCTCGCCCACCCCGGGGGTGCGCAGGAGGGTGAACAACTCCCGCCCGGCCGACGGGAATTCGTCACCGACCAGCGGCTTGACGATCGTCTCGGTGAAGGCGAGGCCGCGGACGCGGCCCGGGAGGCGGGCGGCGCGGTCGAAGGCGAGCGCGCCGCCCCAGTCGTGGCCGACGAGGACGGCCTCGGCAAGGCCGAGGGCGTCGAACCAGGCGTCGAGGTAGCGGGCGTGGTCGTCGAAGGAGTAGGCGAGGTCGGGTTTTCCGGAGTCGCCCATGCCGATGAGATCCGGGGCGAGAAGGCGGCGGCCGGGCGCGGCCACACCCGGCAGGACGTTCCGCCACAGGTGGGAGGAGGTGGGGTTGCCGTGGAGGAAGACGAACGGCAGACCGTCGGGGTCGCCGGACTCGCGGTAGTGGAGCGTGGAGTCGAGGAGGGGGAGACGGGGCACGGCGGTGTCACTTCGCTTTCTTCGAGGGGGAGTCAGATTCTTCGAGGGGGATTCAGAGGTTGAGGCTCAGGACTCGGTCGACGGCGATCTCGACGACGACCAGGTCCGGCGGGGTGGGCGGGGCCGCGCGGTAGCGGACGGTGTAGCGGCGGACCGCCTCGGCCAGGCGCGCGGGGTCGTCGGTGACGGTGGCCCGGCCTTCGAGGGTGACTCAGCGGAAGCCGTCCGCCTGGCAGAGCGCGACACGGGCTGTTGGGCCGCCCCTCGCCACGTTCCGGGCCTTGCGCGCTCCCGCCCGGGTGGTTACTCGGACCAGGCCGTCGACCGCGTCGAAGGTGAAGCGGACAGGGGTGACGTGCGGGGTGCCGTCGGGGCGGAGAGTGGTGAGGGTGGCGGTGTGGGCGCGAGTGAGGAACACCCTTGTGGCGGGCGAGAGTTCGACGGTCACCCGGCTCACTTCTTCTTCACGCCCTCGTGCCAGATCAGCTTGGCGATGTTCGGCTTCACGGCCGTGGTGATGACGCCCATGGCCGTACGGACGTACCGCCGCTCCTCCACCTCGCGCAGCATGCTCGAGGCGAGGTCGGCACGGGCGGTGAAGACGCCGTCTGCACTGGTCTCGGCGGTGTGGTAGTCCGTGACGACGGGGTGCTCGAAGAGGCCCGAGGGCCGGACGAAGGTCCAGTCGAGGTCCGTCCGACGGACCACGGCCTCCATGCGGCGCATGTCCTCATGGAGGGTACGGCCGAGGCGTCGGTTCACCAGCGGGTCGAGCACATGATTGAAGAAGTGCGCGCCCGTGGGACGCCAGTGCGGGTCGGCGATGCTGGAGCTCACGGCGAGCAGCCGTTTGATGCCGTGGCGGGCCATGGCCCCGGTGACGGCCGCGGCGCTCGCCGAGTAGGTGCTGATGGTCTCCTTGCTGAAACGCGCGCCCAGTACGGAGAGGACGGCGTCCGTCCCCTCGATCGCGGCATCGACGGCCGCCGGGTCGGTGGCGTCGGCGACGGCCACGGTGAGACCGGGCCGCGTGGCGAGAGAGCCGGGGCGGCGAGTCACGGCGACGACCACGTGGCCGGCGGCGAGGGCCTGGTCGGTGAGGTGGCGGCCGGTCGGTCCATTGGCGCCGAGGACTGCGATACGCATGGCGTCGGGTCGTCCCTTCGTGTGGTTGCCGGAACGCCCTTGACTGTGCCGATCACGAAAAGCAGGCTCAACGCTGAAGAATAACTCCGCCCCTGTCACCGCCCGCACCCGAGGCCGTCCCCGCGGCAACCCGCCGACCCGCGAGTCGATCGTCTCGGCGGCCCGGGCGCTCTTCCTGGAGCGCGGCTACCGGGGCACCACTCTGCGCGCGGTGGCCGGGGCCGCCGGCGTCGACCCGGCGCTGATCGCGTACCACTTCGGCTCGAAGAAGAGCCTGTTCGCGGACGTGATGCAGTTCCAGTGCGCCAATGCGCTGGCGGTGGACGACGTCCTCGGCGGCGACCCGGCCACCCTCCCCGGCCGCCTGATCGACGCGGTGACGAACCTGTGGGAGGACGCGGACTTCGTACAGCTCACCACCCAGGGCGAGGAGGCTGCCGAGGTGCTCCGCGAATACCTGGAACGCGAGCTGCTGGCCCGGCTTGTTGAATTTCTCGGCGGCCGGGACGCGACCGCCCGCGCCACGGCCGTGGTGACGATCCTCGGCGGCCTCATCTACACCCGCTACCTCAACCCCCTCCCGACCCCCGCGGCCCTCACCCCCTCCGAGACCCGCCACATCCTCACCCCTGCGCTGCGCGCGGCACTGACCCCGAGGCCGCGCACCGGGGCAACCACCGGAGCGGGCCGTCGGGGCTCGCCGGCCTCCGGTGGAGGAGCCGTCCGGCCTTGACGAGCAGCACGTGCCGTCGGCCGGGGCAGCGGTGCCGCCCCGGCCGACGGCCGTTCGGTCAGTCCCCGATCCGTGGCAGCAGGGAGACGATCTTGCTGCCGTTCCGGGCGATCAGGACGTCCTCGTAGAGCAGGAGTTGGGGCGTGTCGCCGAAGGTGGGACCCGGCTCCTGGTCGCCGGTGTCGGCATGGCCGCGCCAGATCTGTTCACCCGTGCGCAGACTGAGGCCCGACAGGTCTCCGTTCGGGCCGACGAAGTACACGACCCCTTGGCCCGCCGACACCACGGGTTCCGCGAGGCCCGCCATCGTCTCCTTGTCGGGCATCTTGACGCCCACCGGGGCGGTCCAGAGGGTCTTTCCGGTGGTCAGCGAGTAGGCCGAGGCCTTGCCCTGCCAGGACACGGAGATCAGAAGATCACCGACGATGTCCGAGTTGGCCGGCTCTCCCTTGATCCGATAGGAGTGCGAGGCCTGCTCGCCGGAGCCGCTGAGGGTGGTCAGCCGCAGGTCCTTGTCGCCCGCGTTCTTCGCCGCGATCAGGACCATCCGGTCGCCCGAGGTCCCGAGGAACTGTTGCCTGCCGGGCATGGTCATGACCTTCTCGGCATTTCCGGTGGCGGGATCGAGACGGATGACGTCGGTGTCGTCCTGCTTCTCGGTGTCCTGGTTGCACAGGAGATACGGCACCCCGCTGAGCACCGCGCGCTGACACACGATGCCCTTGTCCCAGGTGTGGCGCCACTTCTCCTCTCCGGTCAGCGGATCGAGGGCCGACATCGTGCGGAGCGTCGGGGTGTTGGCCAGTACCGCCCCGTCGATCAGCATGGCGGCCTGGTCGGTGCGGTCGTCCTGTGGCATCTCGGCCGTCCACAGCACCTTGCCGTTGTCGGCGTCCACCGCCATCAGATCCGTACCGCCGATGTAGTCGCCGTTCGGCTCCTTGTCCGCGGTGTGATTGCGGTAGGCGTACACCACGCCGTCGCGCGCGGCGAACGCGTGGTCGGGCCCGTCGCCTTCGCGGTTGACCTTGACGGTCCACAGCCGCTCGCCGGTGTTCGCGTCGAACTTCGCGACGTCGTACTTGGACCCGCTGCAGTACAGCGCGGAACCGTCCACCAGGCAGCCCCGCTCGCCGGAGCCCCGGGCGTCGTTCTGCCACGGCTTCCAGCCCTCCGGCGACACCGCCGGGCGCACAGGCCGGTCCTGCTCGGCAGCACCGCCGCCCCCGAACCCGAACACCGCCCCTACGGTGATCGCGGCAACGGCCACCGCTGCCCCCGCGACCTGCGAGAAACGGCGCCGACTGCGCCGCCGCACCACCTTTTCGGCCAGATCGCCCGGTGCCCGTACCCGGTCCAGGGCGACCGCGCGCAGTGTCTCCCGGACCTTCTCCTCCACCTGCTCCGTCGTCATCCCTGGACCTCCTTCGGCGTGTAACTGAGCTGCTGCACCTGTTCCGCGGGGCTTTCGGGCCCGAGTTCCGGTACGAGCAGCCGGAGCTTGGCGAGCGACCGGTACGCCGTACTGCGCACCGTGCCGACCGGACATCTCAGCAGCGCGGCGACCTCGGCCTCCGGCAGGTCCTCGAAGTAGCGCAGTACGACCACGGCCCGCTGCCGTTTCGTCAGTTTTCCGAGCGCCGCCCACAGCGCGATCCGCAGCTCGGTGCCCGACTCGGTACCGGCGTCGCCGCCGGTCTCGGGCAGTACGGGCACCGTCGTCTCCGCGCGGTGCCTGCGCAGCCGCCAGCGGTTGACCTGCTGGCGGTACATGACCTGACGGACGTACGCCTCGGGCTGCTCGATGTGAGCCCAGCGCCCGTAGGCCTTCATCAGCGCAATCTGCAGCAGATCCTCCGCGGCGTGCCGGTCCCCGCCGGTGAGCAGCACCGCGAGCTGCAGCAGCGCGGTGGAGCGCATCGCTACGAACTCCCGGAACTCGTCGTGACTTGTGGCCTCCATCGACCCTCCCCTTCTCGCAACCACCACGACGTGATGAGCCGCCCGCGGCTATCCCTCCACGGGCGAGATTGTGTATTCACACGAAGTCGGTGACAACCTCGGACACGCGAGGAGGGCCGGCCTTCGCACCGCCACCGACGAACCGGCACCCTCGGGAATGGAGCCGCGAGCGTGACCGACCCGTTGCTGGATCCGGGGTTCTTCGCCGATCCCTACCCGACCTACGCGCGGCTGCGTGACGCGGCGCCGGTGCAGCGGGTGCCCGCCGGTTCAGGAGGGCGCCCCAGCTACCTGGTCACGGGTTACGCGGAGGCCCGGGAGGCGTTCGCCGATCCTCGGCTCTCGAAGAACACCACGCGGTTCTTCGCCGGCCGGCCGTCGCAGCGTGATCTGCATCCGGCAGTCTCCCAGAACATGCTTGCCACCGACCCTCCGCAGCACGCACGGCTGCGAGCGCTGGTGACCAAGGCGTTCACCACCGGGGCCGTCGCACGGCTGCGCCCCTGTATCGCCGCCCTGGTCGACGAGTTGCTCGACGCCTGGCCCGACCACGGCCCGGTGGACCTCGTCGAGAGCCTCGCCGTCCCGCTGCCGGTCACGGTCATCTGCGAGATGCTGAGGGTGCCCGAGTCCGACCGTCGGTTCGTACGCACCTGGTCGAGTGAACTGTTCGCCGCCGGAGACCCCCGGCGGATCGACGCCGCCTCACATGCCATCGGCGGCTACATGGCCGGCCTCGTCGCCTCCAGACGCAGCTCGCCCGGCGAGGGTCTGCTCGACGACCTCATCGCAGTACGCGACGGCCAGGACCAGTTGACCGAGGACGAACTCGTCTCGCTCGCCGTGCTCCTGCTCGTGGCCGGCCACGAGACCACCACCAACTTCATCGGCAACGCGGCCCTGGCGCTTCTCCAGCACCCGGAGTCCCTCGCGCGGTTGAGAGCCGAGCCGCAGCTCCTCGGGAGTGCGCTGGACGAGTTGCTGCGCTTCGACTCGCCTGTCGGGATCGCCACGTTCCGCTACAGCACCGAAGAGTTCACGCTCGGCGGGACCGTGATTCCCGAAGGCGTTCCGGTGCTCATCGCTCCCGGCGCCGCCAACCGCGACCCGAACCGGTTTCCCGATCCCGACCAGCTCGATCTCAACCGTGGTGCCACCGGACACCTCGCCTTCGGCCACGGAATCCACAGATGCCTGGGAGCGCCCCTCGCGCGAGCCGAGGCCGAACTCGCGCTCCGGGCGGTCATTTCCCGCTTCGCCGACATTCGGCCGGCGATTCCCGCGGAGGAACTGGAATGGCGGCACACGCGATTGATGCGCGGCCTCGCGTCCCTGCCCCTCACATGGTCGCGAGTGACACCTCGGTCGACTTGATCAGAGCGGTGACGGCGGTACCGGTCTTCAGGTCGAGGTCGCCTACGGCGTCCTTCGTGATCGCCGAGGTCAGGTCGCCGCCGTCGACGCTCACCTTCACGGAGGCCATGGCGCCGCCCGTGGCGATGTCGGTGACCGTGCCCGGCAGCCGGTTGCGGATGGACAGACCGTCCACCGGGCCGGTGGCCAGCGAGATCTCGGTGGACTTCACCAGGGCGCGGACGGCGGAACCCTCGGCGAGACCGAGTTCCTTCACCGCCTCCAAGGTGATCGCCGCGGTGAGCTCCTGCCCGCCGTCGAGACGCACCTTGACGGTAGCCATGGCCTCGCCCGGGGTGACGGAGGTGACGGTGCCGGGGAGCTGGTTGCGGATGCTCAGACTCATGACGGGACGCCTCACAGACTGCGTGGTGGATATGTCTCACTTTGGGGTGACTGTGGGTTCACCGTAGCCGCGTGGGGCGTGAGCCGTGGTGAGGCTGGTCGCATCCGCCGGGCGAATGACGTCGAAGACCTCGCAGGTCGAGAGGAGCGGAGGGGAAGAGGGCGAGGGAGGGTGTGCGGTCGGCTTCCGCGTCGCGTCAGGCCGGGTAGGCGTGGGTCTGGGCCGCTTTGACCGTCGCCCAGACCGTGGCCCCGGGGTGGAGGTCGAGTTCGGCGGCCGCCACGGTCGTCAGGTCGGCGGCGAGGGGGAGTTCGCCGGTGAGGTCGGCGCGGATCTGGTCGCCGTGGGTCTCCATGCCGGCTACCTCGCACTGCCAGAGGTTGCGGGCGCTGGAGCCGGTGGGGCGGTCCCGGTAGAGGGTGACCGCGCTCGGCGGGAAGGCCACGAAGACCGGGCCCGTCAGGTCCTCCGTGGTGGTGATCTCCGGGCCGTCGTCCACGCGGACCGTGTGGCCCTCGGCCCGTCCCTTGTAGAGGTTCAGGCCCACCAGGTGTGCGATGTAGTCCGTGCGCGGGTGGCGTGCGATGTCGGCGGGGGTGCCCTCCTGGACGATGCGGCCGTCCTCGATGACGACGAGACGGTCGGCCAGGACCATGGCGTCGAGCGGATCGTGGGTGACGAGTACGGCGACGGCCTCGAACTCGGCCAGATGGCGGCGGAGTTGGGTCCGTACCTCCAGGCGGGTGCGGGCGTCGAGGGCGGCGAGGGGCTCGTCGAGGAGCAGCAGGCGGGGGTTGGTGGCGAGGGCGCGGGCGAGGGCGATGCGCTGGGCCTGGCCGCCGGACAGGCGGCGGGGCTTGGCGCCGGCGTGCTCGGCCAGGCCCATCCGCTCCAGCCACTCGGCGGCCTGGGCGCGGGCCTCCGCCTTGGTCGCACCGTGGCAGCGCGGTCCGAAAGCCACGTTGTCCAGGGCCGTGAGGTGCGGGAAGAGCAAGTAGTCCTGGAAGACGACACCGACGGGGCGCGACTCGGGCGGCGTACGCTCCAACGCCGCACCGTCCAGGCGGAGACGGCCGCCGGTGAGCGGTGTCAGGCCGGCCAGGGCGCGCAGGGCCGTGGTCTTTCCGGCGCCGTTGGGGCCCAGCAGCGCGACCACGTCGCCGGGTGCGGCGGTCAGCGCCACGTCGAGCCGGAACGAGCCGCGGTCGACGACCAGATGGGCGTCCAGCCCCGCCGGAGCCGGTCCGGGCCCGCCCGTGGCCTCGTACGCGGCCTTCTCGGCCTTCTCGGCCGTCTCGTTCTTCTGGGTCTTCTCGGTGTGGGTCATGAGGCGGTCATCCAGCGGTCGCGCAGCCCGGCCAGGACCGCGACGGACACGGCCAGCAGCACCAGGCTGAGGGCGATGGCCGCCTCGGGGTCGCTCTGCAGGGCCAGGTAGACGGCCAGCGGCATGGTCTGCGTACGGCCGGGGAAGTTGCCGGCGAAGGTGATCGTCGCGCCGAACTCGCCGAGCGCCCGCGCCCAGGCCAGGACCGCGCCCGCGGCGATCCCGGGCGCGATCAGCGGGAGCGTGACGCGGCGGAAGGCGGTGAAGCGGGAGGCCCCGAGCGTGGCGGCCGCCTCCTCGTAGCGGGGGTCGGCGGCCCGAAGGGTGCCCTCGACACTGATGACCAGGAACGGCATCGCCACGAACGCCTCGGCGACGACGACTCCGGCGGTGGTGAACGGCAGCGTGACCCCGAACCACGCGTCCAGCCACTTTCCGACGATGCCGTTGCGGCCCAGCGCCATCAGCAGCGCCACACCGCCCACCACCGGGGGCAGGACGAGCGGCAGCGTGACCAGGGCCCGTACGAGCCCGCGTCCGGGGAACTCGACCCGGGCCAGCAGCCAGGCCAGCGGCACCCCGATCACCAGGCTCACGGCGGTCGCCGCCGTGGCGCACAGCAGGGACAGCTTCAGCGCCTGCCAGACCTCGGGACTGGTCAGCTGGTCCGGCAGGCTGTGCCAGGGGGTGCGGACCAGCAGGGCGATCAGCGGCAGCACCAGGAACGCCAGGCCCAGCAGCGCGGGCACCAGCAGGGGCAGTGGTACGCCCCGGCCGAAGCCCTTCCGGACGCGCCCGCGCCGCGGTCCACCCCGGAGGGTGTCGGCCGCGGCGGCGGACTTGTGGGGTGCGTCGGTCGGGGAGGTCACGGCTTGAGGAACCCGGCCTCGGTCAGGACCTTCTGGCCGTCGGCGGACCGCACGAGCGCGATGAACGCCTTGGCCGCCTCGGCGTTGGGGGCGTCCTTGAGCTGGACGATCGGGTAGTCGTTGATGGCGTCGGCCGACTCGGGGAAGTCCACGCCCTCCACCTTGTCACCGGCGGCGTTCACATCGGTCTTGTAGACGACCGCGGCGTCGGCCTCCTTGAGCTCGACCTTGGTCAGGGCGGCCTTGACGTCCTGCTCGTACGAGACCGGTGTGAGCTTGAGTTTGCTGGCGTCCAGGGCCTTCTGGGCGGCGGCGCCGCACGGCACGGTCTTGTCGCAGAGCACGACCTTCAGGCCCGACTTGGTGAGGTCCTTGAGGGAGACGATCTTGTCCGGGTTGCCGGGCAGGGTGGCGATCTCCAGCTGATTGCGGACGAAGGTGGCGGGTGTCCCCGACGCGTCGCCCTTGTCCGTGACGATGGCCATCGTCTTGGGGCTGGCGGAGGCGAACACGTCGGCCGGGGCACCGCCGGTGATGCTCGCTGCGAGCGAGTCGCTGCCACCGAAGCTGAAGGTCACCTTCGTGCCGGGGTGCTCCTGCTCGAACTCCTTGCCCAGCGCGGTGAAACTCTCCTTGAGGGAGGCCGCGGCGAACACGGTCACGGTGCCGGACAGCTTGTCCGAGGAGGACGAGGACTCCGACGCGGAGGAGCCGGAACCCGTCGACGAGTCGTCGGAGGAGGAGCAGGCGCTCAGGGCCAGCAACACGGCGGCTCCCGCACCGGCCACCTGCATGGTCCGGTGGGTCCGGCGCGCGGAACGAGTCATCACGGATCTACTCCCTCTGTCACATGGCGAAGAATCCACCGCGGGACTCCTCTACGGTCTCTCGACGACCACGTTGGTCGACTTGATCACGGCAACCGCCGGAACACCGGGCTCCAGCTTCAACTCCTCGGCCGACTCGCGGCTGACCAGGGACACCACCCGGAACGGCCCCGCCTGGATCTCCACCTGCGCGGAGACATCGCCGAGGATCACGTCCGTGACGATGCCGGAGAGACGGTTGCGGGCCGAGGAGCCGGCGTTCTCCTGGTCCGTGCGGTGCAACCGCCTGGCATAGGCGGCGAGGACCGGCCCGGGGATGATCCGGCGGCCCATCCCGTCGCGTTCGGCAGCGAGGTTCCCACCGTCGACCAGGCGCCTCACGGTGTCGGCGCTGACACCGAGCAGGGCGGCGGCGTCCCTGATCCGGTAGGTGTGCATGCGCCGATGATACTGCCGCAAATGCAAGGAGAAAGCCTACTGTCTCATTGCATGAGCCGGATCATTGATTGGCAGGCCTGGAATGTGCGTTTGTACGAGACGGCTGCCCGGGTACGGTCGTCCGGGAGGTGGGAGGAGCCCGGTGAGGCGGGAGCGCGGATCGGCTGCGGCGAGGTACGGCCGGGACGCGCGCACCCGGGCGACGCTGCTGGCCTCCTGCGACCGCTGTCGCGTGCAGGCGTTCCGGATCGGCGGTGCGGCCTGGCCCCTACGAGTAACTGCTCGACCTGCGTTGAAGCGATGGGAGAAGCGGGCCTTGCCCGAAGGGGAAAGCGGCCTTGCCGTGTCGCGCCGTGGAGCCGTGTCAGCCGCCGCCGTCGAGGTCGGCGCGTCGGCGGAGCACGCGCAGCTCGTGGCCGCCGAGTTCCATCTCGTACAGCTTGCCCCGTGCGTTCTCGAAGGGGCGGTGGAGGACCATCATCAGCCGGCCGTCGAAGGTGTGGAAGAGCATGCCGTGTCCGCTGTCGTCGCGGACCAGCGGTCGGTGCTGCCGCCACGGTCCTGTGATGCTGCCGGACCTGGAGGTGGCATACGTCTGCACATAGCCGCCACTGATGGACCCGTCCTGGCCGACCACGTTCTTCTCGTACGTCGACCACAGCATGAGCAGGGACCCGTCAGGGGTGCGGTGGAGCTGGGGACCGTCGGTGACGTAGGGCGGGAGCTGGTTCGGCAGGCCGCCGGGGATCTGCTCGGTGATCCAGGACGCGTCCGAGGCCTTGAACAGGAGGACCGGGTCGCCGATCGTCCGGGTCAGATCCGGGGCAAGCCGGATCGCCTCCATGGTTCCGTCGATGGTCTGCAGCCACTCGTGCGCGTACACCATCCAGGGCTGTCCGGACGGGTCGACGTGGAGCGTGCCGTCGAGGGTCATGAGATTTTCCGGCGGGGTGGGGCGTGCGGGGTCGACGACGCCGAAGGGGCCCAGCAGCGAGTCCGAAACGGCCGTGATCGTGCCGCGCATGTAGGCCGGGATCTGGAACGGCACCCCCCACTGGTTGGGCGGAGGCACCGGAATCGGCCTGTCCTGGTTGTGCAGAGTGGTGAACAGGTAGTACCTGCCGCCCCATTGGTGGACCTCCGGCGCCCATCCGCCGTCGGTCGCCCAGAGTTCCTGCTGCTCGGCGGCGAGGAAGACCACGACGGGACGCGTCCAGTCGCGCAGGTCCTCGCTGCGGTAGACCATCGTGCCGGTGCCGTCCACGCCCGACACGGAAGGGTCGTTGGACGTGTAGAGGTGATAGGCGCGCGTCCTCGGGTCGGCGACGACGAACGGATCGTGCAGCGGCATGTCGGGAAGGCGCATCAGTTCGCTCTCGGCCACGGCCGAAGACTACGTCGGCGGGAGCCGAGAGCGGTCGGGCCGCCGGTGAACTGTCGGTTCGCCGGCGAACTCGACGTCGTCAGCCGAGGCACACCACGAGCAGGCATATCTGCGACGGCGAGGTCGCGGTCGGCGCGGGGCTCGTCTGCGGCGGCTGCGAACTCGGCTCGGTGGCAGAGGGCGTGGGCGTCTGACTGGGCTGCGCCTCGTCGCGGTCGGAGACCGTGTCCTCCGCGGACGGGGAGGACGTCTGCGGCTGAGGGGCCGACTCCTCGGTCGTCGTACTGCGCGGCGGGGCGGCCGAGTCGGGTCGCAGGTTCGAGGGCGTGCTCCGGGGCGGAGCGGCGGCGCGCTGCCGACTGGCGCGCTCGGGTGCGGAGGACGTGGGGGAGGAGGCGCCCGAGTCGGGCCGCGTCCTGCTCGGCCGCGTGTACGGCGTCGAATTCCCGTCGGTGTCCGTCTCCGTGCCCGCGGTCTCCGGCGCCGTGGCCGCCTGTGCCCGGTCACCGGACTGCTGGTTCATCGCGGACACCGTCAGGCCGCCGCCGACGAGTGCGACGGCGGTAGCCACCACGGCCCGGCGCTGGGTCTTCTTCCAGCGGGCCCGCTGGCGACGCCGTGCCGCCCGTCCCTGTGGGGCGGACGGCACGGGTACGAGGTCGTCGCCCGGATCGGTCCGCGGGTACTCGCTCATGGCCGCCGTGATTGCTGCCCCGCCGACCGTGGCGTGCGGCCGGTCGTCGTGCCACGTGTCTGCCGGGGCCGCATTCCATTCAGGCGGTGTGCCCGACCCCGGCGAGATGGCCGGGACGGTGTGACCGCCGGCGGTGATCGGGGCGATGTCCGGGGCGTAGGCACCGCACCCGGGACACACCAGGGCGCCGTTGAGATGCCGGCGGCAGGAGGAGCAGTAGTCCATCTGGGGTCTTCCTGGGTTGACGCACCGTCGACCCTCCGGGCCGCGGCCCGGGCACGTTCGTACGTGGGATCGAGCGGGCTGCAACGCTAACGAGGCTTTCGAGGGACTGTGTGCAGTCTGTGTGAGACTCCTGCGCGGGTTCTCCGGGGGCTCTGTGGGGTACAGCGGTGTACCGCGCCCGGCCGGAGCGGGCTCACCGGGGATCGTGCTCGGGCTGGACCGCTTCGTGTCCGTTGAGTGCCTCGGTCATCTGGCGCTGCGTCTGCTCGGCCACCGCGCGGGCTTCCTCCACGACGTCACCTCGCTCACGCACCAGGCTCTCGTAGACCGGGAGATGATCGTTTCGGGTTGAGCTGGGTATCACTGGGCTGGTCCTTCTTCGTGTCGGACCCGGATGAACGAGCGGTGTCGATACCGCCATTCAACCGGCCGGGCTGGGATTCGCACGCAATTATGCCCGCCAATTCGCGCGGCAATCCCGTGGTCCGACCGGTGGATAAAACGCGGCGGGCGGAACGCAATTGAGGAGAACGCGAAGTAATTCTGTGCCCGTGGTGAAAACATTCTGCGGTGGTCCATTCCGTGTGCGACGCGTGCGACGCGTATACGCGTATGCCTGACGCGTCGCGATGGCGGGGAGGGGCGCCCCCCTCCCGGGCCGTGCCGGCGCGCACGCGGGCGTACGCGGCGCACCGGTGGGTGGCGCGCCAATGGCCGAGAAAAACGCTTGGACTCGGGGGGTGCCCTCGCGGGACGATTCGGTTCCAGTTGGCACACAACACCACAGGGATGGAATGGAATCGCCCGAATCGCGAGAGGTTCCGCGGAGCAGGGGCTCGGTGCTCCTGGCACTCCGGTACTACGGACGGGAGTTGGCCCGGTTACGGTGGCTGACGGTACCCGCGATGCTGATGCCCGCACTGGGCAACATCGGCATCAACTACATTGCGCCGCTGATCGTCGCCAAGCTCGTCGGCCACATCGCCGGTGACGCCGGTATCGACCTGGGCTCGACGATGCCGTACGTTCTCGGCTTCGCCGGTGTCCTGCTGTTCGCGGAAATACTGTGGCGCATCGGCCTGCACTGCCTGAACCGCCTTGCCGCCCGCGGTATCGAGCGGCTGTACGTGGTCGGCATGGACGAGCTGTTCGCCAAGGACGCGGCGTTCTTCCACGACAACTTCGCCGGGGCCCTGACCAAGCGGGTGCTGAGCTTCGCGTCCCGATTCGAGGAGTTCGTCGACACGCTGACGTTCCAGGTCGTGGGAAGTCTGGTGCCGCTCCTGTTCGGGTCGGTGGTGCTGTGGCGCTATGAACCGCTGCTCGTCGTCGGCCTGTTGACGATGATCGCGCTCACGGCGCTGATCGTGGTGCCCCTCATCCGCCGCCGTCAGGCGCTCGTCGACAAGCGCGAGGAGGCGATCGCCAGGGTGGCGGGCCACGTCGCCGACAGCCTCATGAACATGGACACGGTCCGGGCGTTCGCGGCCGAGGAACGTGAGGCGGCCGAGCACCGCTCCCGCGTCGCGGCATCACGGCGGCTCACGCTGAGGTCGTGGGACTACGGCAACCTGCGCATCGACACGCTCGTCGCGCCGATGTCCGTACTGACCAACGCCCTTGGCCTGTTGCTCGCGGTCGCGCTCGGCGGGGGGCAGCTCGGCGTCGAGGCGGTCGTGGTCGCCTTCACGTACTACACGAACGCGACGCGGATCATGTTCGAGTTCAACCAGATCTACCGCCGCCTGGAGAGTTCGATGACGGAGGCCTCGCAGTTCACCGAACTGCTGCTGGCGCCGCCCACCGTGCTCGACCCGGCGTCGCCCGCGCCGCTGCCCGGAGCCGCCGACGTCCGCTTCGAGCAGGTGACCTTCGCCCACGGGGGCGGGCGGCCGCTTTTCGAGGGCCTCGACCTGGCCGTGCCCAGCGGGACGAAGATCGGCCTCGTCGGACGGTCCGGCGGCGGCAAGACCACCCTCACCCGGCTGCTGCTGCGGATGACGGACATCGAGGCCGGCCGCATCCTGATCGGTGGCCAGGACATCAGCAGGCTGCGCCAGGCCGACCTGCGCGGTCTGATCGCCTACGTGCCGCAGGACCCCGCGATGTTCCACCGGACACTGCGGGAGAACATCGCGTTCGCCCGGCCGGACGCCACCGACGCCGAGATCCGCCGGGCGGCCGAGGCTGCGCATGTCGCGGAGTTCGCCGACGCGTTGCCGGACGGCTTCGACACCATGGTGGGCGAGCGCGGTGTGAAGCTGTCCGGCGGACAGCGCCAGCGGGTCGCTCTCGCCAGGGCGATCCTGCGAGACGCACCGATCCTGCTGCTCGACGAGGCCACCAGCGCGCTGGACTCCGAGAGCGAGATCCTGGTCCAGGAGGCGCTGTGGCGGCTCATGGAGGGACGGACGGCGCTCGTGGTGGCGCACCGGCTGAGCACGGTCGCCACCATGGACCGACTCGTCGTCCTCGACCGCGGACGGATCATCGAGCAGGGCACCCACCAGGAACTGCTCGCCTCGGAGGGCGCGTACGCGAAGCTGTGGCAGCACCAGTCGGGCGGCTTCCTCGACGAGGACGCCATGGACCCCGTCGACGACCCTCTCGACGGCAGCCCCGCCCGGGCCGACCTGCTCTGAACGCGAGCCGGTCGCGCGTCAGGCGGCGAAGACCTGGGAGTCGTCGGCGAACGCCTTGAACTCCAGGGCGTTGCCGGCCGGGTCGAGGAGGAACATCGTCCACTGCTCGCCGGGACGCCCCTGGAAGCGGACGTAGGGTTCGATGACGAACTCTGCGTCCGCCGCGCGCAGCCGCTCCGCCAGCTGCTGGAACGCGGGGACCGTGAGGATCAGCCCGAAGTGCGGCACGGGTACGTCATGGCCGTCGACCGGGTTGTGGATGTGTTGGGCGCGCTCCGGCGCGAGGTGCGTGACGAACTGGTGGCCGTGCAGGTTCCAGTCCACCCAGGTGTCCGAGCTGCGGCCCTGCTCCAGGCCCAGCACCTCACCGTAGAAACGGCGGGCGGCCGCCAGGTCGTCGACCGGCATGGCCAGATGGAAACGCGGGATCGGGGAGTCGAGAACGGTCATGGACGTCTCCTGCCTCTCAGCGACGCGGGTCCGGCCCCCGCCTTCGAAGATTGTCCAGGATCACGTCAACGGTCCGGCCGCGCATGAGCGGCCGTATCGCTCGCCTGTAGGCGGCCGACGGAATCTGTCGGTGATCTGTCGGAGGCCGCCGGGATCTTGGGGATGTGGGCGACGGGCCGTGAACGCGCGGCCGTCCCGCCACCGCCAGACCGTCCCGAACGCGAGGAGCGTGCCATGTCGTCCGCAGTCCAGTCCCGGCCGTGGTCCGTTCACCGGCTCCCGCGTGCCGACGGCAAGACCTTCCTGGTCACCGGCGGCAACGCGGGCATCGGGTACTTCGTCGCCGAGCAGCTCGCCGGCACCGGCGCCACGGTGGTGCTCGGCAGCCGTGACGCGGCCAGGGCCGACGCGGCCACGGCCTCCATCCGCTCCCGCGTCCCCGACGCACACGTACGTCATCTGAGGCTGGACCTCGCCGACCTGTCCTCACTGCGGGCCTGTGCGGACGCCCTGGAGGTGGACCGCCTGGACGCGGTGGTCCACAACGCCGGGGTCCTGGTCGAAGAGCCGGAGCGCCGGGAGACCGCGGACGGCAACGAGTGGATGTTCGGCATCAACCACCTGGGGCACTTCGCGCTGACGGGATGGCTCGCGCCCCTGCTGGCGGCCGCCCCAGCAGGCCGTGTCGTCACCACCGGCAGCTTCACGGGCAAGTCCGTGCGGCTGGACCTCGCCGATCTGCAGAGCACCCGGGACTACCGGCCCAAGCGCACGTACTCACGCTCCAAACTCGCGCAGATGCTCTTCGGCTTCGAGCTCGACCGCCGGCTGCGGGCCGCCGCGAGCACGGTGTCGAGCGTGGTGACCCACCCCGGCGGCGCGCTGGACTCCCTGACTCCCGAACGCGCTGACGTGCACCGGCGCACCACCGGCGAACGACTGCGAGGCCTGCCCGCCGGTCTGCTCGTCCAGGGCAAGGAGCACGCCGCGTGGCCTGCCGTACGGGCCGTTCTCGACCCGTCCGTGAGCGGCGGGCAGCTGTGGGGCCCCCGGGTGTTCGGCCTGCGAGGCGCGCCCGGACTCGAACCGGTCGGCGACCGGCTGGCCGACCGGGAGACCGCGGCACGTCTGTGGGAGGCCAGCCGCGACCTGACCGGGGTCGATCCGACCTTCGGGCCCGCGTGACTGCGTACCCCGCAACTGGGTAGCCGCCTGTCCGCTCAAGGAGTTCGCCGGTGGCCCGCGAGACCGGCCGGCGGGCGTCCCGGCCGGGCGGTCGGCTGCTCCGCAGGTCGGAGGTATCCGGACGAGTGGCCCGGCTCACATGGCGCGGGGCGGGCGGGGCCGACACGATGGTGCGCGTCACCGGGCAGGCTGAAGGGATCCAAATGTTCCGCAAGGTGCTGGTCGCCAACCGTGGTGAGATCGCTATTCGCGCGTTCCGTGCCGGCTATGAGCTGGGCGCGAGGACCGTGGCCGTGTTCCCGCACGAGGATCGCAATTCACTGCACCGGCTGAAGGCCGACGAGGCCTATGAGATCGGACAGCCCGGGCACCCGGTCCGGGCCTACCTCTCGGTGGAGGAGATCGTCCGCGCGGCGCGGCGGGCGGGAGCGGACGCGGTCTACCCGGGATACGGATTCCTGTCCGAGAACCCCGACCTGGCGCGCGCCTGCGAGGAGGCGGGCATCACCTTCGTCGGCCCGAGCGCGGACACGCTGGAGCTGACCGGCAACAAGGCGCGCGCCGTGGCCGCCGCCCGCGCGGCAGGCGTACCGGTGCTCGGCTCCTCGGAACCCTCCACCGACGTGGACGAACTCGTCCGCGCCGCCGAGGACATCGGCTTCCCGGTGTTCGTCAAGGCCGTCGCGGGTGGCGGCGGGCGTGGCATGCGGAGGGTCGAGGAGCCCGCCCAGCTGCGCGAGTCCATCGAGGCGGCGTCCCGCGAGGCGGCGTCCGCGTTCGGCGACTCCACGGTCTTCCTGGAGAAGGCCGTCGTCGAACCCCGCCACATCGAGGTGCAGATCCTCGCGGACGGGGAGGGCAATGTCATCCACCTCTTCGAGCGCGACTGCTCGGTGCAGCGCCGCCACCAGAAGGTGATCGAGCTGGCCCCCGCGCCGAACCTCGACCCCGAACTGCGGATGCGGATCTGCGCCGACGCCGTACGGTTCGCCCGGGAGATCGGCTACCGCAACGCGGGCACGGTGGAGTTCCTCCTCGACCGCGAGGGCAACTACCACTTCATCGAGATGAACCCGCGCATCCAGGTCGAGCACACGGTGACCGAGGAGGTCACCGATGTCGACCTCGTGCAGTCGCAGCTGCGCATCGCCTCCGGCCAGACCCTGGCCGACCTCGGGCTCTCGCAGGAGACCGTCACCCTGCACGGCGCCGCACTCCAGTGCCGGATCACCACCGAGGACCCGGCCAACGGCTTCCGCCCGGACACCGGCAGGATCAGCGCCTACCGCTCGCCCGGCGGTTCGGGCATCCGGCTGGACGGCGGCACCACCCACGCCGGTACGGACATCAGCGCGCACTTCGACTCGATGCTGGTCAAGCTCACCTGCCGGGGACGCGACTTCAGCACCGCGATCGGCCGGGCCCGGCGTGCCGTGGCCGAGTTCCGCATCCGCGGCGTGGCCACCAACATCCCCTTCCTGCAAGCCGTGCTCGACGACCCGGACTTCCGGGCCGGCCAGGTCACGACCTCGTTCATCGAGAAGCGTCCGCACCTGCTCACGGCACGCCACTCCGCCGACCGCGGTACGAAGCTGCTCACCTACCTCGCCGACATCACCGTGAACAAGCCGCACGGCGAACGGCCCGAGCTGATCGACCCCGTCACCAAGGTGCCGCCCGTGTCGGCCACGGAGCCGCCCGCCGGGTCCCGGCAGCGGCTCGTCGAACTGGGCCCCGAGGGCTTCGCGCGGTGGCTGCGGGAGTCACCGGCCATCGGCGTCACCGACACCACGTTCCGCGACGCCCACCAGTCGCTGCTCGCCACCCGGGTGCGTACCAAGGACATGCTCGCCGTCGCGCCCGTCGTGGCGCGGACCCTGCCCGAACTGCTGTCCCTGGAGTGCTGGGGCGGCGCCACCTACGACGTCGCGCTGCGCTTCCTGGCCGAGGACCCCTGGGAACGCCTCGCCGCGCTCCGCGAGGCCGTGCCGAACATCTGCCTGCAGATGCTGCTGCGCGGCCGCAACACCGTGGGCTACACGCCGTACCCGACCGAGGTGACCGACGCCTTCGTGCAGGAGGCCGCGGCGACCGGCATCGACATCTTCCGGATCTTCGACGCGCTGAACGACGTCGGGCAGATGCGCCCCGCCATCGACGCCGTACGGGAGACGGGAACGGCGATCGCCGAGGTCGCCCTCTGCTACACCTCCGACCTGTCCGACCCGTCCGAGCGGCTCTACACCCTGGACTACTACCTCCGCCTCGCCGAGCAGATCGTCGACGCGGGCGCCCACGTCCTGGCCGTCAAGGACATGGCGGGCCTGCTGCGGGCCCCGGCCGCCGCGACCCTCGTATCCGCGCTGCGCCGAGAGTTCGGCCTGCCGGTGCACATCCACACCCACGACACCGCCGGCGGTCAGCTCGCCACCTACCTCGCCGCGATCCAGGCCGGTGCGGACGCGGTCGACGGCGCGGTGGCGTCGATGGCGGGCACCACCTCGCAGCCCTCGCTGTCGGGCATCGTCGCCGCCACGGACTACTCCGAGCGGTCCACCGGGCTCAGCCTCCAGGCCGTGGGGGACCTGGAGCCGTACTGGGAGAGCGTCCGCAAGATCTACGCGCCCTTCGAGGCGGGGCTCGCCTCGCCGACCGGGCGGGTCTACCACCACGAGATCCCCGGCGGGCAGCTGTCCAACCTGCGCACGCAGGCGGTCGCGCTCGGCCTCGGCGACCGCTTCGAGGAGATCGAGGCGATGTACGCCGCCGCGGACCGCATCCTCGGCCATCTGGTGAAGGTCACGCCGTCGTCGAAGGTGGTCGGTGACCTCGCGCTCCACCTGGTGGGCGCCGGCGTCTCACCGGCGGACTTCGAGGCGACGCCGAACAGGTTCGACATCCCCGACTCCGTCATCGGCTTCCTCCGCGGCGAGCTGGGCAACCCGCCCGGTGGCTGGCCCGAGCCGTTCCGCACCAAGGCCCTTGAGGGCCGCGCCGCCCCCAAGCCCGTCGAGGAACTGACCGCGGACGACCGCGAGGGGCTGGTGAAGGAGCGGCGTACGACACTCAACCGGCTACTGTTCCCCGGTCCGACGCGCGAGTTCGAGACACACCGTCAGACCTACGGCGACACCAGCGTGCTGGACAGCAAGGACTTCTTCTACGGGCTGCGCCCGGGGAAGGAGTACGCGGTCGACCTCGAACAGGGCGTACGGTTGCTCATCGAGCTGGAGGCCGTGGGCGAGGCCGACGAACGCGGGATGCGTACGGTGATGTCCGCTCTGAACGGCCAGTTGCGGCCCATCCAGGTGCGCGACACCTCGGTGGCCTCCGACGTCCCGGCGACGGAGAAGGCCGACCGTGCCAACCCCGGCCATGTCGCCGCGCCGTTCGCCGGAGTCGTGACGCTCGCGGTCGCCGAGGGCGACGAGGTGGCGGCCGGTGCCACGGTGGCCACCATCGAGGCCATGAAGATGGAGGCCGCGGTCACCGCCTCGAAGGCCGGAACGGTGTCCAGGCTGGCCATCAACAAGATCCAGCAGGTGGAGGGCGGCGACCTGCTCGTCGAGATCGGCTGACCCTCCCGACGGCTCCGGCCGGAAGGTTCGGGGAGTTCGGAGAGTTCGGAGGGTCCGGAGGGAATTGAGGGGTCCCGGGTGGCGGTTCGCCGCCCCCGGGACCCCTGTCGCGTTCTTCCGCGATCTGATTCCCTCCGACATGCTTGGGGTCTGCCACCGTCCCTGCACGTCCTTGCACGGTCCTGTCCGAGGCGAAGCCGGAGCAGTGAGATGAGCGACGAAGGCGACCACTTACACGGCACGGATGCCCCCAGTGGGTGTGTGAGCGCTGCTTCGAGTCCCGCCCGACCGACCGACAGCCCTCACCCCACCGGATGGATCGAGGTGCCCAGCATGAAGAGTTCCCTGCGGCTCGGCGTCAGCGTCGCCACCGTTGCCGCCCTGGCGGTGCTCTCCGCCTGCGGAGGTGAGGATTCACCGTCGTCCTCCGACGGCGAGTCAGGTGCCACGGAAAAACTCGAACTCGCCGTCCCGTCGGCCGTGTTCGCCCCCAAGGAAGAGGTCGCCGTCCACGCGGTGGGCGACGCCGAGGGCTACTTGTCCGAGGAGAAGCTCAAGGTCGACGTGATCAACACCGACGGCTCGGTCGCCGCGGTCCAGGCCGTCGCCTCCGGCAGCGCCGACATCACACCGGCCGACGCGGGAGCCGTCCTCGCCGCCCGCGAGAAGGGCGTCCCAGTCAAGGCCATCGGCGGCCTCGTACAGAACTGGCCGTGGCGGATGGCGGTCGAGCCGGACAGCGACATCAGAACCCCCGCCGACCTCAGGGGCAAGAAGGTCGGAGTCATCAGCCTCGCATCCGGCTCGGCCATCTACGCCCGCGCGTACGCGGGTGACGCAGGCCTGGACGCGGCCAAGGACGTCGAACTGCTGCCGGTCGGCGTGGGCGCGCAGGCCCTGTCCGCCCTGGAGGACGGCAAGGTCGATGTGCTCGCGCTGTTCACGCAGGCGTACACCACGATCGAGAACACCGGCGCGGAGTTCCGCTACCTCGACAACTCCGCAGCCTTCGACGGCATCCGCTCCCTGACCTTCGCGGTGACCGAGAAGACCCTGAGGGAGAAGAAGGACGTACTGACGCGCTATCTGCGTGCCTCGTACAAGGCGCTGCTGTTCTCCGCCGCGAATCCCGAGGCCGCCATGCGCGACGGATACGAGGTCTTCCCGCAACTACTGACCGGCAAGAAGGCCGACGACCGCATCGGCGACGACAGCAAGGCCCTCGACGCGTGGATCAAGACCGCCGTTCCCGCCACCGGTGAACCCGCGAGCTTCAGGAACTGGGGCGCGATCAGCGACGAGGAGTGGGACAAGACCGTCGCCTACACCAAGGCGTCCGGCCAGGTCACCAAGGACGTCGGCCTCGCGGAACTGTGGGACGACGGACTGCTCAAGGGCGCGAACGACTTCGACTCCGCGGCCGTGATCGAGCAGGCGAAGGCCGCCCGGTAGTGACCCGGACACCCACCCCAGCAGGAAGGCAGGGCGGCTGTGACGGCCATGAGGAGTCCGGGGCGCCGAGGCCGGAAGGCGGCTCCCGCGCCCGAGGCGGACGAGGCCCGCTGGATCGAGGTCGGCGGACTGCACAAGACCTACCGGTCCCGCAGGTCCGAGCCGACCCACGCGCTCTCGGACGTCGCCTTCACCGTCCGGCGCGGTGAGTTCGTCTCGGTCGTCGGACCCTCGGGGTGCGGCAAGACCACACTGCTGAAGATCCTCGCCGGGATCGTCCCCAGGAGCGAGGGCACGGTCCGGGTCGCGGGCCGTGACGTGACCGGGCCGCTGCCCGAGGTGGGCATGGTCTTCCAGGCGGCCACCCTCCTGCCGTGGCGGACCGTCCTGCGGAATGTGATGGTGCCCGCGGAGGTGCGGAAACTCGACGCCCGTGTGTACCGGGAGCGGGCCGGGAGGCTGCTCACGATGGTCGGCCTCGACGGATTCGAGGACAAGTACCCCCATGAGCTGAGCGGCGGCATGCAGCAACGCGCCGGAATCTGCCGGGCCTTGGTGCACGATCCGGCCGTGCTGCTGATGGACGAGCCCTTCGGCGCGCTCGACGCGATGACCCGCGAGTACATGAACGTCGAGCTGCTGCGGATCTGGCGCGAGAGCGGCCAGACCATCGTGTTCGTCACCCACTCCATGGCCGAGGCGGTCTTCCTCTCCGACCGGGTGGTGGTCCTCAGCGCCCGGCCCGGCCGTGTCGCAGAGATCGTCGACGTCGACCTGGAACGCCCGCGCGCGCTCAGTGCCATGGCCTCGGACCGGGCGGGCGTCCACGTCGAGCGGATCCGCAGGCACTTCAACACCGCCGGAGTGATCGACCGTTGAGGCACCTGAGGCTCAAGAGACCCCGGATCAGGCGAACCCGGATCAAGCCGCCCCGGGTGGATCTGAGGGAGCGGCCCGAACTGCTCCTCGTTCCCGCAGTCTTCGTGATCGTCGTGCTGGCATGGGAGTTCGCGGTCCCCGCCTTCGGGATCGACGACTACGTACTCCCGCGCCCCTCCCAGATCCTCGACGCCCTACGGACCCAGCTGGCGGACCCGTTGTTCTGGGGACATCTGAAGGTGACCGTCCTGGAGTCGCTGTACGGCTTCCTTCTCGGCGTGGGCGCGGCGCTGGTGCTGGGCACCGCGATCTCGCAGGTGCGGCTGATCGAGCGCACCTTCATGCCGTACGTGGTCGCCTTCCAGACCGTGCCCAAGGTGGCCCTCGCGCCGCTGTTCGTCGTGTGGTTCGGCTTCGGTATGACGAGCAAGGTCGTGATGGCGGCGGTGATCTCGTTCTTCCCGGTACTGGTCAACGTGATCGAGGGGCTGCGCTCGGCCGACGCCGAACGGATCCAGATGCTCACGGTGTTCGGCGCCGGACCGTTCCAGATCTTCAGGATGGTGCGGCTGCCGAGCGCGCTCCCTTTTATCTTCGCCGGGCTCGACATCGGGATCGTCTTCGCGATCCTCGGCGCGGTCGTCGGCGAGTTCATCGGCGCCAAGGAGGGCCTGGGATATCTCCTCCTGCAGACCAACTACAACTTCGACATCGCCGGGATGTTCGCCGTCCTGGTGGTGCTCTCCGTACTGGGACTGATCGCCCACTCCGTCGTCCGGTTCGCCCAGAGGCGCGTCACCTTCTGGTCCGAGGAGAACCGGGTGATCGGGGCATGACCGCGGACGACGTGATCGGGGCATGACCCCGGACGGCAGGAGGACACCGTGACCGAGTACGGCCTGGACGACACCGTGACCGAGTACGACCTGGTCGTGAAGAACGCCCGCGTCGTCACCCACGACCACGACGACGCCAGGCCCGCCGACATCGCCGTGAGCGGTGGACGGATCGCCGCCGTGGCCCCCGGCATCGCCGTCGAGGGCGCCCGGCGGGTGGTCGACGCCGGCGGCAGGCTGGCGTTTCCTGGGGTCGTCGACGCCCACCAGCACTGGGGGATCTACAACCCGTTGGCCGAGGACGCGGTCACCGAGAGCCGTGCGTGTGCGCAGGGCGGCGTCACCAGCGCGCTGACGTACATGCGGACCGGCCGGTACTACCTCAACAAGGGCGGCCCGTACGCCGACTTCCTCCCCGAGGTGCTGGACGCCGCCGCGGGCCGCGCCCACGTCGACCACGGCTTCCATCTCGCGCCGATATCGCGCGGCCACATCGACGAGATCCCCGACCTGATCGAGCGGTTCGGAGTCACCTCGTTCAAGGTGTTCATGTTCTACGGCAGCCACGGCCTGCACGGCAGATCGGCCGACCAGAACGCGTTCCTGATGATCCCCGAGGACGAGCGGTACGACTACGCGCACTTCGAGTTCGTGATGCGCGGGGTGCAGGCCGCCCGTGAGCGGTTCCCCGAACTCGCCGACGAGATCTCCCTGTCCCTGCACTGCGAGACCGCCGAGATCATGACCGCGTACACGAAGCTGGTCGAGGAGGCGGGCGAGCCGACCGGGCTCGCCGCCTACAGCGCCTCCCGGCCGCCGCACTCCGAGGGGCTCGCGGTCTCCGTCGCCGCCTACCTCGCGCACGAGACCGGACTGCCGACGATCAACCTGCTGCATCTGTCGTCCCGCAAGGCGGTGGACGCGGCCGTGCGGATGAGCCGGGCGTTCCCGCACATCGACTTCCGCAGAGAGGTCACCGTCGGCCACCTGCTCGCCGACATCACCACCGCGCACGGCCTCGGCGGCAAGGTCAACCCGCCGCTGCGGCCCCGCGAGGACGTCGAGGCGCTGTGGGAGTACGTGCTCGACGGCACCGTCGACTGGGTCGTCAGCGATCACGCGTGCTGCCGCGAGGAGGCGAAGTTCGGTGAGCCCAAGGACGATGTGTTCCTGGCGAAGGCGGGGTTCGGCGGGGCCGAGTACCTCCTCCCCGGCCTGATCACCGAGGGCACCGGGCGCGGCCTGCCCCTGGGCCGGATCGCGGCGCTGACCTCCTGGAACCCGGCCCGGCGCTACGGGCTGCGCACCAAGGGAGCCCTCGCACCCGGCTTCGACGCCGACATCGCCCTTGTCGACCCGGACCGCACCTGGACCGTGCGCGCCGCCGAGTCGGAGTCGACGCAGGAGTACACGCCGTTCGAGGGCTTCGAGCTGACAGCCCAGGTCACGGACACCTTCCTGAGAGGCCATCACATCCTGCGGGCGGGCAAGATCGCCGGCGAACCCATGGGCGCGTACCTCCACCGCCCTGTGGGGATCACTGCCGGGCGGTGAGCCAGGGGATCACTGTCGGGCTGTGAGCCAGGAGGGGGTCACTGCCGGGCGGTGAGCCAGCCGGTGTCCGACCAGACCGCCGTCGGCGGGATCCGGTCCGCGTAGGCCGCGTCCTTGTCCAGCCGCGCCCGGACGCTCTCGTGCACATGCGCGCCCTGCGGCAGCCCGCGGCGCCGGTAGGTGAGCAGGGCCCAGATCCAGCCCATACGGTGCACCTTGCCCAGGGCGTCCTCGGGCACGAGGGCCACTTCGCGCTCGTAGGCCCGGGGCTTCAGGAGGAGACGTGCTTCGGGCTCACCGTCCCGTGCTTCGAGGGCGCCGTCCACGACCCACTTGAGGGCGATCGTGGGGAGCCTGGGGTCGTCCTCGAAGGTCCCGCCGACGTCGGAATGGACCCCGGCGAACCACACCTGCTCGACCGTCGACGGCACGGCGGCCCGCTTCTTGTCCCCGTCGGCGGGGGTGACGAGGTACTCGCGGTAGGGTCTGCGCTTCTCGTCGATGGACACGGCGTGGCGGATGCGGCGGACGTTCGGGGCCTGACGGGTGTACGGCCAGCGCAGGTTCCAGCGCAGGAGGCCCGCGGCCTTCACGGAGTCCCAGATCCCCAGGTACTCGACGCGGATGCCGACCCGGCCGTCGACCGCGTTGCTGAACGCGCCCGCGAATCGATGGAGTTGGTCCCAGTCCTGCCGCGTCCAGTCCTTGTTCCTCGCGTAGACGGAGACGGCGTACGGGACGAGGTTCTCCATGCCGGGCCGCATCAGACCGACCGCCTTGAGCATGCCCACGAGGGCACGGGCCGTGTAGGCGCCGCGGCTGAAGCCGAACACGTAGATGCGGTCGCCCGGTTGGTAGTGCCGCATCAGATAGGTGTAGGCCTCGGCGAGGTTGGTGCGCATTCCGGAGCCGAAGGCGAGACCGAGGAGTTTCGACAGATGCCGGCCCAGAGGTGTCCAGGCGCCCGCGGCAGAGAATGTGCCGACACCGGGGTCGTAATAGGCGATCTGCCGGGTGGGATCGGTGAGGTCCAGCATTTCGTAGAGCCGGACGACATTGGTGTTCCCTTTCGCCTTCAACTGATTGCCCGTGCCGTCCAGACAGACGACGAGATTCTTGGCCATGGGGACCTCACGTTCACCGAGGAACCGGTCGCTGGTGGCATATCGGGACATAGTGAATGTCTCAGGAATATAATAGGGAAAATGCTGCCTGCGGGCATGCTCCGGCGTAGTAGTAGGGGTTCCGGAGGATCCATGGCCGGTTCCGTGGTCCACCTCGATGAGCACGCCGTTTCCCCGTGCACCCACGCACTGGTCATCGGCGTCGGCAAGTATCCCCATCTCGCCGGGGGCGAGGCACCGGTCGCCGATTCCGACGGGATGCGGCAGCTCAGCTCGCCGCCCGTCTCCGCCCGTACGCTCGCGACCTGGCTGCTGGCCGAGTACCACGATCCCGGACGGCCGCTCGGCAGTCTCGCCCTGCTGCTCAGCGAGGAAGAGCCGACCCCGTTCGTGAACCCTCGTACCCAGCAGGCCCACGAGATCGAGACGGCCACCATCGACAACATCCTCGCGGCGGTCACCCAGTGGTACGACCGCGGTGACAGCCATGTCGACAACCGGCTCGTCTTCTACTTCTGCGGCCACGGCGTCTCGCAGGGCGACGACATGGCGCTCCTGGCCGCGGACATCTTCGCCGACGAGCACAACCCCCTCAACAGCGCACTGGACTTCGCGGGCCTGATGAACGGCCTCAAGCGGTGCAGGGCCAGCGAGCAGGTGTTCTTCGTCGACGCCTGCCGGTCCAACTCCGATGTCCTCATCGAGCGTTCGGGCGCGCGGTTCGCGGGGCGCTCCCCGCTCGGTGCCGGGACCCGGCCCCTGGACCTGCCCCGCCGCTTCCACATCCCGTACTACGCCACCCTGTCCGGCGACCGCTCGCACGCGCGGCCCGGCCAGGTGAGCCTGTTCACCGAGGCCCTGCTGAAGAGCCTGGCCGGCGCCGCGAGCGACGATCCCGAGGGCGACTGGCGGGTCGACACCTCCGACCTGCTGAAGGCCATCGACCACTTCATGCGTCAACCGCGGTTCGCCGGGGCGGTCGCGGGAGTCCAGGTCCCCTCGGTCGGCGAACTGCCCGTGTTCGTCCTCCACCAGCTGGACGGCCCGCCGGTCGTCCCGGTGTACGTCGGCTGCGATCCCGCCGAGGACAACGCCGAGGCCGAGTTCGTCTGCCGTGAGGACGGATCCGAGCGGCTGCGCCGGGCCGCGGGTGACATCGACGGAGAGGATCCGGAGAGCGAGTGGGCCATCGAACTGCGCTTCGGGGACTACGACTTCGAGGCCCGGCTCGGCGACCAGGACGTGCGGACGAAATCCGTCACCGTACGTCCGGTGTTCCGCCGCGTGAAGTTGGAGAAGCCATGAGCGCGGGCCTGAGCGTGAACGTCGAGCTGAGCCTCCATGAAGCCGACCTCGCCGACGGGGCGAAGGTGGTCGGCAACATCTACCCGTCCGAGGGCAGCGGCCCCGGTCACCGCGCCGTCCTCTTCCCCTGCGGGACCACGGCACCACCGGCGCGGTTCGAGGTCGACCCCGGCCACTACATCGTGTCCGCCACACTGCCCTCCGGGGTTGTGCTCTCCAAGGACGCCGAGGTGGCGGACGGCGACGAGATGCAGGTGACGCTCCGCCCGGCGGCCTCGCCCTTCGAATCGCACTCCTGGCAGCACCTCATGGGCAACATCGAGTCCTACGGGGCCTACCACGACGGGGCCCCGATCCCCGTGCCCCGCTCCCTGGGCTCGCGGTCCGGGACCTGGGAGCGCGGCGCGTTCATCGAACCCGGACACGCGGCCTGGGTCGGCGACCCGAAGCCGACGAGCTGGCAGTTCCCTTCGATGCTCCGGCTGACCGACGGACCCGCGAAGCAACTGGTCGCGATCGAGATCGCCCGCTCCGAACCGCACTCCGTGGCCAGTCTCGACCTAGGCGACGCCGCCGCACGGCTCTACCGCTTCGGCGAGCACGGCCCGGTCGACGAGCGGGGCGGTCGCACACTCGACGTCCCCCTGGGCCCACGCCAGTTCCTGGTCGTCTCGCTGGCCGGCACCGAGTACGTCGTCACCCTGCCCGCACCCTGGGGTGCCGCGCAGATCGAGGTCCTCGTCAACGAACGGCAGAGCCCGACCGGCAGCGCCGTCTCGGTGTCCGTACGGGACAGCCGGGTGGGGCCCGCCCTGGCCTATATGACCCGGGGCGCCTTCGACGCGGCGGCGATGCTGGTCAGGGACGCGGAGGCCATGCTCTACGACGGCAGGATGACCAACCCGCTCGCGGCGGTGGCGGGCGCCTACGTCCTGGTCGGCAGCGAGCTGACCGAGCGGCCGCACCGCTGGGACCCGTGGCTGTCCCGGCTGCGGCACGAGTTCGACTGGATGAGCGACGGATCCCTGCTCTGGGCCATGCGGCACCTGCGCCGGGCCCACACCGAGCCGGAGCGGGAGGCGGCGCGGGACGCCCTGGTCGAGGCCTTCGACCGCGGAGTGCCGGTCTTCACCCTGGGCCTGAGCCGCCTCATCCACGGGCTCTCCGAGTTCCCCGACGACCCCGGGTGCGCCGCGCGGCTCGAACAGGCCCGGCGCCTGTCGTGGCGTGTCGACATGCGCGAGCCGTTCGTGATCGTCGCTCTGCGAGGGAGACAGCAATGATCCGGTTCACGATGATGCCCGGCGAGGACGGCGACTGCCTGCTCCTGGAGTACGGCGACGGCGGCTTCGTACGCCGGATCCTCGTCGACGGCGGCCGCTCGGGCACGTATCCGCTCATCAAGCCCACGCTCGCCGGGCTCGAAGGGCAGGTCGACGTCCTCGTCGTCACCCATGTCGACCAGGACCACATCCTCGGGGTGCTCGCCCTGCTGGACGACCTCGACCGGTCGGTGGAGTTCGGGGACGTGTGGTTCAACGGCTTCGACCACCTCCTCGACACCGAGGGGTTCGGCGCCCAGGACGGGGAGAAGCTCACCAGCTCCCTGCTGGAACAGAAGGTGCCGTGGAACGACGCGTTCGGCGGACGCAGTGTCGAGGTCGGCCGGGAACTCGCGTGGTTCGACGACGGATCCACGATGGACGTGCTCTCACCCGACCGCAGGCAACTGGAGAAGCTGGCGCCCGCCTGGACCGCGGAATGCGCCAGACACGGTCTGATCCCGGGCCGGGATCCCGAGGAGAATCCCCCCGTCCCGGGCTTCGAGCACTTCGGCGGTGTGAACGTGGACCGGCTGGCCGCGTCGGTGTTCAAGCCCGACACGTCGAAGACGAACGTGTCGAGCATCGGTCTGCTCTTCGAGTTCGAGGACAAGCGGATCGTCCTCACCGGTGACGCGGACGACCGCCGGCTCGTGGCGTCGATACGGCCCCGGGCCGAGGCGGAGGGCGGACGGATGCACGTCGACCTCCTCAAGGTCGCCCACCACGGAAGCGACCACAACCTCTCCAACGAACTCCTCGACCTGATCGACTGTGACCGCTATCTGATATCGACCAGCGGCGCGCGGCACGACCATCCCAACGAGATCGCGATCGCCCGGATCCTCAAGCACGGCGGAGCCGAGAAGGAACTCGTCTTCAACTACCGCGACCGTGCGGCGCTGTGGGACGTCACGGGCCTGAAGGATCGCTTCGGCTACACCGTGACGGCCCCGGCACCGGACGAGCCGGACGGGTTCGTCGCTCTCGAACTCTGAGAACTCCGGGGCAGGACCGGCGCCCGCCGTCAGGACAGGTGGCCGATGTGCGCGAGCGCCTGCTTGAGGAGGGCTCCGGTGCCGCCCGGCATCTCGTTGATGACCACGGGCGACGCGGCCTCCTCGGGAGTGAACCAGACCAGGTCGAGAGCGTCCTGCCGCGGGCGGCAGTCACCGGACACCGGGACGATGTAGGCGAGGGACACCGCGTGCTGGCGGGGGTCGTGGAACGGCGTGACTCCGAGCGTCGGGAAGTACTCGGCGACGGTGAAGGGCTGCAGCGAGGCCGGGACGCGGGGGAGTGCGACCGGGCCGAGGTCCTTCTCCAGGTGGCGCAGCAGGGCGTCCCGCACCCGCTCATGGTGCAGCACCCGGCCGGAGACGAGCGCGCGGCTGACCGTCCCGTCCGACCCGATGCGGAGCAGCAGTCCGATGCTGGTGACTTCGCCGCTGTCGTCGACGCGGACGGGTACGGCCTCCACGTACAGGATCGGCATGCGTGCGCGCGCCTGCTCCAGTTCGTCGTGCGGGAGCCAGCCGGGCGTGGTTTCGGTCATGTCAGACATTGGTTGATCATACTTTCAGCGTCTCCAGTAGCGAGCGTGTCGCGTGCCACAGCCGGGGCCGAGGTCACCCGCGCGACACGGCATGACCGGGGCCACGGTTCGCCCGCGGCCCCGGCCCTCTGTATACATCCGCAGGGTTCCTCGTGGACGTCGTCAGGGCGTCGCCTCGGTGACCTTCGTGGCCGTGTCGCCGTCGACCGCCGCGCCGAGCTGCGGCACCAGACGCTCCAGCATGTACGGCAGGCTCAGCACCGACACGAACGAGACGGCGTTGCCGTAGTCGCCGGCCTCCTTGACGAAGACCTCGCGCCCCTGCTTCACCACGTCCAGGTCGGCGTAGAGGGCGTTCTTGTGGAGCGTGGCCGCGTCCTCGAAGAGGTCCGCGTCGTGCTCGGCCACCAGCATCGCCGTGCGCAACTCGGCCGGGTCCAGGTCCCGCAGGGGCACGCCGTCCAGCTCCACCGTGCCCCTGTCGGGGTCGGCCCGTCGGGCCAGACAGCGGAGCAGGTCGGTGGCGTGCGCGGGGTCGGTCGCGACTACACCCAGCAGTTCGCCGGACGCGATGTCCAGGTCCACCTCGCGCAGCCGCCGTGACTGACGCCGGTCAGCCGCAGAGCGCCGCGCACCGGCCGGGCCAGGCTCCGGTCTCCGGCCGTGACCGTGTGCGGGGTTGCCAGGACCTCCGCGATCCGGGTGGCCGAGGCGCGGCCCTGGGCGAGCCCGGCGTTGACCAGCGCGAGCACCTGAAGTGGTCCGAGCAGGAAGAGCGCGCGAGCCCAATCGCCGACACCAACTGGCCCAGGCTGATGCTGCCCTGCGCGGCCGGCCGCCCGCCGACCAGGGCGACGACGGCGATCAGGTAGCCCGTCAGGGAGAGCACCATGCCGTTGAGGACGCGCAGCCCGGCCATCAGGTCGGCGGCGACGGCCGAGGCGTGTGCCGCGCGCTCCTGTTCGGCCTCGCTGCGGGTCTCCAGCGGCTTGCTCAGCAGATGTCCGAGCCAGAGCAGCACGGGTGTGCCGAGCAGGACGACCAGGCCGAGCGTCACCGACGTACGTAGCAGGACGACGGCGGTGGTGAGGATGCCCACCAGGGCCGAAATCCCGTACATGACCGCCATGTTGACGGCGCCGACGCGCTTGGCGTCCTCGGTGGCGATACTGGCGAGCGCACCGGGCAGCCGGCCTTCCTCGGTCCCGCCGCCGGGATGCAGTACCCGTCGCACGAGGGCGATGCGCAGGGCGTGTTCGGCCCGTACAGCGGAGCGGTCGCCGGTCCAGGCGCCGAAGCGCCAGCTCAGCGCCAGCCCCACGTGGACCACGGCGAGGACGCCGAGCCACAGGACGAGGGCGCCGGTGTCGGACCTGGTGACGGCCCGGTCGATGACCACGCCGATCAGGACCGGAACCAGCGCCTCGCCCAGCTGATGCCCGGAGCCGAGGAGCGAGCCGAGGGCGGCATCCCGCCGCTGCCCTCCGACCGATTCCCGCAGGACGTCCCGCCCCGTCGGATATGAAGGACTCACCCGTATCCCTCCGGGATGGAACGCAGAAAGTTAGGTGAGGCTACCCTAAATTCATGAGTCATGCCCGGTGAGGGAACGTGGAACCGACCGTTGCCGTGCGGGGGTGGGACGGCACGTGGATCCGTGCCGTCCCAGCCGGCCGCCGGGGTCCCTCAGGCGGGTCGCGCGGTGAGGCCGCCGGCCAGGTCGTCCGCGCGATGGGCGAGCAGGGAGTCGAGGATCTCCCCGGACCGAATCGCCGTGGTGGACAGCAGGGTCGAGGTGAGTCCGTGCGTGTGCTCGGTCGCGCCCTGCAGATAGATGCCCGCCGTGACGTCGGGCGTGAGTTCGACACGGTGATCGCGTCCGACGCGCACGGCGTCCTTGTCGTCCCGCAGGCAGAGTTTCGCGGTCCTGCCCAGGAGGGTGTCGAGATCCCTGGGGCGGTAGCCGGTCGCGTGGACGAGCAGGTCCGCGGAGATCACCTCCCGTTCCCCGGTGGGGAGATACTCGACGGTGACCTCAAGGTGGTCGTCGAGAGTGCGTACGTCCCGGATGCGGGACACGTTCCGCAGGCGCAGCCGCTCACGGCCCTGCACCTTCTCGCGGTACATGGTCGCGTACAGCGACTCGATGAGATCCATGTCCACCACCGAGTAGTTGGTACTGCGGTGGTAGTCGACCAGGGACTGTTTCACCTCCGGTTTGGAGCGGAAGTAGACGTCCACCGCCTCCGGGTCGAAGATCCGGTTGGCGAACGGGCTGTCGTCGGCGGGCGTGTACCCGTACTTGGCGAAGATCGCGCAGATCTCCGACTCGGGGAAGGACTGGTGCAGATAGTCCACGGCCTCGGCCGCGCTCTGGCCCGCGCCGAGCACCAGGACCCGGCCCACCGGGGTGCCGGAGTCGTTCAACTCGCGTACCCGTGGGACGAGTTGGCTGTTGTGCCAGATGCGGTCGGACAGGGCCGTGTCCGGCGGCAGGTGCGGCTCCAGGCCGACGGCCACCGAGATGTTCCGGGCCCTTCGCCTGATGGTCCGCTCGGGGGCGCCGGGCACGCGGCTGACCACGTCCAGCCAGCGGACCTCCCCGTCGGGTCCGGTCACCGGGTCGACCGACACGACCTCGTCGGAGTAGTCGACGAGGTGGGCGACCCGGGCGGCGGCCCACTCGAAGTACTCGTGGAACTCGATCCGCAACGGGAACAGCGTCTTCGCGTTGAGGAAGTCCACCATTCTGCCCCGCTCCCGCAGAAAACACAGGAAGCTGAAGTCGCTGGTCGGGTTGCGCATGGTGACCAGGTCCTTGAGAAAGGACACCTGCATCGTGGCGTCTTCGATGAGCATTCCCCGGTGCCAGCCGAACGACGGCTGGCGCTCCAGGAAGCCCGCGCGGATCCGGTGCTCCGGAGGGACTTGGGCGTTGTGTTCCTCAACCGCGATGGCCAGTGCGAGATTTGACGGACCGAAACCTATACCGAGCACGTCAAGAATGGCGTCCGGCTCGTCATGCAGTGTGTTCACCGCAATTTTCCTTCCCCTAGGCGCCACTGATGTTAAATAAGGTTAGCCTTACCTAGCAATGGTATGTCCCAGGAGGGGATCGACGATGCGGGTCGTCATGTTCGGCCGTCGGACCTGGGGGCATCGCACGCTCCAGGCTCTGTTGGACTCCGGCCTGGCCGAGAAGCGCGGGACCCGCAGCGGCCGGCGGCCGTGAACGGGGCCGTCGTGGCCGAAGCGGCCACCTCCTCTGACACCGAGTCCTCCGCAGGTGACCTCACCGACCGCCTCGCGGCGCTGGAACCCCTGCGCGGACACACGGTCGTCGTCAAGTACGGCGGTCACGCGATGACCGACGACACGCTCAGACGGGCCTTCGCGCAGGACGTCCTCACCCTGCGGCGCGCCGGCGTCAGACCGGTCGTCGTGCACGGCGGCGGTCCGCAGATCGGCGCCCACCTGGACCGCCTCGGCCTCAAGTCGTCCTTCCTGAACGGGCTCCGGGTCACCACTCCGGAGACCATGGAGGTCGTCCGCATGGTGCTGTCCGGCAAGGTCCAGAAGGAACTCGTCGGCCTGCTCAACGAAGACGGCCCGTACGCCGTCGGCCTCAGCGGTGAGGACGGGCGCACCCTCACCGCCGTCAAGCGGTACGCCGAAGTGGCCGGTGAGCCCGTCGACATCGGGCTCGTCGGGGACGTGGCACGGGTGAACACCGCGGTCGTGCGCGTCCTGCTCGACAGCGGCCACATCCCGGTGGTCTCCTCCGTCGGCCGGGGCGAGGACGGGCAGGTCTACAACGTCAACGCCGATACGGCGGCAGGGGCGTTGGCGGCCGCGCTGGGCACGCGGATCCTGGTCGTCCTCACCGATGTTCCCGGGCTGTACGCGGACTGGCCCGCGAGCGACCGGATCGTAGACCGGATCGGCGCGGGGGAACTGGAGCGGTTGCTGCCGACGTTGAACGGCGGCATGGGGCCCAAGATGGAGGCCTGTCTGAGGGCAGTCAGGGGCGGGGTGGGAGCGGCCCGGGTGCTCGACGGGCGCGCGCCGCACGCGTTGCTCGACGGGCTGGCCGGTGTCGTCGGAACGGGGACGACGATCCTGGCGTGACGCTCCGCCGGGGGCAGGGTTATTCGGCTGCGGCTGCGGCTGCGGCTGCGGCTGCGGCTGCGGGTGTGCGGGGGCTGGTCGCGCCCCGCGGCGGAGCCGCAAAGCCGAACAGGGCCCGAATCGTAGAGGGAGCGCCCCCGCCGTGCGGAGACGGGAAGTTCCGCACGGCGGGGGCGTCCGGCCGGCCCTCGGGACCGTGCTGGGGCCGGGGTATCAGGGGCGGGTGGTGAGGTAGCCGCCCATGGAGGTGAAGTACTGCGTCGCGGACAGCTCGCGGCCGTCCTCGGTCCGTACACGGGTGATGGCCAGGCCGTGGTTGCGACCGGTGCGCGCGTCGGCTCAGGCGACGATGACCACGCCCTCGCCCTCGCGGTAGAAGACGCGGCCGGGCGTACCGCCGTAGCGGCCCTCGGACACCACGGCGGCGAGGACCTCGAGTCGCTTGCCCTTGTGGCAGGTGAACGCGCTGGGGTACGGCTCGGACTGGGCGCGGACCAGGCGCTCCAGGTCCTCGGCCGGCCAGGCCCAGTCGATGCGGATGTCCTCGGCGGCCCGCTTGCGGAAGAAGCTCGCCTGGGACCGGTCCTGCTTGGTGAACTCCGTCTGCCCGGCGGCGATGAGGTCGAGCGCGCCGACGGCGACCGGGGCGATGAGGTCGACGGTCTTGTGGAAGAGGTCGGTGGCGGTGTCCGTCGGTCCGACCGGAACCGCCTCCTGCCGGACGATGTCGCCCGCGTCGAGTTCGTCGTTCATCATGTGCGCGGTGACGCCCACTTCGGTCTCGCCGCTGATCAGGGCCCAGATCAGCGGGGAGAAGCCGACGTACTTCGGCAGCAGCGAGTCGTGGATGTTCAGCGTGCCGTGGCGCGGCAGGTCGAAGATGCGCGGGCTTTTAGTTAGGTGAGCCTAACTTAACCCTGGCATTCCTCTCCATCGCCGATTCCACCTCGGCTCCCTCTCAGACGCGCTTCCTGAAAGGGCCACCGAACATGAGCACCAACCCTTTCGACGACACCGAAGGCCGCTTCCTGGTCCTGGTGAACGACGAGGGCCAGCACTCGCTCTGGCCGTCCTTCGCCGAGGTGCCCGGAGGGTGGACGGTCGCCTTCGACGAGAACACCCGGGAGGCGTGCCTGGACTACATCGAGGCGCACTGGACCGATCTGCGCCCGCGGTCCCTCGCGACGTCCGGGGACGTGTGACCCTGCCGGCCACTTCGGGGGACACCGCTGATGCTCTGCACCAGACTGACGAACGCCCGCTTCTTCACCATGGATCCGGACCACCCCGTGGCCCATGACCTGGGCATCTGGCGGGGCCGGATCGTGGGTCTGAACGCAGCGGTGACTTCCCTGCCGGCCCGAGAAGTGGTCGACCTCCAGGGCGCCACCGTGCTGCCCGGCTTCATCGACAGCCATGTGCACCTGGCCTGGACCGGTTTCAAGGCGGGCACCCCGAGCGTCGCCCCGTGCGCCTCGGTCGAGGACGTGCTCGTCGCCGTGGCAGAGGTGGTGGCTCGTACGCCGGAAGGGGGCTGGGCGGACCTCGCGGGGTACGACCAGCGCGGCCTGGGACGCCATCTGACCGCCGCCGAGCTGGACAAGGTCGGCGCCGGGCGAAAAGTCTTCATGATGCACGACTCCGGACACGGCTGCATGGTCAACACGGCCGTCCTGGACCTGCTGCCCGCCGAACTCCCGCATGAGGACGGCTTCCTGGCCGAGGGCGCCATGGGAGCCGCGCGGGCGCTTCGACTCCCGTACTCCCAGCAGGAGTTGGCCAACGCGATCGGGCTGGCCGCCCTAACCTGCCTGGCCGAGGGAGTGACGGCCTGCGCGGAGGCGGGCATCGGCGGCGCACTGTTCGGCCACAGCCCGGTCGAGCTTGGTGCCTATCAACTCGCCCAGGAGCAGGGCAAGTTGCCGCTCAGGGTGCAGCTCATGGTCGAGCGTGCGTCCGAGTCCGGTCAGGTGATCGGCCCGGACGAGGGCATCATGGTCGACGAGGCTCTGCGCGTACACCGTGGCCGGCGCCTTCGCCTGCCACTGGGAGGACAGCGCGGGGAGTCTGACGCCCGGGAAACGCGCCGACCTGGTCGTCCTCGGCGACGACCCGAGGAGTGTCGACGCCTCGCGCATCGGTGACATCGAGGTGGTCGCGACGTTCGTCGGCGGCCGTGAGACCGAGGAGGCCGCGTCGTGAGCACGCGGACGGACAACGACAACACCCGGTACGCACACCTGTGGCAGGGCTCGTCCTACCCGCACCGGTGGGTGCTCTGGGACACCGCCGGGGACATCCTGGTGTTCGACCGGGACGCCAACGGCCTTGTGGACATCGACGACGAGCGTGTCCGGCGGGACGTCGTGCGCAGGATGCGCGAGGCGGGCGTACCGGAGAGCGACGACTATCCGGGTCGCCCCTGCTCGTGAACGACCCGCTTCGGCGAAGGCGAAGGCGAAGGCGCGGACGCGGGCAGAGGCGAGGGCGAAGGCATCACATGCTCTGTGCCGCCCTGCCGTGCAGGAGCTGGCGGATCAGCTGGTCGGTGGTGCACACCACGCTGGTGCGTCCGATCCACCGCAGTGCCATGGAGTGGTCCTCGGCGGAGAAGTCGGCCACCGCGTCGGCCACGACGAACGGCTGGATGTCGTTCATGAACGCGTCCGCGGCCGTCAGCAGTATTCCGAGATGTGCCCGCACCCCGCAGAGGATCAGCTGGTCGCGCCCCTCGGAGCGCAGCAGCCGGCCCAGATGGCTGCGGAGGAAAGCGTTGTGGCGGACGTTGACAAGTACGTGCTCTCCCACCCGGGGCGTGAGTTCCGCGACGATCGCCGCGTCGTCGCCGGGCTCCTGACCGATGCCAGGGCCCCAGATGTCGTTCATCAGCCCTCGCTGGCCCGGGCGTTGGGCGGCCGGCTCGGCGCTGAACACCACCGGCATGCCGAGCGTCCCCGCGAGTTCGCGCAGGGTGGCGCTGTTGTCGAGCAGCTCCACGACGGGCGAGCAGTCCGGCGGGAAGGCCTGGACGAAGTGGTTCTGCATGTCGTGGATCAACAGCGCGGCCCGTGCCGGGTCGATCGTCCAGGGCGGGCCCGACGGGGGCACCGCGGAACGGTCGGGCATGGGATAGGAGTTGATGACCGGCAAGCCCATGGGCGGACTCCTCCCTGATGGCGTGTGCGCCGAGCCCGATCGAGGGACGTTAGCTTAGCCTAAGCTAACTTGATGAGTGGTGGATCGTCAGATGGCCGGATCGGCCCATGTAGCTGGAGTTCGAGGAGCGAGGATCATGGCGAGCAGTACGTACCGGGACGCCTGGGGCATCCCGCATCTCCGCGCCTCCGATCCGCTGCAACTGGCCTTCGCCCAGGGGAGGAACGCGGCGCGCGACCGGGCCTGGCAGATCGAGGCCGAAAGGCATCGCTCGCAGGGCACCACCGCCTCCTTCCTCGGTGCGGCCGCCGTCCCCTGGGACCGTTTCGTCCGACAGGCACGGCTCGACGACACCGCTCGGCGCTGCTTCGAGACACTGGAGGAGGAGACGGCGGCCTGGGTGTCGGCGTACGTCGACGGGGTGAACGACGGCCTTGAGCGGGGAGCGGCCGACGCGCCGGAGTTCGCGGCCACGGGTCTGGCCCCGGGGACCTGGCAGAAGTGGACGCCCCTCGGCGTCTGGCTCGCCCACCACATCCTCTTCGCCGGATTCCCGACCAAGCTGTGGCGCGAGGAGGTCGCACGCCGACTCGGCGACGAGGCCCTCGAACTCTTCGCCGCGGACGGCCCCGCCACCTCGGGCTCCAACGGCTGGATGGTCGCGGGCGACCGCACCGAGTCCGGGGCCGCGCTCATCGCCGGCGACCCCCATCGCTTCATCCAGGACCCGGGCTTCTACCAGCAGATCCACCTCTCGTGCCCGGAGTACGACGTCATCGGCTTCGCCGTCCCCGGGGTACCCGGCATCGCGCACTTCGGCCACACCGGGACCGTGGCCTGGGCCATCACCAACGCCATGTCCGACTACCACGACCTCTACCGGGAGCAGCTGCGCACATCGGATGACGGCATCGAGGCGCTGGGGCCCGAGGGCTGGCGGCCGGCCGCCCACCACCGGGAGACCATCCGGGTCGCGGGCGCCGACCCGGTCGAGATCGACGTGATCGAGACGGAGCGCGGGCCGGTCATCATCGACGGACCCGCCGACGGGGCCGAGGGTGACTCGGGACCCGCCGCGTTCTCCGAAGGCATCAGTCTCCGCTACCCGCCCCGCGTCACCGAGGACCTGGGGTTCGACGTGCTCCCGGCCCTCCTCCGGGCCCGTACGGTAGGGGACGTGGACCGGGCGCTCGACGGCTGGATCGAGCCGGTGAACGTCGTGCACGCCGCGGACACGTCCGGTGGGCTGCTGCACCGGGTGGCCGGATACGTGCCCGTACGGCACCGGGAGAACGGGCTGCGGGTCGTGCCCGCCTGGCGGAGCGGGCACGAGTGGCAGGGCCGCCACGACACACCTCGCGCCGAGGTGGACGGCATCGCGGTGATGGCCAACGAGCGTGGCCTCGCGGCACCGTTGGGCACGGAGTTCGCCCCGCGCTACCGCGCCGACCGCATCGGCGACCTGCTGCGGGCGTCATCGCAGTGGGCGCCCCAGGACATGGCCGCCATTCACATGGACACCCAACTCGCGGCCGCCGCGCCCCTGTTGGAGCGAGTGGCACGGCTCGACGGACTCGGCCCCGAGGCAGAGGGGCTGAGGGCGCGGCTGCTGGCCTGGAACCGGCATATGGACGCCGACAGCACCGCCGCCGCGGACTTCGCGCGGCTGCGCTCCGCGGTCGTACAACGGGTCGCGGCCGCACCGGAGTTGAAGAGTCTCGCCGTGCCGCCCCTGCCGTATCCCGTGGTGTTCGAGCCATGGCTGAACCTCACCGCGAAGGTCGCTTCCGCGCTGGAGAACCTGCTGGCCACCGAGCTGCTCCCGGGGCTGGACAGTGCGGCTGTCGTCCGGGCGGCTCTGGAGGAGACGGCGCGCCTGGATCCCGTCACCTGGGGCGAACTGCACCGGCTCGCCCCGGCCCGGATCCTCCCCGCCGCCGAGGGCGAGGAGTGGCCCGGACTGGGCGGGGACCACGACTGTGTGCTGGCCACGTCGAGCACGCCCGGTCTGACCGATCTCAGCTCCCGAGGGCCGTCCGCCCGGTACGTCTGGGACCTCGCCCGCCGCGAGAACAGCCTCTGGACCGTGCCCCTGGGCGCACGCGGCATCCCCGGAGACCCGCACCGGCGGGACCAGCTTCCGCTGTGGCTGACGGGTCAACTCGCCCCTGTCATCACTGATTTCGCGCTCCTCACCGAAGAACCGGAGCACGGTTCCCGGCGTCTCGGAATGTGATCGTCCGTTCTTCATGCGGACGAATGAAAGGTGAAGGCCCCTGGTTTTTCGCTCTCCCCGCTCGGACAGACCGGTGCCATGGTTCACGGGAATTGGGCGGAGACCTCAGGCGAGTCCGGGTTCGGCGACCGGGAACTCCATGAATCCCAGGAGGAGTTACGAAGGGCCCTGTCCTGGGAGGTGATCGCCGGCCACCGGGAGCGGCTGATGAGACTTGTCCGTCGCCGGCTTCCTAACGCGCAGGACGCGGAGGACTGTGTACAGGAGGCGATGATCAGGGCGGCCGCCTTCGGTGATCTGGACCGGGAGCGCATCGGCCTCTTTCTGACCTCGGTGGCCCTGCGCCTCTGTGCCGACAGCCACCGCGAGCAGGAGCGGAGCCGGCTGCTGCTGCCCCGCACCGCCGATGTCCGTACACCCGAGATCCCGGACGAGGGCGTGTGCGACAGGGACTTCGGGCGCTGGCTGCTCCGCCAGGTGCACCTCCTGCGGGGCCGCGAGCGGCAGGTCGTGCTCGCTCGCGCCCACGGCATCTCCACTCTGGAATTCGCCCGCATCCACCAGATCTCGGTCAAGGCGGCCGAGGGCGCGTTCACCCGCGGTCGCGCACGGCTTCGGCTGATCTGCGCCAGGTCCATGGACGGTGTCGTGGTGTAGTCGGCGAACGCCGATTTCGAGCAAGTCTCCCGATTCCTCCGGCCACGCTGTTCAATGAGTGTGAACGTATCTGCGGAAGGAGCCGTCCGTGTCCCCTGTGGTCGTGCCGCCCGTCGGCGCGCGCATCCGGCAGGCGCGTACGGCGCGGGGGATGAGCCTGCGCGGTCTCGCGCGCGAGATCGGGGTCTCCGCGAGCCTGATCTCCCAGATCGAGACGGGCAAGAGCCAGCCCTCGGTGAGCACCCTGTACGCGATCACCACCGCGCTCTCCATCCCGGTCGAGTCGCTCTTCGACGCGAAGGGGGAGACGGCCCGAACTCCGGCGCCCGCGGCCGTCGGCGCCCCGCCCGACACCGTGCTGCACGCCCTCGCCGCCTTCGCCGCCGATCCAGGCCGCAGGATCGGACCGCTGGTCGGAGGTGGTGAGCGGGAGGTGCTGGAGCTGGACTCTGGTGTTGTATGGGAACGTCTGGGCCACGTTCCGGGAGCTGACGTCGACTTCCTGCGCGTGACCTACCGGCCCGGCGGGACCTCCTCCAGCGCGGGAGGCCTGATGCGGCACCCCGGGACGGAGTACGGCTATCTGACCTCCGGCGAACTGGTCCTCACGCTCGGCTTCGAGGAGTACGTGATCCGGCCGGGCGACGCGGTCTGCTTCGAGTCGACGACCCCGCACCGGTATCGCAACGACGGCAGCGAACCGGCTGTCGGTGTCTGGTTCGTGTTCAGTATGGGTTGACACTTTCCCCGGACGGTCGTTCACTCCGAATGAGGGTGGTGGTCGTCATGGCAATCCGCACATTCGGACCGAACGCCGTCGACTGGGAACAGCGCATCGACCTCGACCGGCTGCGCGGACAGCGACTGGCCCGGCTCCACGAGGCACTGAACCGCTCCGAGCTGGGAGCGCTGCTCAGCTTTGACTTCGCCAACATCCGCTACATGTCGTCCACCCACATCGGCACCTGGGCGATGGACAAACTGATCCGCTTCGCACTGCTCGTCCGCGGCGGCGAACCAATCGTCTGGGACTTCGGCTCCGCCGCCCGCCACCACCAGCTCTACAACCCCTGGCTCGACTACAGCGACGGCAAGGAAGGCCCGCCCACCGGCGCCCGCGCCGGCATCTCCACCCTCCGCGGCGCCTTCCACCCGGACGCCGGCATCGGCGCGGACGTCGCGGCGAAGGTGGCGGCGGAACTGCGCGAACACGGCCTGGCAGGCGAGCCGTTGGGCGTCGACCTCGCCGAGATGCCCGTCCTGCACGCCCTCAAGGAGGAGGGCATCGACGTCGTCGACGGCCAGCAGATCTTCCTGGAGGCCCGCCGCGTCAAGACACCCGACGAGATCTCCCTGCTCACCCAGGCCTGCTCAATGGTCGACGCCGCCTACGAGGAGCTGTACGCCCATCTGCGACCGGGCGTACGCGAGAACGAGTGCGTCGGACTCGTCAGCAAGGTCCTCTACGACCTCGGCAGCGAGTACGTCGAAGGCGTCAACGCCATCTCGGGGGAGCGCTGTTCACCGCATCCGCACGTCTACAGCGACCGGCTGATCCGCCCCGGCGACCCCGCCTTCTTCGACATCCTGCACAGCCACCTCGGCTACCGCACCTGCTACTACCGCACGTTCGCCGTCGGCAGCGCCTCACCCGCCCAGCGCGACGCGTACATCCGCTGCCGCGCCTACATGGACGAGGCCATCTCCCTGGTCCGGCCCGGCGCCACGACCGCCGACATCGTCCAAGTCTGGCCGCGTGCCGAGGAGTTCGGCTTCCCGGACGAGACAGCCGCGTTCGCGCTCCAGTACGGGCACGGGGTGGGCCTGTCCATCTGGGAGAAGCCGATCTTCAGCCGCCTCGTCTCGCTCGACCATCCCGAAGTCCTCGAAGAGGGCATGGTGTTCGCGCTTGAGACCTACTGGCCCGCGGCGGACGGCTGGTCGGCGGCGCGCATCGAGGAGGAACTCGTCGTCACGGCCGACGGGTGTGAGGTGATCACCAAGTTCCCCGCCGAGGAACTCCTCGTCGCGGGCCGCAAGTACTGGACCGTCGGCGGCGAACTCAACACCCGGCGCGAGTCCCAGTCCCACCTCAACACCCGCGAGGGCAGGGGGGAACGATGACGCACGCCCTCCAGCGGGACGAGGCCGCGGATCAGGACGCGGCCCAACTCCTCGCGCTGTACGAGCAGATGGCCGTCATCCGGCGTACGGAGAAGGCCGCCCACGACCTGTTCATGTCCGGCCTCGTCAAGGGAACCACCCACCTCGCCGCCGGACACGAGGCGATCGCCGTTGGCGCGAGCGCGGCCCTGCGCGACGACGACTACGTCTTCGCCACCTACCGCGGCCACCACCACGCACTGGCCCGCGGCGCGACCCCCGAGGAGTGCCTCGCCGAACTCATGAGCCGCGCCACCGGACTGTGCAAGGCCAAGGGCGGCTCGATGCACCTGACCAAGGCCTCGCGGAACATGCTCGGTTCGTACGCGATCGTCGGCGCCCATCTACCGATGGCGGTCGGCGCAGCCTGGTCGGCCCGGCTGCGCGGCACCGGACAGATCGCCGTGGCCTTCTTCGGCGACGGCGCGACCAACATCGGAGCCTTCCACGAGGCGCTCAACCTCGCCGCCGTGTGGAAGCTGCCCGTGCTGTTCGTCTGCGAGAACAACCTCTATATGGAATACACCCCGATCGCCGACGTGACCGCGGTGGCCAACCCCGCCGCCGACCGGGCACCCGCCTACGGCATCCCCGGGGAGATCGTCGACGGCAACGACGTGGTTGCCGTGCAGGAGGTGGTGACCCGCCTCGCGGGCCGGGCCCGGGCAGGAGACGGGCCCAGCCTGCTGGAGGCGCAGACCTACCGGCACTTCGGCCACAGCCGCGCCGACCCGGCGACGTACCGCCCGGCGGAGGAGGTGGAGCGCTGGCTCAAGCACGACCCGCTGGACGTGGCACGCGGCCGGCTCGCCGAACTCGGGGTGCCCGCCGACACGGTCACCGAGGCCGACGAACGCGCAACCGGCCTCGTACAGGCGGCAGTTGAGGCCGCCAAGAGCGCGCCCGCGCCCGATCCCCGGGAGGCGCTGACCGACGTATGGGCCGACGGAGGTGCGGCGTGGCGGACGTGATCACCTACCGGCAGGCGGTCGCCGAGGGCATCGCGCGGGAGATGCGGCGCGATCCGACGGTGGTGTGCCTGGGCGAGGACATCGGCGCGGCGGGCGGGGTGTTCAAGACGACCGCCGGACTGCACGAGGAGTTCGGGTCCGGGCGGGTGTGGGACACGCCGATCTCCGAACAGGCCATCGTCGGGGCCGCGATGGGCGCCGCGATGACCGGCATGCGACCCGTCGCCGAGATCATGTTCTCCGACTTCCTGGCCTGTTGCTGGGACTACCTCGCCAACGAGATACCCAAGGTGCGCTACATGACGGGTGGTCAGGTGACCGTCCCGCTCGTGGTGCGTACGGCCAACGGCGGTGGACTCGGCTTCGGCGCGCAGCACTCACAGGCCACCGAGAACTGGACGCTGACCGTCCCCGGGCTGAAGATCGCGGCACCGGCGACACCCGCCGACGTGGTCGGCATGATGGCGGCCGCCATCCGCAGCGACGATCCTGTGGTCTTCTTCGAGCACAAGGGACTCCTCGCGACCAAGGGAGCGCCCGCGCCGCCGGACCACGTCGTCGAACTGGGGCGGGCGGCCGTCGTGCGCGAGGGCGCCGACATCACGCTCGTGGCCCTCGCCTCGATGGTGCCGGTGGCGCTCACCGCCGCCGAACGGCTCGCGGAGGAGGGCATCGAGGCGGAGGTGATCGACCTGCGCTGCCTGGTGCCGCTCGACACCCGGACCGTGCTCGGCTCGCTCGCGAGGACCTCGCGCCTCGTGACCGTCGAGGAGAACCCGTACCAGGGCGGCTGGGGAGGCACGCTCGTCTCGGTCGTCGCCGACGAGGGATTCGGCCTCCTCGACGCGCCCGTGCGCCGGGTCGCCGCCGAATGCGTGCCCCTGCCCTTCGCGGACGCGCTCGAGGAGCAGGTGATCCCCACCGTCGACAAGGTCGTGACCAAGGTCCGCGACCTCACCGCGTACTGAACTCGGCAAGGAGAGAGGCGAGTAGGGCGATGACGAATCGGATGCTCCTGCGCTCGGGCCACGTGATCTCGATGGACCCCGACATCGGGGACCTGCCCGGCGGTGACGTCCTCATCGAGGACGGGAAGATCGTGGCGGTCGACCGCGACATCAGCGCGGACGCCGAGGTGCTCGACATGACGGGCCGCATCCTCGTGCCCGGCTTCGTCGACACACACCGCCACACCTGGGAGGCGCCCATTCGCGGCTGCGCGCCCAACGCCACCCTCGACGACTACTTCGTGGAGGTCCTCGACACCTTCGCGCCCGTCTACACACCCGAGGACGTGTACGCGGGCAACCTCGCGGGCTCACTGGAGTGCCTGAACGCGGGCATCACCACCCTCGTCGACTGGTCCCACATCAACAACACCCCCGAGCATCCGGACGCCGCGGTCCAGGCACTCGGCGAGACCGGTATCCGCGCCCAGTACGCGTACGGCAGTGCCAACACCTCGCTCGCCGACTACTGGTACGAGAGCAAGATCTCGATTCCCGGGGACGACGTACGAAGGGTGAGGGACCGTCACTTCGCCTCGGACGAAGGACTGTTGACCATGGGCCTCGCCACCCGTGGTCCAGGCTTCTGCATCAACGACGTCGTCGAGGCCGAGTGGCGCCTCGCACGCGAACTGGGCATCCCCATCACCGTGCACGTCGGCATGGGGCGGCTCGCCGGCCGCTTCGGAATGGTCAGGCAACTGCACGAGCTGGGGCTGCTCGGCTCCGACACCACCTATGTGCACTGCTGCTACTTCAGCGAGGAGGAGTGGCGGATGGTCGCCGACAGCGGCGGCACGGTCTCCGTCGCACCCCAGGTGGAGTTGCAGATGGGGCACGGCTGGCCGCCGGTGATGAAGGCCATCGAGCACGGGCTGCGGCCGTCCCTGAGCATCGACGTGGTCACCACTGTGCCCGGCGACATGTTCACCCAGATCCGAGCGGCCTTCGGCGCCGAGCGGGCACGGGTGAACGCCGAGTGCTGGCAGGCCGACACCCCCGTACCCGAAACGATGTTGACGGCACGTCAGATGCTGGAGATCGTGACGGTCAACGGCGCCCATGTCGCGGGACTTGAACAGCGCACCGGTTCACTGACCCCCGGCAAGCGCGCGGACGTCGTCGCGATCGACGCGACCGCGCTCAACGTCGCGCCGCTCATCGACCCGGTGGCCGCCGTGACGCTGGGCGCGGACGTGTCCAACGTCGAGACCGTCATCGTCGACGGAGTCGTCCGCAAGCGCGACGGCAGGCTGCTCGCCGACGTCGGGCGGGCGCGGCGCCTGGTCGAGGAGTCCCGAGACCGTCTCGCGGCAGCGGTCGAGGCACGTGGGAAGCAGCAGGCATGACGCACCACGTGATCCGGCGGGCGGCGGACGCCACGTTCGCCGCCCCGCCCCAACTGCCGTACGGGAGCACGGGGTTCACTCGGCGGACTGTGGTCGGCGAGGAGGACGGCTCCGTGCACACGGGCTTCGGCGTCTGCGAACTGACGCCGGACGGGGCCATCGGGGCCCACGTCCACTCGTACGAGGAGTCCTTCCACCTGCTCTCCGGGACGGTGATCCTCGATACGCCCGAGGGCTCGTACCTCCTCGAAGAAGGCGACTACGGGCTGCTGCCGACGGGCATGCCGCACGCCTGGCGCGGGGCCGGGGACACCGTCGCACGCTGGGCGGACATGCTCGCACCGGTGCCGAGGGCGCGCTATGGACACGACACCCGGGCGGTGCCCGCACTGCCGGACCGCGAGTCGTTCCGTGAGCCGGTCCGGATCGACGTCCGCGACCCGCGCACCCGCTCGTTCGGCCACTTCGAGGCCGCCCAGATGGACCCCGGCAAACAGTCCCAGGACCTCCTCGCCGTGTCGGCCAGTATGCGCACCGCGCTGCTCGTCTACAGCGGGATCACCGTGAAGATGATGGTGGACGCCGACCTGGGCGCGGTGGCCTCGACCATGTTCATGGTGCGGTACGCGGCCGACGGCGTCGCGGGCGCGCACGACCACCCGTTCGAGGAGACGTATCTCATCGTCGAGGGAGCCGTGGACGCCGCCTTCGACGGAGAGCGGTACCGGCTGGGCGTGGGCGACGCCGCCTGGGCGTGCGCCGGTTGCGTCCACAGCTTCACCAACGCCGGTACGGGACCGGTGCGTTGGCTGGAGACACAGGCACCACAGCCGCCGTCGCGCCACTCCTACCGGTTCGCCCGCGACTGGGACTACCTGCGCGACATGCTGGGGGAGAGGCCATGAGCAGTGTTGTCGTCATCGGCGGTACGGCCGGCATCGGCCGCGAGTTCGCCCGCACCCGCGCGGAACGCGGCGACGAGGTCGTACTCACCGGTCGTGACGCCCACCGCGCCGACACGGCAGCCAAGGAGATCGGCGCGCGCGGGCTCGCCCTCGACCTGTCCCGGCCGCGCGAGATCGCGGGCGCGCTGGCCGGTGTCGAGCGGGTCGACCACCTCGTCCTCGCGGGCATCTCCCGTGACCGGAACACCGTCACCGACTACGACATAGCCGCCGCGCTGCACCTCGTCACGCTCAAGCTCGTCGGCTACACCGAGGTCGTCCACACGCTGCTGCCCCGGATGACCGAGGCGAGCGCCGTCGTGATCTTCGGCGGGCAGGCCAAGGAACGGCCCTACCCGGGCGCCACGACCGTCGCCACGGTGAACGCCGGCGTCACGGGCCTGGTGCGAACCCTCGCGAGCGAACTCGCCCCGATACGCGTCAACGCCGTCCACCCGGGCATCGTCGGCGACAGCCCCTTCTGGGCGGGCAAGCCACCGGAGGTGCTGGAGAACTACCGCGCCCAGACGCCCACGGGCCGGCTCGCGCGCATGCGGGACGTCGTGGACGCGGTGGACTTCCTGCTGCGCAACGAAGCGGTCAACGGCGTCAACCTCGGTGTGGACGGAGGGTGGTTGCTGCGATGATGAGACCAGCGCCTCGACCAGGCTGCCCACCAGGTCGTACGCCCCGTCCTCGTCGGCGACGAAGTGCAGCAGCGCGACCAGCGACAGCGCGACGGGCCGGTCGAAGTCGAGGACGGCCCTCGCCTGTTCCAGGATCCTGCCCGTGTCGCGCACATTCGCCTGGATGTACTCCGTCACCCCTCGGGAGTGCCGTGCAGGAGCGCCGCGGCATGGGCCAGCACGATGGGGTCGTTGTCGGCGTACACGATCCGTGCGTCGGGCGCCGCGGCCGGCTCCAACGCCAGCATCTGCAGGCCCAGTTGCTCGTCGACCGGGTAGTTGTCCTTGCCGCCGATGAGCCAGTCGTACACCCGTGCGGGATGAGGCCTGCTGGTGTCGATCCGGTGCGCGGAAGGCTCTGTCCCCCTAGGAGGGCGGTTTGAGCGGGTCGTGGCCCAATGCCATCAGCCGATGCCGGCGCTGTGTCTCCTCGGCGCCGGGACCGGCCAACGGTTCGCCCTCCGGATCCGTCTCGGCCGTGACGATGTCCACGACCTCGTACATCACGTCGAGGTCGTCGTCGGTGAGGTCGGTGCGGCGCTTCTGGAGGATGGCCAGCACATGCTGACCGGTGGGCGAACCCGCGTGCTCCGGCAGCGGTTCCGTCTCCTCGGAGGCGTCGCTCACCCGCAGCCACGCGGCCAGCTCCTGCGAGGTCATGTTCACCGCGCGGTGGAACTCGTCCCACAACGCGTCGAGTTCGAGGGCGTCGGTCATGACGTACACCTCCCTTTCGGTCGTGCGCTCGTCCCTGCCTACGAAGACCACATGGCTGGCCTACGAAGACGACATGGCTGCGTGCGCTGTCCTGCCGCGCATGCCCGCGGACCTCAGGTGCGCGGCCAGTCCTCGGCCTGGAACATCCAGCGGTGCTTCTCCAGCTCCGCCGTCAGACCGATCAGCAGGTCCTGCGTGACGGGATCGGGCTCGGCGGTCGCGGTGATCCGCTCGCGCAGCAGTCCGATGGTCGTCTCCAGCGCCTCGACGAGCACGCCGACGACCTCGGTGTCCTGGACCCAGCCCGCCTTCGGGCCCTGCGGGGCGGCCGCCGTCGCGACCGTCTCGGGCCGGCCGTCGGGCGGCACACCGAGCGTCGCCGCGCGCTCGGCCACGGTGTCGGCGTACGTACGGGCCGTGTCGACGACCTCGTCGAGCTGCAGATGGATCGAGCGGAACCGCGGGCCCACGATGTTCCAGTGGGCCTGCTTGCCGATGAGCGACAGCCCGAGCAGATCCACCAGAGTGCCCTGCAGGGCCTCCCCGACGACCTGACGAGCGGACTCGGGCAGGGTGCTCTTCACCACGGTCATGGCGCGTTTCTCCTTGACGTTTGCGATGTTTGCTACGTTCGCGGTTCTTGCGACGCTTGTTGGCGGCGAACCATGCGGAGCAGTTCAGTACGTTCCTCCTCGCCCGTACCACCCCATACACCCGACGTCTGTCCGGTGGCGAGCGCCCACGCCAGGCACGGGCCGGCCACCGGGCAACGGGCACAGACTCGCTTGGCGGCGGCGATGTCCCGCTGCGCGGGGCCGGTCGTACCTACAGGGAAGAACAGTTCAGGGTCCTCCTCCGCGCAAGCCGCGCTCCGCAACCACTCCATGCGGGGCCGGGTGCCCAGGGCGGATCAGCGAAAACACCCGATTTCCGGGCCGCGGGGCCCGTCCGCCCTCAGCCGGCCAGGACCCGGTCCACGAAGGCGGTCACGTCCGCGAGGACCGTGTCCTTGTTCGTCTCGTTGAACACCTCGTGCTGAGCGCCCGCGTACACACGCTCGGACCAGTCGGCCCCGCGCAGCTCCTCGATGCCCGCGCGGCTGGCGGGCAGCGGCACGATCCGGTCGTCGTCCCCGTGCAGCCACAGCAGCGGCAGCGCACCCACGTCACCGCTCTTGGCGATGGTCTCCAGAGTGCGTACGAACGCCTCCAGCGTGGGGCGCTTGAACGGCCCGTGCCAGACCAGCGGATCCGCCGCGTACGCCGCACCGACCGACGGGTCGCGCGAGAGCGTCGTCGGGTCGATGGGGATGTCGGGCAGCGGATCGAGCGCGAGCAGCTGGGGCAGCAGGTCCCAGCTGCCGATGACCGGCCCGGAGAGGACGAGCGCGGCGAGCCCGTCCCCGTACCGCTGGGCGTGTCGCGCGGCGATCAGGCCGCCCATGGAGTGGCCGACCAGCACGACCGGTACGTGCGGATGGGCGGCCCGGGCCAGCCGCTCCACCGCGTGGACGTCGCTCACCACGTCCTCGAAGTCCTCGACCAGCACCCGCTCGCCCGCCGACTTCCCGTGCCCCATGTGGTCGGGGCCGAACACGGCCGCGCCGTGCGCGTGCAGCACGTCGGCCACGTACTCGTACCGGCCGATGTGCTCCCCGTAGCCGTGCACCAGCAACGCCACGTACCGAGGCCGCTCCCGTGGCCACTCGCGTGCGGTGATCGTGCCCCGGGTGCCCGTGAGGGTGTGCTCGCGGGAGTCGGCCATGGGTCCTCCATCGGCGTCGGCGAAGAATCGAGGGCGATCTTTCCAGGGGGCGGGGGAGCGGTCCACACCGCGCGGCCGGCGCCGACGGCAGGGGCCACCTGTCGAGACGGTCCTGACGCCATCGGATACGTGGGCATAGCATCGGTCCCCGCATGAACACGATGACGCTCTGGCACATATCCCTGTGGGAGTTCGCCGCCCTCGCCGCCGCGGCCCTGCTTGTCGGCTTCTCCAAGACAGCCGTCAGCGGAGCCAACACGGTCAGCCTCGCCATCTTCGCGGCCGTCCTGCCCGCCCGGGCGTCGACCGGCGTCCTGCTGCCGATCCTCATCGTCGGTGACGTGCTCGCCGTGCTCACCTACCGGCGGCACGCGCACTGGCCGACGCTGTGGAAACTGTTCCCGGCGGTCGCCGCGGGAGTGATCGTCGGCACGGTGTTCCTCATGTGGGCCGACGACCAGGTCGTACGGACGTCGATCGGCGCGATCCTGCTGCTGATGGCCGGGGTCACCATCTGGCGCCGCCGCAAGGCCGAGGCGGAGGAGGAACCCGACTCCGTGGCCACGCGCACCGGCCGTATCAAGGCCCGTTCGTACGGCGTGCTGGGCGGCTTCACCACGATGGTCGCCAACGCGGGCGGCCCGGTGATGTCGATGTACCTGCTCTCCGCGGGCTTCCGGAAGCTCGGCTTCCTGGGGACCTCCGCCTTCTTCTTCCTGATCGTCAACGTCTCCAAGGTCCCCTTCAGCGTCGGCCTCGGCCTCATCGACGGCAACTCGCTGCTGCTGGACGCCGCCCTCGCCGCCTTCGTCGTACCAGGGGCGTTCATCGGGAAATGGGCCGTGAACCGGATCAATCAGCGACTCTTCGAACAGCTGGTGATCGCGGCGACGGTGGTGGGCGGAGCACAGCTGCTCCTGCGCTGATGCCGCATCCCCGAGCCCCGTAAGGGGCGCGGGGATGTATCGATCTGCGGCTCCGCCACGGGGCGTGACCAGCCCCCACCGGCTCGCACAAAACCAACCGCGGACCAAAGCGAAGACCAACCGCAAATCCAGCGGAGCGCCTACGCTGGAAGGCGTCATCAGTGTGTTCCCGGGGCAGGGAGGCTGCGGCCATGTCCGAGGCGTCCGGTCACGAGGATCCACCGGCATCCACCGGCTATCTGCCGATCGCCGAGCACGGTCTGATCGGCGATCTGCGCAGCGTGGCCCTGGTGGGCACGAACGGCACGATCGACTGGTACTGCTGTCCGTCCTTCGACGCGCCCAGCGTCTTCGCCTCGATCCTCGACGCGGACCGGGGCGGCTCCTTCGAGCTGGCGGCCGCCGTGCCGGCCCGGACCAAGCAGTTCTACTTCCCCGACACCAACGTCCTGGTCACCCGGTTCTTCACCGAGGACGGGGTGGGCGAGATCCAGGACTTCATGCCGGTGGACGGCGACGAGACCGAGGCGGACCGGCACCGGCTCATCCGCCGTGTGCTGTGCGTACGCGGCTCGATCCCCTTCCGCGCGCGGGTGGCTCCCCGGTTCGAGTACGGAGCCCAGCCGCACACCGCGCGGACCCACGACGACATGGTGATCTTCGAGTCGGCGGGTCTGTCCCTCGCGCTGACCGCCACGGAGCCGCTCGAATGCGACGGGCTCGACGCGCGAGTGGACTTCAAGCTCCAGGAGGGCGAGTCCGCGGTGTTCGCCCTCGACCAGGTCAGCGGCGACATCGCGCCCCGCCGCTGCCCGCGCGCCGAGGCCGAGGATCTGTTCGCCGCCACGGTGGCCTTCTGGCGGCGCTGGCTGACCGCCTCCCAGTACCGCGGCCGGTGGCGGGAGATGGTGCACCGCTCCGCGCTCACCCTCAAGCTGCTCACCTACGCGCCGACGGGCGCGATCGTGGCAGCGGCCACGACCAGCCTGCCCGAACAGCTCGGCGGCGAGCGCAACTGGGACTACCGGTACGTGTGGGTGCGCGACGCCGCCTTCTGCGTGTACGCGCTGCTGAGGCTGGGCTTCACCAGCGAGGCCGAGTCCTTCATGGCCTTCGCGGCAAAATTCATCACCCCGGGCGACGGCCGCCCCGGGGGCCCGGTGCAGATCATGTACGGCATCGACGGGCGCACCGACCTGCCCGAGCGGGAGCTTCCCCACCTGGAGGGATACCAGGGCTCCGCGCCCGTCCGGGTCGGCAACGCGGCGTCCGACCAGCTCCAGCTCGACATCTACGGAGCGCTCATCGACTCGGTCTACCTCTACGACAAGTGGGCCCAGCCGATCTCCAGCGACCAGTGGGACGACATCTGCGGACTCGTCGACTGGGTCTGCGAACACTGGGACCAGCCCGACGAGGGCGTCTGGGAGACCCGCGGCGGCCGCAAGAACTTCCTCTACTCCCGGCTCATGTGCTGGGTGGCGATCGAGCGGGCCATCAGGCTGGCCACCCGCCGGGGCCTGCCCGCGGACATCGTGCGCTGGCGCGGCGCCCGCGACACGATCTACCGGCGGATCATGAAACGCTGCTGGTCACCGGCGCGCCAGGCGTTCGTCCAGCACGAGGACGACGACGTCCTCGACGCCGCGGTGCTGATGATGCCCCTGGCCAAGTTCATCTCGCCCACCGACCCGAAGTGGCTCTCCACCCTCGACGCGCTCACCGAGGACCTGGTCTCCGACTCGCTGGTCTACCGCTACGACCCGAACGCGAGCCCCGACGGTCTGCGCGGCGAGGAGGGCACCTTCTCGATCTGCTCCTTCTGGTACGTCGAGGCGCTGACCCGGGCCGGACGGCTCGACGAGGCGCGGCTGGCCTTCGAGAAGATGCTCACCTACGCCAACCACCTCGGTCTGTACGCCGAGGAGATCAGCCACACCGGCGAACAGCAGGGCAACTTCCCGCAGGCCTTCACCCATCTCTCCCTGATCAGCGCGGCGTTCAACCTGGACCGGGCCTTGGGCTGACAGCGGCCGAGGCCGGCGGACGGCTGAAGGAGTCCGGGCCCGTACGCTCGATGCCATGTCCCCGCATGTCTTGGTCCTCGGCGGGACCACCGAGGCGCGTGAACTGGCCGCGTCGCTCGCGGCCCGCCCCGGCGTGCGCGTGACCACGTCGCTCGCGGGCCGCGTGTCCCGGCCGGGAGCCCTGGACGGGGACGTACGCGTCGGGGGGTTCGGCGGGTCGGAGGGCCTCGCACGGTGGCTGCGCGCCGAGCAGGTGGACGCCGTCGTCGACGCCACGCACCCCTTCGCGAGAGGCATCACCGAGAACGCAGTACGGGCCGCGGCGGCGACCGGCGTCCCGGCCGTGGTCCTGCGCCGCCCGGGCTGGACCCCCGTCCCCGGCGACCGCTGGCACCCGGCGGCGTCCCTCGCCGAAGCCGCCGCCCTGCTCCCGCCCCTGGGCCGGCGCGTCTTCCTCACGACGGGCCGCCTGGGCCTCGCGGCCTTCGCCCGGGAGCCCGAACTGCACTACCTCGTACGCTCGGTGGAACCCCCCGAGCCGCCGATGCCGCGCCACACGGAAGTCCTGCTGGCACGCGGCCCGTTCACGGTGGAGTCCGAGACGGCCCTCCTGCGCGAGCACCGCATCGACGTCCTGGTCACCAAGGACAGTGGCGGCTCGGCCACCTCGGCCAAACTGACGGCCGCCAGGGAACTGGGGCTGCCGGTCGTGGTCGTACACCGCCCTCCTCTCCCACAGGGGATACGAGCCGAACCGGATGTGGTGTCGGTGCTGGCCCGGCTGGGCTTCGGGGCGGGGTAGGGCCGCTCGGCCGGCGTGCTCGTCAGGTTTCCGTCGTGGCCGCTGCCAGGGACTTGGGGCGGTCCTCCGTCAGGATGTCCTGGGTCAGGTCCTCGACCAGGAGACGCTTGGCGATGGTGTCGACGGCGGCGCGGAGGTCCGCGCCGGAGGGGCGGCCGATGTCCTGTTCGACGCGTTCGGCGAGCGCCGTGGCCAAGGCCTTGCCGATGACGTGGGCCTCGCGGTCACCCGCCTCGGTGTGGGAGAAGAGGGTGCCGTCGCGCGTGAGGTAGCCCTCCTCGACCATGCGCTGGAAGACCGGGACCAGGACCTCCGGAGGCATGTGGCGGCGGGCCGCGATCAGGCTGAGGCTCGCGTGGCCGACCATCCGGGTGAACAGCTCGACCTGCATCACGGCCCAGGCGCCCGCGATGTCGAGACGGGTGTCGGACTCGGTGACGAGCCGGCGCATGGCGTCGGGACTCGTACCGCCGATGATCTTTCCGACCACGGCCTCCAGACGCCGCTGGTTGTCGGCCGAGGAGGGGGTCGCGAAGCCCTCGCCCAGGTCCGTGGACCCCATCCGGGCGCTGTCGCGCAGCTGCACCTGCTTGAGGAACAGCGCGACCACGAAGCCGATCAGCGTCACCGGCACGGTCCACAGGAAGACGGTCTGGAGCGTGTCGGCGTACGCCTCCACGATGGGCGCGGCGGTCGCCGACGGCAGTTCGTGCAGCCCCTCCGGACTGGTCGCGGCCTTCGTGAGGGCCGCGGGATCGGTCCCGGTCGTCCGGGCCGCCTCCGCGACGCCGTCCGCGAGCCGCGGCGCCAGCGTGTTCGTGTAGATCGTGCCGAACACCGCGGTGCCGAACGAACTGCCCAGCGTACGGAAGAAGGTCACCCCGGACGTCGCGGTGCCCAGGTCGGTGTACTCGACGGTGTTCTGCACGGCGATGGTGAGCACCTGCATGCACAGGCCGATCCCGGTGCCCAGGACGAACATGTAGAACGACGCGAGCCAGGTGTTGGTGCCGGGGCCCATCATGGAGAGCAGGAACAGGCCGACGCCCATCACCAGGGACCCGACGATGGGGAAGACGCGATAGTGGCCGGTCTTGCTGACCACGTTGCCGCTGAACACCGACGCGATGAGCAGCCCGATGACCATGGGCAGGGTGCGGACGCCGGAGACCGTGGCCGAGTCGCCATCCACGTACTGCAGGAACGTCGGCAGGAACGTCATCGCGCCCAGCATCGCGAAGCCCACGATGAAGCTGAGGATCGAGCAGACCGTGAAGACGGGGTTGCCGAACAGCCGCATCGGCAGCATCGGCTGGTCCGCGCGGGTCTCCGCCCAGCAGAAGGCCGCGAGGGCGACGATGCCGCCCGCGAAGAGGCCGATGATGACCGGCGAGCTCCAGGCGTACTCGTTGCCGCCCCAGCTCGTCGCCAGGATCAGGGCGCTGGCGCCGACGGCCACCAGGGCGATGCCCAGATAGTCGATGACCGGGCGGGAGGGCGACTTCACCACCGGGATCGTGCGGGCCGCGGCCACGACCACGAGGATCGAGATGGGGACGTTGACGTAGAAGCACCAGCGCCAGGTGAGGTGGTCGGTGAAGAGGCCGCCGAGCAGGGGGCCGATGACGGTGGCGACACCGAAGACGGCACCGATGGCGCCCTGGTACTTGCCGCGTTCGCGCAGTGGGATCACATCGGCGATCAGGGCCATCGCGGTGACCATCAGACCGCCCGCGCCGATGCCCTGCATGCCCCGCCAGACGATCAGCAGTGTCATGTTCGAGGCGAGGCCGCACAGGAACGAGCCGGTGATGAAGATGATCGCCGACGCCTGGAAGACCACCTTGCGGCCGAACAGGTCACCGAACTTGCCGACCAGCACCGTCGCGACGGTCTCCGCGAGCAGATAGCTGGTGACCACCCACGACATGTGCTCCGCACCACCGAGGTCCGACACGATCGTCGGCAGGGCCGTGCCCACGATCGTCTGGTCCAGCGCGGCCAGCAGCATGCCGAGCATGATCGTCACGAAGACGACGTTGCGGCGACGCTTGTCCAGCACGGGCGGCTGCGCGGGGGCCGTCCGAGCCTCGGACGGCGGCTCGGCGGTGTCGGTGGTCGTCACACTCGTCAGCTTCACACCGGGTGGTGGCGGGTGCATGCGGGGCCGTCCGCACGGGTGCGAGCCCGCTACCGCGGTGGTGGTGCGGGGCAGCGCAGGGGCGCCGGGCGCCCCTGAACGCTCCGCCGGAAGGCCGGTGCTTCGGCCGCGGGTTCGCCGTGGCTGGTCGCGCAGTTCCCCGCGACCCTTTGGGGCCGCGGTCTAGTCCTGGGGGTGTCTGCGCAGCAGGTATGTGTCCATGATCCAGCCCTTGCGGTCGCGGGCCCGCTCGCGGAGTTCGGCGATGCGCGGGGCCGTCTCCGCGAGGGGGCCGGAGGCCAGGATCTCGTCGGGCGTGCCGATGTAGGCCCCCCAGTAGATGTCGATGTCCTGGTCGGCGTACTGCTGGAAGGCCTGGTGGGCGTCGAGCATGACCACCACGTCGTCGACGTCCTCCGGGAAGCCCTGGGCCAGTCGCCGGCCCGTGGTGATCTGGACGGGCCGGGCCACGCGGTTGAGCCCGGTGCGGTGGCGGGCGACCAGTGCCGAGACGCTGCTGATGCCCGGCACCACGTCGTGTTCGAAGGAGACCGCGCCCCGGTCGAGGATCTCCTCCAGAATCCCCAGCGTGCTGTCGTACAGGGAGGGGTCGCCCCAGACGAGGAACGCCCCGCTCTCGTCCTCGCCCAGCTCCTCGGTGATCAGCCGTTCGTAGATGTCGGCACGGGCACTGCGCCAGTCGCCGACGGCGGGGGAGTAGCCCGCGCCCCCGGCGGCCCGGTCCCGCTCCGGATCGCGCGCCTCCACCAGGCGGTACGTCCCGTCCGGCAGGTGCGCGTCGAGAATGTCACGGCGCAGCTGGACGAGGTCCGACTTGGCCTCGCCCTTGTCGAGGATGAAGAACACGTCCGTGTTCCTCAGCGCCTTGACCGCCTGGAGGGTCAGTTGGTCGGGATCGCCCGCCCCGATGCCGATGACATGAATCTTTCGCACACCCCGAGTCTGCCCCACGCCACCGACAGTCCCGTCACCGCGTCCGACGGAGGAGACCCGGCCCGGCCCTGAGCCGCTGTCAGGCCCCGCCGCCCCGCAGCCGCGGCGCCCACACCCGCGCGTCCACGGACGCCCCGTCCTTCTCCACCGTGCCCGCCAACTCCCGCGCCCACGCGGCCAGTCCGGCCAGCTCCAGCCCGTACGGCCGCGACCGCCCGGCCTCCGCCGCCCACTCCTCGACCGCCCCGGCGCCCCGCCGCAGCAAGCGCGCCCCGCCCGTCACGTTCCCCCGGGCCGCGTGGGTGAGCCCCACCGCGAGCTGGGCCAGCCCGCGCCACAGCGCCCGCTCCTCGTCGGGACCCGACTTCCACGCGTCCTCGAACACCTCGTGCGCGTGGAACGGTTTGCCCGCCGCCAGCAGAGCCTGCGCCTCGACGACCGTCTCCTCGGGCGCGCGAACCACCCCTTCGGGCTGCCGCTCCACCCCGTCGGTCCCGTACGGCAGGGGCCGCCCGAGCCCGTCCCGGGGCCGCGCGTTGCGCGCCCGTCCCTCGGCGTCCCGGTCCCGCCTGTCGTCAGAAGCACTGCTCATGCACCGATTGTCCCTCGCCCCACGCCACCTTCGAAGCAGCACCGGGTGTGGGGTAGTGTTCTGTCTGTGCGATCACGCGGTTCTGCCGCGAAGAAGCGCATCGGGACGTGGCGCAGCTTGGTAGCGCACTTGACTGGGGGTCAAGGGGTCGCAGGTTCAAATCCTGTCGTCCCGACTCGTACGAGTCGCAGGTCGAAGGGTGGCTTCGGAGGAATCCGAAGCCACCCATCGATCGTTTACGGGGGGGGCTGAGGGTCGGGTGAGGGCCGGCCCAGGTTGGGCGTTCC